>CAYZVT010000163.1:0-9862 GCA_964481585.1 uncultured Pirellulales bacterium
CCAACGCGCGGGACGTTGTCCCGCCGCTAAACCAACTGCATTCGGCTAAACAGTTACGTTCTCTTGTCTGATTGAGCCGACAAAACAACCGTTCCTGCTCTTATCGGCATTCGGCCGCACGGGCCGACTCCGATGAGCATCGTACAAAACAATAACTCGCTTGCGAGCAGGCCCGGCGGGGCTGCTTGAACCCGCAGCGCTGGTTCGGTTGGCAAGCCACCGGCGGCTGCGCAGGCAAACTGACGCGGATCGGGAGACGAGGCGAGTCCTTTCGCGCGAGGGTTGGCGGACCGAAGCCCAATTCCTTTTCGCAAGCGGCGGGAACCGCTTGGGCGGCGTCCGAGGCGGACGCTCCGCCGGGCCGAGCCGAGCGACTTTTCCGGCAGTGCGGTCACGGCTAATTATACCGATTCTAGGGCCGGCGTCCCAGCCGCTTTTGGCCGTAAGTCCCGCAGATTAGGTCTGTTTCTCCCACACCGCAAACAAAGATTCACCCTCCGCCGCCCGGCGGGCCGAGATTGTTGGAGGAGCCGCCGCACGGCTCCCGAAAGACAGCCCACCTGGCCTTCCTCGACCCCACCCGCCTTGGCCCAGAGCGACCGCTGCACGGGCCGCTCTTGACCTACCTGCGACAGTGCCAGTGCCGACGGCTTCGCGATTTCTTGAGGAGGAGGAGGAGAAAACCCATGTTGCGCAAAGTCTCTCTGGGCCTGTTGGTCGCCTCTGCCTTGGCGGTGGCCTTCCAGGTCGAACTTGGCGGCAGTCGCCAAGCGCACGCCAACCACGGCGGGCGGCGTGTCTCGGTGCAAGGCGATCTGTTCTACAACTACTACGTCGCGCCGACCTACCCGACCGGCGTGCCGGCGCAGATGTATCTCAGCCCGCGTCCGGTTCCGCCGCACGTCGGCTGGACGTGGTACACCTATCAGCCGCTCTATCCGCACGAGTATCTGTACGTCCACAATCGCAACTACTGGGCATACAACCCCGGCGGCGGCCTGACGCGGACGCGCGTCCGCTGGGGCCATAACCCGCTGAATCAACTCAACCCGATCACCGGCCGCGGCTTCCCCCGTCCCGTCGAATGGGACTATCCCGCCGCGCCGTTTACGCACGACTAACCCCCGCCCAAAGCTGGATAAGGACTGGCGCTATGATTCGACGATCAATTCTTTTTGCCGCCGCACTGCTGGCGCTGTCGCTTGCCGCGCAGCCATCCGAAGCTGGCGGGCTGGCGCGGCTGCGCGGTTGCGGCCCGGCCGGATGTGGAGTGCCGGCCTGCGGCCCGCACGGCTGTCATGGGGGGCTGCTGCACGGGCACGGCTTGTACGGAAATGCGGGCCTGGCGGCCGCGCAGAATCCGGCGCTGCTGAACTGGCACGGCGGTTACTATCACACCTTGTACGGCGCGCCGGTGGCGCTGGTCGTGCCGCCGACGGCGTTTTCGCACACCGAGTTCGGTTGGGGCGTGGGCAACAAGCGCGTCTCGCCGATCTACCCGCAGTTCGGCCGCCAGTTCCCCGGCTACGCCTGGGGCGGTCAGGGCTTCCGCCCAACTCCGCAGTGGCCGAGCGACACCACGCAGTTCGGCGTCTACTACGTCCGCGGCCCCTGGTAGCCGGCCGCTGCAATTCAAAAAGGCCGAGAGCGGGCAGCCCCGGCGTATCCTCCTCCACGCCGGGCTGCCTCGGCCTCGGTTCACGCTCGTCCCAACGGGGGCGAGCGTTTTTTATTGCGGCGGCCGCCAGCCGGATCAGACTCGCAACCGCGTGCCGTCGGTTTGAGCACAACCGCCTTGCGCTTCCGAATTGCCGCCTGACGACGAAAGGACGCCGAATGCTAGGGAAACCGCGACTTTTGAAAAAATTACAAGCCGGCTCGAACCCTTGGCACCCGAGATGCGTTCAGGAGGAACCACTTCCTCATGTCCCACCTCCTCCTGGCTCCTCCCCGGGATCGCTTGATGCTCGAAGCCCTCCTCGTTTCTGCCGGCGCGCTGACCGCCATGACTGCTGTGTTCCACGCCCTACGTCCGCTGAAGCCCCGCAGCCCCTTTCTGGGCTAGCAGCACGTCCAGCGGGTGGCGCGGGGCGCGCCAGGGGTGGCGGGGGCGCGCGCGCAGCGAAGCCCCCGAGGCCCCGGCCGTCAGGCAGTGTAGCTCAGTCGCTGGGGCGACGGAGACCTGCCCGCTGTGCCGCAGGAGAGATTCAACCCTGCCGATAGTTGCCCGCCTGGCTGGTCCGATTCGCGGAGCGAATCGGCTACGCTGCCTGGCGCGAAACCGGCTTCTCCGGCATCAGCTTGCGGCGTGGCCGTCGCCGTGGTGGGTTTCGGCGGCGCGGAGAAACGCGCGGAGCGCCGTCTGCACTTCGTTCAGTTGCGCGTCGTCCATCGTCTCAAGGGTCTGACGGATCGTGCCGCGCTGGAGCAACATCCGGCCTACCTGCTGCGCGTGCTCGCGCAGGCTCGGCGGCCAGGTGTCGTCGTAAAAGAGGGCCGACCAAAAGCGGTCGGCCGCTTCGAGAACCCGCGCGCGCGCGGTGCCGTCAAGCTGCGTGCCATCTTCTCCGAGGATAGCCCGAGCACGCCGGAGATACTCCATTCCGTCGAGCGACATTCAGCTTCTTCCGCCAGCGGGAAAATTTGGTACGACGACCTCAGCCTTTCTTTTACCCGCTGCAGCGGGCGGCGGTCTGTCCGCTATCGGACATAGGGGTCGAATTTTCTCTGGTGGGGTGGGGAAATCCCTTGCATTTGCCCAGAACGACCTGCAAACTGGCGACTGGTACTAAATTGCCCGGCAGACGGTTCCACCCCAGGACCAGCAGTGGCCTCCTCCCCGCACGCCTCAAACCTCCTTCTCGCTCGCCTGCCGGAGGGGGTTCGCCGCCAGTTGGAAGACGCGGCGGATAGGGTGCAGATCGCTCCCCGCGAGTTGCTTGCCGAACCGCTGCAGCCGATGCGGTACGCCTACTTCCCGACGAGCTGCATGCTCTCGGCCGTGGTGATTATGCAAGACGGCACCGTCTTGGAAGCCGCCGGCATCGGCCGCGAGGGAATGGTCAGCACGGCGGTCCTTCTCGAAGAAGCGATCAATCCGTACCGCATCATTCAACAAGTGCCAGGCGAGGCGCTGCGCGTGCCGGCCGTCACGCTGAAAGAGATCCTCGCCCAAAGCCCGCCGGTCTTCTACCTGCTGCATCGCTACACGATGACGCTCCTGCAGCAGACCGGGCAGAATGCGGCCTGCAATCTGCACCATACGCTCGAAGAACGCATGTCGCGCTGGCTGCTCACGGCCGCTGACCGCAAGGGATGCGACGAGCTGGAAATGACGCAGGAGCTGCTGTCCGAGATGCTCGGCGTCCGCCGCCAGACGGTCAATCTCGCCGCGCGACTGTTGCAACAAGCGGGCCTGATTACCTACCGCCGTGGCCGGCTGACGATCCTCGACCGCGACGAGCTGGAGCAGAACGCCTGCGAGTGCTACCGCATCAACCTCCACACCTACGAACGGATCATGGGCTTTTCGTCCGTGTGACGCGCCGGCGGCATGTTCATTGGCAGAGCGTCAACAGCCGTTCGAACTTTGCCCGTAGCACCGCCCCGCCTAGCTCTGGATGGAGCACGGCGGTTAGTCGCACGAGCTTCGCCGCTTGCTCTTTCTCGCCGAGCCGATAGAGCGCCTCGGCTTGCGCGTAGCGGGCGGTAAACCAGCGCTCGCCGCCAGGGCGGCTTTTGGATTCGATCTCGCGCCACAGCTTTAGCGCCTGCCGCAGTGTCGCCGGATCGGTCGTGTTTTGCAGCAGTTCCGCGCGCGCCTGTTGCACGTCACCATCCTCGGGATACGTTTCGGCGAGTTGCTCATAGGCGCGCAGCGCTTCGGCCGTGCGTCCCGCCGAGCGCAGCGCCGCGGCGCGGCCGGTGTCGAAGGCCT
Organism: uncultured Pirellulales bacterium; assembly: GCA_964481585.1. GTDB lineage: Bacteria > Planctomycetota > Planctomycetia > Pirellulales > CAYZVT01 > CAYZVT01. Next base: position 3,938 of record CAYZVT010000163.1, read on the forward strand.
TGCGCTGGTCCTCTCTAAGCTCCGCCCGTCGCGGTTCCAGCAGCGCAAGCGTGCGAAGCTGCAAACCGGCCAGCGCGCCGCGCATCGTGGGCGGAGCTTCGGCCGCGAGCGCGTTCAGTGTCTCCAGTAGTCCGATTAAACCATCCGTGCTGCCCGAGGAAATCCGATCCATTACCCGCGCCGCCTCATCGTGCCGTCCCTGCACGGCGAGGGCGTAAACCAGACGCGTCGCCGCTTCCGAGCGCCAGGCAGCCGGCGCGTCGGATGCTTTCTCTAGCGCCTGCGCCAAAACCCGTTCAGCCTCGGCCGCACCGTTTGGCCCCGCGTCGAGCAGCATCTTGGCGGCGGTGAGCGCGCAGAAGCGATCGACCGGCGAATCGTTTTCCGCGCCCGCCGCTGCCGACGTGGAGAGGTACTTTTGAAAATGCTCCGCCGCCTCATGGGCAATCGCCGTGTGCGGCTCGCCGGCGGCTTTTTGCGCCGCGATCCACTTGGCGTAGCTCTCGGCCAGCGCCGGCACGACGGCCGCGAACGGTTCGCTCCCGCGCGAGACCTGTTTGTACAGCGCGACCGCTTGCGGCCACTCGCTTCGCGCGCGGTGCAAGTCGCCGAGCCAGCGCCGCACGGCGTCGGCCGAAGGGTCGTTCGGCCAGCGCTGCAAATGGGCTTCGAGCGCCGCGCGGTACGCCGCGAGCGCCGCCGCACGCTCCGCCTCCGTGCCCGATCGCGCCTGCTGCGCAAGGTTCACGATCGCCAGCCGATGCGCTTCGCCCGCCCGGGCGTGCTCCGGCTGGGCGTGGGCCAACGCCCGAAACCGCCGAGCCGCCTCGGCGTGGCGCCCCTGCTCATGCGCGATCGCCGCCGCCGTGAAGGCCAGTTCAAACGCCCGCTCGCGTGCGTTTTGGTTGCGAGCCTGCGTCGTTGCCCGATCATAGGTGCTCAGCGCTTCGTCAATTTGCCCGCTGCGGTACAGGCTCGCCGCGGCGCGAGCGAGGGCTTCCACGTCGTCGCCGGCCGTCGTTCCGACTGAGCGACCGAGCAGCATTTCGGCTCGACGCATCCAGTAGGGGCCGTGCTCGCGTTCGATCTGTTGCACCCGGAGCGCCGCCCGCCGCTGCCAGCGCGCGGCTTCGTCCGCGTCCTGGCTCGCGCTCGCCTTCTTCCACGCCGCCACGAGCGCCTCGACATGCGCAAAATCCAGATCGGCCGAACTTTCCCCGTGGAGCGTGCGGCCCTGCTCGACCGCCGCCAGCGCCGCGTCGACTTGATCGCTCGCCAAGAGCAGGCGAATTTTTTCCGCCTGAGCTTGCAGCGCGATTTCCACCGGCGGCTCGCCTTGGACGAGTGCCGTCAGGGCTTGGCTCGCTTGCGGCAAGTCTCCCAGCAGCCGCGCGCAAGTCACCCGGTCAAGTCTCGCCCGCCACACCATCGCATCGGCCACCGCAAGCTGCGCCAGCCGCGTGAGCCGTTCCAGGGCTTGCGTGAGCGAGTTGGCCCGGTCGGGGCTGCCGGGCGGGTAACACTCGGCTTGATTGCGGTAGACACGGGCAAGCTGGTACGCGACGTTCTTCTCCAGCGCCGCTAGCTCCGTCGCCGACAGCGTTTGGCCGTCTTCGTTTGGCCGCCGCAGTTGCTGGCGCAGGGCGATTTCGACCTCTTCGGCGATCTGCTCCAGCGCGCTGGCGGCTCTGCGGAGCGACTGCCGCGCTTGTTCCACGAGCGGCTCTTGGCCCGAGACGACTTGCGCTTCTTGCCGTGCCAGCTCGCCCTGCGCGAGCCACGTCAGGGCGTCTTGCAGCTCGATCAACAGCCGCCGGGGGCTGTCGGGAAAAGCCTGGAGATAATCGCCCACCACCGCATGGGCTTCGTCCCACAGCGGTTGCCGCTCTCCGGGCGGCGCGTGCAGCGCGTGCTCGCCATAGGTGCGGGCCAGTTCCATCAGCACCTCGGCCCGCCGCGCTGGCGAAAGATCGCTCCGCCGCACCTGCTGGGTACAATACTGCTCGGCCAAACGAAACAGCCGCCGCGCGCGCAAGCCCGCCACAAACCGCGCTTCGGGCGAATCGGCCCAAGCCGGTACGGCACTCGCCGCGATTAGCAGGATGACAAGAAACCGGAGCATAAGCACCAATCAAAAATCTTCTGCACGCTTCACGCTTCCGCCGAGGCGGCGAACTGAATCTTGCTAAAGCCGACCAGCCGGCAGAGGTCGTACACGTCGATCACGTCCCCCAGCGGCACCGCCCCCTCGACATCGAGAATCACCGGCAGCGCCGGATCAATCTCGGCCACCGCCGTCAGCACGTCCCGCACCGCCGCGAGCGAACCGTACGGGCGGTCGTTGACGATCCAGACGAGATCGGAGCCGCCGACTTGGAGCTTGACCACCACTCGCTGCAGTTGAATCTCCGGCTCGACGACCACCTCGCTTTTCGCCGTGCCGGCCGCGAGCAGACTGCTCGGCAGCACCCCTTCGGGAAGCTGGAAGCTGGCCGTGCAGACGAAAAAAATCATCAGTAGAAACACCACGTCGATCAGTGGCGTCATCGGGATCTCGATCGGCTTGCGCGTCAGGCTCGTCGGCAGTCGCATGCGTTTTTTCTATTCGGGACGGATCACGGCGAACGTCACATTCCACGCCCCCGCGCGGGCACAGGCGAGCATGATCGGCTCGATGTGCCGGTACGGCACGCGGCGATCGCTGCGAATCCGCACTTCCAGATCGCGGCCCGAAGTGCTTGTTTCCACTTGAAGCCGGCGCTCTAGCTGCTCGGCATCGACCGGCTCGCCGCCGAGCAACACTTCGCCGCCGGCGAGCACGTTGATCGTCACACGCGGCCGGCTGTCGTCCGTCGCGTCCTGGCCGCTGGCGGCGTCGGGCAGCGCCAGTTCCAACTGCACTTCCTGTTTTGCCAAATGGCTCGAAACGAGAAAGAAGATGATGAGCAGAAACACCACGTCGATCATCGGCGTCATGTTGAAGCCGAGGCTTGCGGCCCGCTCGCGCAGCGGCAGTCGCATCAGACGCCTCCTTCGACCGGCGGCGGGGTCGGCACGCCCGCCGCGCGGCGCGTGCGGACGCGCTTCAGCGGCATCATCACATGCAGCACGTTGTAGGCGACTTCGGCGACCAGACCATCGACGCGATTGCGAAAAATAGCGAACGCCCCGAGCGAGGGAATCGCGATCAACAGCCCGGCGACGGTCGTGACGAGGGCCTGATAAATCCCTTCGGCCAACTCTGCGGCGCGAGCCGCGCCTTGTGTGGCGGCGACCTCTTGGAAGGCGAAGATCATGCCCGTCACCGTTCCGAGCAGCCCCACCATCGGCGCGAGATTGCCGATCACCGAAAGGTACTCGACCTTGCGGGCCAGCCGCGAAGCCTGCTCGGCGGTGGCGTCTTCCATGGCCTTTTCGACCGCCGGCCAGCCCCCTTCGACTTCGCTCAGCCCCGCGCGGAGGACGAATGCCAGGAAACTCGGGTTCGCCTGACAAAGCTGATTGGCTCCGCTCAGCGAACCGGCGGCAAGTTGCTCGCGCACGCGCTCGGCGAGTCCTTCGGGCATGAGCACCTGCGGGCGGATCGTCAGCAGATGCTCAATCACCAGCGCGGCGGCGGCGATCGACAGCGCGATGAGCATCATCATAATCAAAAAGCCGGTCAGCCCTCCGGCGAAGACGATCTCCCAAAAGGTTTCGGGGGCTTCGCTCTCGGCCGACGCTTGTTCGGCGCTCTCCGCAGGCGCGACGGGCGGAGCCGCCGGGGCCTGCGCGAGCGAAGCGCGGCACAGCCCAAGCACCAGGACGATCATCAGCGACGCGACGCGAAGAAAATCAGCCAACACAAGACTCCTACCTGGCGGACCACAGCGCTCACTGTGGATCGAGTTGTTTCAGCCGCGACTGGGCTTCCGACTGCCAGCGCGAGGGGGGATAACGGTCGCACACTTCTTGAAAGAGCCGCCGCGCTTCGTCCGGCTGCGCCGCCTCCGCTAGCGCCGCCCCGGCCAGCACCAGCGCGGCCGCCGCAAGCTGCCGGTCACGGCCGTGGAGAATCGGCACCCGCAACAGCGTCAGCGCCGCCGCGTCGTGCTGTTTTTGAGCCGCTAAGGCTTGACCCAGCACGAAGTACGGACCGCCCCGCAGCGATTCAGGCATGGTTTCGATTTTCTGCTGCCAAAGGGCGGTTTGTGCCGGCTCGGCGCGGAAGGCGACCGCACGCCAGGCTTGGGCCTCGGCCAGCGCCGCGATGCGGGCGTCCTCGTGCCCAGACAATTCCGCGAGGGCGGCCAGTGCCGCAGCGCGCTCGGTGGTCATGAGGTAACTTGCGCCAAGCAGCCGCGCCGCCGGAGAGTCGGCGCGGGCGAGCCACTCGCGCGCGCGCTGGGGCGAGACGCCTTCGGTGGCGGTCCAGGCGAGCGGGATGCTGTCGAAATCGCGCGTCGCCGGATCGCTGCTCACGAGCAACAAAAACGCTTCGCCCGCCGCGTCGAGTTGGCCCAGCGCGCGGTAGCACCACACCAGTTCGGCCAAGATCGTGCGGCGTGCCCAGGTGCGGGTCTCTTGGTTCACCGCGCGGCGGTACTGCTCGACCGCGCGGGCAAACTGCCCGGCGTCGCGGGCGGCTCGCGCCGCCTGGTGGTCGGCGGTCCACTGCGTCGCGATGTCCAGGACACGCTCGGCCGGGTAGGTATGCTCGGCGCCGCTGTCGCTTCGCAGGCGAATCGCCGTGCCGGTGAACTCGACGATGGTGCCCTTTACGCGAAATTGCCCCTCGCCCTGCTCCGCCGCGATCGTCACCTCATCCTGCGCCGCGGCGAAGCTGGCCGCGCCGCAGGCCGACAACACGGCGAGCCAAGCGGCAAGCGTGGTCGCAGCAGATCGGCGGCAAGAAAAAGGTCGAGCAGTCACGGCGGGCGGTGGGCGAAAGTGGGCGAGGGGCTTTTAGCGGCCGAGCCGGCTGGTATCGACGTAGACGTGGCTGCCGGCGTTCTGCTGGGCGATCCGCGTCAGAAAATTCGTGCCGCCCGACGAAGGGCCGAAGCCGAACTCGATGCAGTGGATCGAAGCCGTGCCGCGGTTGGTCGTGCGGACTTCTTCCAGTTCGGCCGCGTTCATCGGATCGTCGGCATCGGTCAAGAAGAAGATCACATCCGGCCGCAGGCGGACCGCCTTCATCAGCGCGTCGAGCCGGTTCGTGCCGCCGCTGGCCGTAATGCCACCGACGAAGCGGGCCGCCATCTCTTTGGTGCGCGACGTAGCAAACGGGATGCGATTCTGGTCGCTCAGGTCGAAGATCCGCTGTTGGTGATTAAAAAAAATGATCTGGAACTGATGGGTGCTCTCCAGCGCGTCGAGGCTGTTCATCAATTCCCGCTTCGCCGAGGCGAGCGGCGCGCCGACCATGCTGTCGGAGTGGTCGAACACGAAGACGAACTTGCTGCCGACCGCCTGGGGACCGCCGTAGAGACGGACGCTAGCCTTACCGCCGGAGGCGCGGCGCGGCTGCTGTGGTCCGCTCGTCAAGGCACCGGCACTGCCGATGCCGTCGAGGCCGCCCGCTTCGCCGGGTCCGATGACAGGCAACTGAGGAAGCGCCGCGCTCAGATCGGCCGCGGCGTCGGCCGCCGGCAGCGCGGCGAGCGCCGCACGGATGGGGTCTTGAGGCGCGTCGCTCTCGGTCGCTTCGGCCGACTGCTCGGCTTCGCCCTCGTAGCGCTCGCCCTCGTCGGAGTAGCTTTTGAGCACGATGCCGACCGCGCGCCCCGGCTCCTCGACAATGCCGCGCGGCACGCTCTGGAACGTCCAGCCGATCCAGAGCAACAGCGCCGCATGCAGCACCACCGAAATCGCCCAGGGGGGCATTTCGCGCCGCCAGGGCGTCTCCACCGGTGCCGCGTTCGCAGGAGGGGCCATCGCGCAGCC
>CAYZVT010000164.1:0-9861 GCA_964481585.1 uncultured Pirellulales bacterium
CGCCATCTGCACGGTGCTGCTCATCGCCGTCAGCCTCCTCACGCCCCCCGAACCGCGCGAAAAACTCCGCAACCTCACCTTCTCCACCGTCGACCCCGCCGAGCCGGGCGTGATCGAAACCAGCCGCGCGGCGCAGACGCTCAACATCGTCCTCACGGTGCTGCTCCTGGCGGCGGTGGGCGGAATCTGGATTTATTTCAGTTAGGCTGAGGAGACGCGCAGCTCCGCGATTCACTCGGTAAGCGTGCGGATCACCCGGCAGGGATTGCCTGCGGCGAATACGTCCTCAGGGACATCGCGCGTCACCACGCTCCCCGCCCCAATCACCGCACGCGAACCGATGCTCACGCCGGGCAAGATGATCGCGCCTCCTCCCACCCAGACGTCAGCGCCGATCTCGACAGGCCGCCCAAATTCTTGTTCCCGGCGCAGCGCTGCCTTGAACGGATGCATCGGCGTGTAGATCTGCACCGCCGGGCCAAACAGCGTAAAATCACCGACTCGCACCCGGCACACATCCAGCACGACGCAGTTGAAGTTAAAGAACACGCGCTCCCCAAGCTCGATGTTGGACCCATAGTCGCAGAAAAAAGGCGGCTGCATCCAAACCGTATCTCCGCCAGCCCCGAAGAGCGCGCGTAGAATACGCCTCCGCTCCTCGCCTTCCGCTTCGCGCGTTGCACCGAGCGCCTGGCACAGATCTCTTGCACGGGCGCGAGCCTCAACCAGAGCTTGATCCATCGGATCGTAAAGCTCTCCGGCCAGCATTTTTTGACGCTCGCTTTTCATGGAGCACCTTCTTCCACGGCCCCGCTGACTGCCGCCAAACGCCCGCGTTTACGCTTCGGACGGTATTAAGGCCGGGTATTGTTCAGCGATTTTCTCCGAGTACGGCGTTACGAAAGTCTGTAGTTCTCGCTCAACGTCATCCATGGTGCCGTACGTGCCTGCGACGGCAAGGTCGTAGCCATCGTCCAAGAAAGAAACCTGTGACCGTTGATCGCCGGTGATGCCCGGTTCGTGAATCAATGTGCAAAGGCCGCGAATCGCAAGTCGAGCAATTCGGTCGAAGGATTCGCTGTCGCCTCAATTTGGCGATCCGCCCAATTCGCCGAGTGCCACTGGCGCACGCGCCAGTGGTCCTGGGGATGGGGGCGAACTTCACTGCGAGCACTCCTTCCTTGCTTGGAAAACGGCACTGGCCGGAGGCCGGTGGCACCCGGCGTAAGTTAAGCGTTTCGCTCGGCTCGGCCGCCGTGCTTCTGCTCGATGAAGTCTCGCAGGCACCGTAGGCGGTTGCGAATTTCGCGTGCTAACCGCATGCGAATGAGGGGTTCCAGAAGCGGGGCGAGCATGGCGGGGCGCGCGCGAAAGGAATAGATGTAGGTCAGCCGCGAGCGGTTCGGTCCCAGCGGCTCGTGTCGGATGGTGGCCGCGAAGTGGCGGAAGAGCGCGGGGCGATTCGTCAGCTTGACCGCCGCAACCCGACCTCGCTCGAAACGGACATACTCGGTTTCGAGCGCCTGGAAGGCCCCCTTCCACGTCCCCACGCACCGAGAACGCACGCCAACTGCGGCCGCTTTCGCACCTCCCAGCAGCCGTGCCTCGCGGAGCATCGAGTCCCATTCGAGCCTGCGCGCGTAGTCATGCACCAGGTCGAACACGTCTTCACAGGACGCGGCGATTTCGACCGAGTAGGATTCTCGACGCATGCTGTCCGACCGCTACGTTGCAGATTGCTCGCGGCGCTCCGCGTTGGCCTTGATACCCCCGAGAAGATACGCCTGAAAGACGTGCAGGACTAGCCGAACGGGCCAACTCAGCAAAAGGCCGAAGATGCCATGTAGTTCGTACTGGCTGGAAAGGGACAGCTCTGCTGCCGCCTGCTCCGGCCTGATCCGATACGCCCCCGACACCATTCGGAACGGTCCCCCAGACAAGTCGAGGCAGTACGCCACGCGAAAGCCAGGATCGGCGCGAAACGTGAATGCGTAGCACTGGTGGGGCTGCCAGTCCGTAATCTCCTGGCAGAACCGCAGGCCATTCGAGAACGTCGCAATCCGGGTTCCTCCGACGCCGGACCGCACGACTTCGGCGTGGAGGGGCTTTGGGATTCCGAGAATCGCCAAGTAAGCGGGGTGACGAAAGGACGCCAGATCGACCTGCGTGACCTCCCGCCAGATCGAGGCGGCGGAGGCATCAACGAATACCGATTGCTCAAGGCTGTGTCGGCGGATACGCACGGCTGGATTCTCGCATTCCGCCGGGGGCTGCTCTCTGGCTTGTCCAGCAGTGGATTCGGGGCGGGCAATTCAGCCCGAATCTCGCTCATCCAGCCATCACGCCACCGGTGTTACCACTTGTCCTATTTCATAGAGAAACTCGGGAGCGAAGTCGGCTCCATTCGGCCACTGGAGCGTGTTTGTCTCTTCATTGACAAACACCTGCTTGAAGAAATGGATGTTTCTCAGAGGCTCGAATACTTCGCCATACAACTCCTGCGCAAGATCGACTTGCTTCAGGGCGCCGTCGTTAAAAGCCACTTCGAGCTTGTAATTCTCTAGGTGGCGTACACCTGTGACGTGGAGAAACATAGCTGTCCGACCTATGTCAGTGGGGGAATCTGCTCCAAAGGCTTTCTCTGCCTTGCCAACTCCCAATTTCTCATTAGTTCCGCTTGATGCTGATCCATCCATTCAAAGATCATGCGCAAGGCCCGCCGAGCCATCGCCCCTTTTACAAGCCCGCTTTCAATCTCGACCGTTATCTCTTGATCCTGGTACCGAGCGTGGAAGTGTGGCGGCTGGTGGTCGTTATAACGATGATTCCGAAGAATCTGGAGATCGTCGGCATTATCAGATCCTGCTGCTACGATCTTTCGACCGCCCGCGCCGGGTGCTCCGTTACCCGTCCTCAACCTTGGCGGAGTGATGGCCAGTATAGCAAAGTCCGACTAGGCGAAGTGCCTCATCATTCACGGCTCTCGCCATGCTGGTGAGCGAGCAGTGCTTGGGCTGCAAGAGCATCAAGCTTGCCTGCCTTGGCATCGGCTTCGATTTGACGATCCCAGGCTTCGGCATCGAAGGCCAGGAACCACTGGCGGAACTCGGCAAGTTCGTCCGGCGACAAATGCCGGACTTCGTTTTCGAGAGCCTCAATCTTGCCCATGCGGATTACCTCCAAATGTCAAAGCGGTCAGCGATCAGCAGTCAGCAGTCAGCTAAAAATAAACCCTTACCGGCTTTCCGCTTTCCGCTTTTCTTTTCCGCCCTCCGCCCTCCGCCTTCGCGTCCCCCTCCGCCTTAGCGAGGCCGGACCTGCACTTCGCTCTCCTGCTGCGCCTGCACTTGCGGGCGATGGGGCGCCGGCTCGATCGGGGCCGCCGCGGGCTGCGAAGCTGGCCGCAGCCAGGCGACGAGCGCCCCTTTGGCTTGCAGGGTGAGACTGAACAGGGCGGGCACGAGGACGAGGGTGAAGACTGTCGAGATCGCCAGACCGCCGAGCACCACGGCGCCGAGGCCGCGGTAGAGTTCGCTCCCGGCACCGGGGAAGAACACCAGCGGCGCGAGGCCGAGCACGGTGGTGGTCGTGGTCATGAAGATCGGCCGGATGCGGGTCCGCACGCTTTCGAGCAAAGCGTCGTTGGGAGTCATGCCGTCTTCGCGGATGTGGTTTAGCGCTTGGTGAACGATTAGAATCGGGTTGTTCACCACCGTACCGATCAGAATCACGAAGCCGAGCATCGTGAGCACGTCGAGCGGTTGCGGCACTTGCCCTAGCAGCATTAGGTAGCCGCTCAAGAGCCGCAGGCCGATGATCCCGCCGACTGCCCCGAGCGGCACGCTGAGGATAATGACGAACGGGTAGAGCCAGGACTCGAACAGCGCGGCCATCAGCAAATAGGTAATCAGTAGCGCGAGCACGACGTTCCAGCGCAGCGCGAGCCACGTTTCGTTCAGCTTGTCGGCCGTGCCGCTGAGATTGATCATGTAGCCGCCCTTGAGGACGCCTTGCTCCTTGAGCGGGGCGATGATCTGACTATTGATCTGAATGATCGCGTCTTCCAGCGCGACGGCTGGCGGCGGCGAGACCTCGATCGTCACGGCCCGCTGCCGCTCGCGGTGGTTGATTTGCTCGGGGCCGCTGGCCAGCTCGATCTCCGCCAGATCGCGGAGCGTTACGAGTTGCCCGCTCGGCGTGGCGACCGGCAGGGCTTGCAGATCTTGCGTGCGACTGGCGTGTTTCTCTTGGCCCATGATCGTCAGGTCGATCTTGTCGCCCCCCTCGAAGTAGTCCGAGGCGTAAGCGCCATCGACGAGCGCGTTGATCGTGTAGCCGAGATCGGTGGAGTTGATCCCTAGCTCCGCGCCTTGCACGAGCTTCGGCTCGACGTGGACTTCGGGGCTGGAGAGGTCGAGGCTCGGCACCGGGCGGGCTTGGGCCTCGGGCATGATCTGCTTGACCTGCCCCAGCACGCGGCCGCCAAGCTGGACCAGTTCGGTCAGTTCCGGCCCGGTGATTTCAATGTCGATCGTTCGGCCTGCCGAAAGCCCCTGCTCGAACAGGCTCGACTGCTTCGCCACGGCGAAGGTGCCGGGCAGCTTGGAGCCGACCGACTGCACGAGCGGGACCAGTCCCGCCGCTTTCGTTTGGTCCGCAGCGCGCACGCCGAGGAAAATCTGCCGCCCCCGCGCGACAAAGAAGAAGTCGGCGATCACCGGATGGGGAAGCTGGGCGGCTTCGGGCGAGTCGGGATCGACATCCCAATACGGGCGCAGTTCGCTCTCGACCGTTTCCCCGAGTTTCATCAGCTCGTCGAGATTGTAGCCCGGCGGCGGCATGATGATGCCGAACACGAGATTGCGATTGCCGGTGGGCAGGTACTCGACCTTGGGCCAGAGCAGCCAACTGGCACCGATGGCCACAGTCACGATCAGGCCGACGGTGACGAGCCGCCGCATGACGCTTCCCAGCAGCCAAGCATTCAGCCCCACCGTCGCCCGCACAAAGGCATTGCCGAGGCGGTCGAAAAAGCCGAGCGCCGGCGCGAGCCAGCCGTGGCGGCGCAGGTTCTTTTTCGGCGGTTCATGGTGAGGTTTGCCGTCGCCATTGGTTCCGTTCCAAGCCGCTCCACCGCGCTGCGGCTCGGCTTCGTCGCGCTCTTTGAAGATCCGCGAGGAGAGCGTGGGGATGACCGTCACCGAGACGATGAGCGAGAGGCCCACCGCCGAGCTAATCGCCAGCGCGATGTCGCGGAAAAGCTGCCCGGCCTCTTGTTGCACGAAGAGCACCGGCAGAAACACGGCCAGCGTGGTGAGCGTCGAGGCGGCGACCGCTCCCCAGACTTCTTTCGTGGCATCGACTGCCGCGCGAACCGGGGCTTTGCCTTCTTCCTGGTAGTGGCGATAGATGTTTTCGAGCACCACGACCGCGTTATCGACCAGCATCCCCACCGCGAAGGCCAAGCCCGCCAAGCTAATCACGTTCAGCGAGCGGCCCATCAGATTCAGCATCAAAAACGTGCCGATGAGGCTGATCGGAATCGCCAGGCCAATCACCAGCGTCGAGCGGCCGCTGCGCAGGAACAGCAAGAGCACGGCAATGGTCAGCAAACCGCCGACGACGATATTCTCATTCACCAGACCGACGGCGGCGTAGATGTAGTCGGTTTCGTCGTAGACTTGCGTCAGTTCGAGATTGCGCTCGGCCAGATAATCTTGGTTGAGTTCGCGGGTGGCCGCTTGCAGCCCTTCCATCACATCGAGCACGTTGGCGCCGGTTTCGCGCTGGGCGTTGACGGCGATGCTCGACGTGCCGAACCGCCGCACCAGCCCGTCGGGCTTTTTGTAGCCCAGCCGCACCTCGGCCACGTCGCGCACATAGACCGGCGCGCCGTCGCGGACGGCGATCAGTTGCTTCTCCACGTCTTCCGGCGACCGGAATTGGCCCAGCGCCCGCACCACGTAGCGGCGTTTGCCTTCCCAAAAGTCGCCGGCCGAGGTGTCCTTGTTCTGCCCACGCAGCACATCCCGCAGATCGGTAATGGTCAGTTGCCGCGCGGCCAACTGCTGGGGATCGACCACGACTTGCAGCTCTTCCTCCAAGCCGCCGATGACGTTCGAGTTGGAGACGCCCGGCACGCGCTCGAAGCGGGCTTCGATCACGTCTTCCGCGAAGCGGCGCATTTTGGTCACGTCGCCGCTTTTGGGGAGCAGTTCGGCAGCCTGGGGATGTTTCTCGGCCAGCAGACGCAAGCGCAACAGCTTCAGCCCCTCGTTGCGGGCTTGCCGCACCGGCTCCAGCGCCGCGCGCAGCTCGGGATGCTGCTGCTGAAAGGCCGCGATGGCCTCGTTGCTCGGAGGCCGGGCACTGAGAATGAACCAGGCAATCGCCCGATCCGAGGCGTTGGACGTGCTAATGACCGGCTCGTCCGAGTCTTCCGGGTATTCGGGCACCTGTTGCAGGCGGCTGTTCACCTTGAGCAGCGCCTCGTCCATGTTGGTGCCGACATAAAATTCGAGCGTGATGCGGCCGTTGGAGTCCATCGACTCCGACGTCATCTTGGTCACGCCCTCGACGCTTTTGAGCTGTTCTTCCTGCTCCTGAATGATTTCACGCTCGATTTCCTGCGGCGAAGCGCCGGGCCAGCGGGTCTCGATCGTGATCGTCGGCGTCTGCACTTCTGGCGTCAGCTGCATCGGCATGCGGAGCAGCGCGATCGTGCCGAACAGCGCCAAGAGCAGCACGCCCACGGCGACTTTAATCGGATTTTTGACAAAAGCCTGGATCGGGTGCATGGGAGTCAATCGCTCATTTCGATCGTAGGGAGTCCGCAGCGCGGGCGGCGATACGGCAAAGTGTGCCGGCCTAGCGCGGGCGGCTAGTCGGCCGCCGTCACTCGAATGATTTCGACCGCTTGGTTCGGGAACAGACGCTCGTTGCCTTTGGTCACCACTTGTTGCGTCGGCTTGAGATCGCCACGGACCTGAATCCAGCCTCCGTCGGAAATGCCGACTTCGACCGGCACCGGGCGAACCTTGCCGTTTTCGACCACGTAGACCATCGGCGTCGGCCCGCCGAGCACGAGGGCGTCTTTCGGAACGAGCGTCGCCGACTCGACCGAGGCGACCGGCAAGCCGACCCGGGCGAGCATACCCGCCTTCAAGAGCGGAATGCCCGCTTGCAGCTCGTTGGGCACTTGCACCTTGACGGGAAAGGTGCGGGAACGCGCGTCGGCACGCGGCACGAGGTGAACCACTTTGCCCTCAAACGTCTTTCCTGGAATCGCATCGAGCCGCACGGCGGCGGGCATCCCCAGCTGAAGCCGGGCGATGTAGCTTTCGGGAACGTGGGTTTCCACTTCCGCCGGCAGCAACTCGGCAATTTCGGCCACGGCCTCGGCCTCGTTGATCCACTGCCCGATCTCGGTCATCTTGGCGACCACGAAGCCGTCGAACGGCGCGCGGAGCGTGTGCTTTTCCAGCCGATCTTCGATCTCCCGGACCTGTTCTTCCTGCACGGTCACATACGCTTGCGCGCGGGCGATGCGTTCCTGACGCGGACCGGCTACCGCCAACTCGTAGGCGGCTTTGGTTTCGAGATACGCCTGTTGCGTGTCGATCATGGTCGAACGCGACTTATCCATCTCGTCCTCGGTAATCGCCTGGCCGCGACGGTAGAGCACTTCGTTGCGCTGATGCCGCGATGCGGAATAGTCCATCAGTGCCTTGGCGCTCGCCATCCGTGCTGCGGCTTGCTGGATTTCTTCGGGGCGCGAGCCGTTGACCAGTTCGCGCAGCTCCTCTTGCCGCAGCGCGAGTTCGGCCTTGGCGGCCGCCAGTTCGATTTCGAGCGTGCCGGTTCGCAGTTGAGCGAGCGGTTGGCCTTTCGTCACAAAATCGCCTTCGTCCACGTGCAGCTCGATCACGCGCCCGGCGACGGCGCTGCCGACGACGCTCGTGCGGCGGGGTACGATGGTGCCGACAAACGATTGCTCGGTGGCGATGGACCGCTCGACAACCGGCGCGACAACCACCCGCGCCGTGCCCCCCGGCCCCTGGGCCAAGACGCTTGTGGCGAGCGCGACGACCGTCGCGGCGACGAGCGCGGCGGACACCCTCGATCGACGTAGGGCAGAAATCTTCAATGCAGCCATGATCTTAAAGCACCTCTTCGGCAACGGGAGCGTTCAAATTCTGGAGGACATGGGCAAGCATCTGCTTGAGCGACTCGGCCTGCTCGGGAGCAAGCCCTTGCAGCGCGCGGCTGCGGACGCGACGGGCACAGGCGGCGATCTCCGCCCACACCGGTTCGGCCTCGGCCGTGGCGACCACCAGTTTTTTGCGGCGGTCGCTGGGGCAGCCCTCGCGGCGAATCCAGCCGTCGCGCTCCATGCGGTCGAGAATTCCTACCAGCGTCGGCGGTTCGATCCCGATCCGCTCGGCCAACTCGGCCTGCGAGAGGGCATCTTCCAAAGCCAAAAACGCGAGCACCTGGCACTGCCGCCACGTCACGCCGAGCGGGCGCACCTCCTCGTTCAGCGCCCGCTGAAACGCCTGGGCAGCCATGTTCGTCCAGTAGCCGATGCTGTTGTGGAAGTCGTATTGGAGCACTGTTGATTTCCGAATTATTAGGAGGCTAATGATTAGTGTTATGGTACATGCGAGGGGGCGGGGTGTCAAGAAGGTCGGAATTTTGGATTTTGGACTGTGGATTTGGATTTTTGGCCCGAGGCCACCAGGCCGGTTAGCCGTGTCTGACGCTACCGGGAAGCAAAAGTCTGCTTCTCTAGATTCCCGCCTGCGCGGGAAGGAGATTTTGCTGATCGCTGATAGCTGACTATTCACCCACTGGATTCCCCGGCCGGCAATGCGGACAGAGAAGCTAAACTGTTGATCTTTATAAATGTATTTGTTATACATTCTGGTCGTTGGAGGGGTCTCGAACGCAGACACAGGGAGAGCCAGTTATGAGCGACGGCAGAGAGAGCGGAAACTCGCGGGGCGCGGCGCCTCATCTGGCGGTGGGGGCCGCGTCGGAAGTCGTGGCGCAGCAAGAGGATCGGGAAATGGGGCGCGCCGACAACGCGCAAAAGCGCCTCAAAGCGCCCCATTTTGTCTCATCCGAGGAGACGCCGCTCGATGAGCGGGCGGAACTGTGGGGGCTGACGCCGAAGCAGGCCGAGGTGCTCGCCCTGCTGATGGTCGGCACCTCGGTCACGCGGGCCGCCGAGCTTTCGGGCGTGGCGCGGGCGACGGTTTATCGCTGGCTCGAACAGTGCGACGGCTTTCAAGCCATGCTCAACCGCGGCCGCCGCGAAGTGCAAATGACCGTCCGCGCGCAACTGGAAATGCTCAGCCAACACGCGGTCTCGGCCGTCGCCCAATCGCTCATCGCCGGCAACGCACGCACCGCGATGCAGTTGCTCCGCGGGCTGGGCTTCCTTCCCGGCAAAGCGGCCGCCTGCGGCAGCAGCAGTCCGGCGCAGGTCGCCGCCGACCGCCGCGACCGCCAAGCGCTGAACGAGCTACTCGCCGCGCTGCGGTAGCGCGCCGTACGACCGCGTCGGGGTGGCGGGGGCGCAAGAAAGCGGAAAGCGGAAAGCGGAAAGCGGAGGGCGGAAAAGGGGGGGCGGGGGGCGGAGGGGAGCCGCCTTGCGCCGCGCTTTGCGGACAGCTAATAGCCAATAGCTAACAGCTAACAGCTAATAGCGAATAGCTAACAGCCAACAACTTACAGCTTACAGCGGGAGCGAGCGCTGCATCATTGCGACGGGCGCTCGGCGTGCAGGTAGAGCGCGCCGGGGCGCGTGCAGAGCCAAAAATTTTCGGAGGCGGCGGCGATCTGTTGATGGCCGGCCAG
>CAYZVT010000165.1:0-9850 GCA_964481585.1 uncultured Pirellulales bacterium
ATCGGGAACCCAGCAGTTATTGCGCTGGTTCTGGCCGAACGGCAATTTGGCGTGCGTGGCATGATAGTTATGCAGCGCCAGCGCCACTTGCTTCAGATGATTCGCGCACTGCACACGCCGCGCAGCCTCCCGCGCTGCCTGCACCGCCGGTAAGAGCAGCGCGATCAAAATGCCGATAATCGCGATCACCACCAAAAGTTCCACCAGGGTAAAGCCCGCGGGTGCCACGGGCGTCTCGCCCGTGCTGGACCTTCCGATCTTCTGCGCTTCAAGTGGAGGAGCGGTGGAGAGCACAGTCGGGTTATTCATGGTTCCAGTGGCTTCCTTCTCAGTCGCTCGCGCCGTTGCGTCCCCTAAGCTCCCATAGCCAGCGAGCAACGCTCGCCGGTCCCAGGCGACGCAAACCGGCGAGCGTTGCTGGCTGGCTATTGAGTACGAGAAAGGGTAAACCGCTGTCGCCGTTGATCTTCACCTCCGCCGCCGCACCCACCATGCTCCCAACAGCCCTCCCAGCCCTAGCAACAGTCCGCTCGCCGGTTCTGGCGCGGTTGCCAGTTGCACGTTGTCGAAGTTGACCTGAGCGGGGCCGGTCCTGTTCTTGCCGAGCAAGATGGTAAGGCTTGATCCGTCGGGCACCGAGGAATCCGACTGGTAGAAGAACGTCGCCGTCATCTTTCCGTCGATGAGATCGGAAAAGCTGAGTTCTCCATCGAGCCGAGTTCCGCCGCCCCAGAGTTCGACGCGGATCTGGCTGTTAAGAGGCAAATTGCCCGAGGCGCGATTGTAGATGTCCACAGTCAGCCAATACTCGGTGTCGGGAAAGTGGACCCCCGCGATTTTTTGGCTGAGGGTTCCCTCCAGGCCGCTTTGCACATAGCCGGTTGCTCCCTGGGGCGTTTCCCCCGCCCAGTGGCTGCTTCCCAATGATCCGGCCCCACTGGGGGCGCGGCCTCCGCCGGTCCAGCCGAAGATGTCGGCGGTCCCGTCTTGTCCGTCTCCCGAAAACCCAGGGCCGACAAAGAGCGGCACGCCGACGCCAAAGCCGTCGGTGAACGAATCGCGGGGGTTGATTTCGCCGCTGCGCGGTCCCGTCACCGCCACAAAGTCGAAGCCGGGATTCTGCACCGGAAGAATCGCCGCTGGGGCGCGGTCGGTTACCAACGTCGCCGCCAGCAGGCAGCCGGCAAAGGCAAGGCTAGGAAGGAAACACTTCATATAGGTCGTCCTGGTGAGAGACAGGTCAGTTTTGCTTTCGCCCCGCCGGGCCGGCGGCTTCTTCGCGCGGGGTGGGGGCGCCAAAGATGTCGATTTCACGGTAACAGGTATGGTCGCGCCGCGATGGACCTGGGTTAAATTCAAACCGGACGGCAGCGACGCCGCTGGCAATCACGCCGGTATTGCTGGTGAGCGTGATGCGCGCCGACCCACTCCGCGCGTAGGTCAGACGATAAGTACCATAATACTCGAATTGGTCCTCGCCAACGCGGCGCAGCCAGAGCTTGTAACGCTGCGAGGCGCGCGGTCCCTGCCAGCCGGAATAGGTGCGGATCTCGCTCAGATCGTACCCGCGCGGATATTGCGACGTGTCGAGCCAAAAGGTGCTCGTCCACGCCCCGTCGATATCGAAGGCGACCGTTCCTTTGGCTAGCGCCGGGTCCGTCTGCACGGCGATGTCGGCCTGCCCATCGTTCAGCGCCGCGGCGGTGGAGGTGGACTGGCGATGCGTGAAGGGCTGGAAACGCTCATGCGACACGCGGGCTAAGAAGGGCGAATCGTGATTGACCAGATCGTCCCGAGCGGCGGAGAAGCCGAGTTCGTCATCGCTAGTTTCCTTGTTTTGAACCACTCGAAATGTGTCGCCGGGCTTTCGCAAGCGCCACACAAAGCGTTCATAAACGCTGGGGGCGACCTGCCCGACGAACGAGGCGGGCTTGCCCGGTGCGATGCGGCTTCCCTGCCCTGCTGTGAGCAGCAGTTCTTCGTTCGCCGCGCCGCCCCGTTGCCGGACGGCCACCTTGCCTGTCTGCACAAACAC
The DNA here is from genome assembly GCA_964481585.1 of uncultured Pirellulales bacterium. Classification (GTDB taxonomy): domain Bacteria; phylum Planctomycetota; class Planctomycetia; order Pirellulales; family CAYZVT01; genus CAYZVT01. The sequence continues at coordinate 2,036 of CAYZVT010000165.1, forward strand.
TTCCGTCGTCTGCGTGTCCCCGACCTCCACGGCGAAGGAGGTGCCCAGATCGACAATCTCGGCGGCGTGCGTCTGGAGCGTAAAGCCAGCCGCCTCGCGAGGAACCTGCGCGACGAGACGGCCGTGCGCGAGCAGCGCCGCCTGGCTCGACTCAATCCGCAGCGCGGCCGGTCCTTGCAGGAGCACCAGCGCCCCGTCGTGAAAGCGAATCTCCGCCAGCCCGCTTTCCAGTTCGAGCAGCCTTCCTTCCGGCAGAAACGCTCCGGCAAACAGCGTGCTTTCCTTCCCGCGCCAGCGGCTTGCCTCCACGCGCGTCAAGCGGGCCGCTAGAGTCGGGCGTTGCACTCTGCTGGCTGTTGCCTCCTCCCTGGTAGGACGCCAGCCGCCGACCGTCACCAACAGCGCGGTCCAAAAAAAGGCGATGAGCGCGACCATCATGGCGGCCGGCATCAGAAAACGCTGCCACGGCCCGCTGCTCAGCGACGGCAAAACATCCGGCCGCGAGGCAGGCTCGGCTTGCCGAAGTTGCGTCAGCAGCAGATGGGTCGAGTGCGCCGCGCGCTCACGAAGCTGCAAATCGGCCTGCAATTGATAAAAATCGAGCAGTAACTGCTGCGCCGCACGATCTCCGTCGAGCAACTGCTCCAAACGCTCGAACTGTTCCTGCTCCGCCCGACCATCGCAGGTCGCGGCGATAAGCGTCAGCAGTTCCTCGGACGCGGCGTGCAGGCGGCTCATGCGTGCTCCTCGCGCGCTACCGCACGATCAATGCACTCCAAAAGCCGTTGCCGCAGCCGGCGGAGCGAATTGTAAACGCTCTGCACGCTGCGTTTGCGCTCGGCGGCCACTTCGGACACGCTCCGGGCGCTGCCGTAGCAATCGCGGAGCAACGCCTGCTCCGAGGGCGTTAGCTTGGCCATGCAAGAATTGAGCGCCGCTCGGCGGGCGTCGAGCACTGGCGTGGCGGCTTGCATCTGAAGGTCCGCGATTTGCTCCTCCAGCGCGCTGCTGAAATGGGCCTGGTGGCGGCGCTGCTGCCGGCGAAACTCGGCGACTTTGTAGCGGGCAATGCCGCAAGCCCAGGTGGCGAACGACGAGCGACCGGCGAACGCGTCGTACTTCCGCCACATTACCAGACAAGTCTGCTGATACACCTCCTGCGCATCGTCCAGATTGCGGAGCAAGGCGAAGATATAGCCGAACAACTGCCGCTGGATCGACGCCAACTGCGCCGCGAACCGCTCTTGCCGATCGCCGCCTGTGGTCATAGTTCTTCTGCTCAAAGGCCGAAACTTTCCCCTATAGAGTGAGTGACGGGGGGAGCCGGATTGTAATGGCAAAAAACGAAAAAGGCCGCCCTTTTTCCACGATAACGGGGCAGCGTCCCCCATTTTCGCCCGAAGCCGCCAGGCCGGTTAGCCGCTTTGGCGCTAGAGCTACGTGGAGACTGCGCTCTAGATTCCCGCCTGCGCGGGAAGACGTGTTGGACGCCAGCGATTGCCAAGCGGCGGCTTCACCTCGGCGGCGGCTCTACGCCGAGCGGTTCAGCGGGGAGCGAAGCGTAGTAGAGCGCAACGGCGCGGATTTGGGAGGCGTCGAGTCGGGCGGCGATGGGCTGCATGACGTGGCGGTAGACGGTCCCGCCGCGATGCTCTTTTTGAAAGAGCTGCAGTTGCAGCAAGAGATATTCCGAGTACTGGCCCGCCAAGCGCGGATAGATGGGATTGCGCGGCCCGGTGCCGGGGCCGTGGCAGGCTTGGCAGGCCGGCACCCGTTGGGCGGGAACGCCCTGCTCGGCGATTGCGCGGCCGCGCGCCACCATCGCGGCGAACTGCTCGCTCCGAGGCGGCTGCGCGACCGGCGGCTCTGGGGCGAGGCTGCTGTAGTACTGGGCCAGTGCCCGCCGCTCCTGGGCATCCAGCCCCGCTGCGATTGGTTCCATCACACCGCTAAAGCGGTTCTGCTCGGCAAAGGCATCGAGCGACGCGGCCAAGTAGGGAGCGCTCTGCCCGGCCAGCTTGGGAAACGCGCCAAGCCCGCGCCCTTGGCCGTCGAAGCCGTGACAGCGCGCGCAGCTCTCGCGGACGACCTGCCGCGTGCTGCGCTGCGGGCCTTCCAGATCGGCCAGCGGCGCCGGCTCACTGCTCTCCGCAGCCGGGCCGAGCACCAGTTGCCGGTACTGCTCGTCATCCAGCTGAGGAAACTCCAACAGAAAGGCGGTCATCGCCCAGACTTCATCGTCGCGCTTTTGAGTCGGCCAAGCCGGCATGCCGGTGAACTTTACGCCATGCTTGACGATGTAATACAGTTCCTCTGGTTCCCACAGATGGATTTGCTCCGGCAGATAGGGCGGCACCGGGGTCATCGCCAGAGCCACGCGCGGATGATGCAGCGCCGGGCTGCCGTGACAGGGGCGACAGCCGGTGTCGTAGTAGGCAGCCCCCTTTAGGACCATCCACGGCTCGTCGAGCGGCGGCACGTCTTGCGTCAGCGTGCGGGTCACGACCGACCGCCGCATGGAGAACTGCAAAAACCATCTTGTAATCGGCCAATGTCCCGCGCTCGCTTTGATGGGCATGATGCCCGACACCGCGACGAGCAGCCCTCCGACCGCAAGCAGGACCAGCACGGCGGCGGCGGTTTTTAGACGGCGCTTCCAGTGCCATCGGGAGCCGCTCGCATGGAGGTGGGCCGGCGCATTGGCCGTGGGCAAACGCCGCGCGAGCAGCAGCAGACCTCCGAGCGTCAGCCAGATGGCGAGTTTGAACAGGCGCATCAGACGGTCGCTCCTGAGCGCCAGCGCGGCTCGCGCAACAGGCTGACGGTCAAGCCGAGACCGCCGAGCAAGTACGACGCGCCGCCGATCAAGATCATCAGCGCTCCGCCCAAGTGCTGGTCCGACAGCGGCGTTAGCCCCAGTCCAGAACTGTACCAGTCCACGGGCAGGCCGCAGATGTCGCTCGCCGTCAGCCCCGTCCGCGGCAGATCGGCCGGCAAGGCGGCGTGATACAGCGGACGCGGCGCCAGCGCCAGCAGCGCGCCGAGCAGCGTCATGTGGATCGAGGTCAGCAGCAAGCCCACGACCCCCGCCGCGCTGCGACCGCCACCGCGCGGGCGGCGACCGCCACAGGCCGCGAGCCACAGGAGCAAGCCCGATAGCAGAAAAAGCGTCTGCTCGATCACCAACCCAGCGGCGGTGTGCCGGGCCACCTCATGCAGTCCCGGCGCATGCCACGCCCAAACGACAACCAGCTCCAGCATCGAAGCAGGGATCGCCAGGAAAAAGCGCGGCGCGTAGCGTACCGGATCGAGCGGCCCTCCGGCAACGCCCAAGGCGATCAGCGGCGCAGCCACGGCGACGACGCCTATGTGCATCGTCATGTGGGCGAAGAACGCGCGCTCCGCCAGCTTCGGCAATGGTCCTGTCCAAAGCAGCACCAGCGCCACCAAGCCCAGCATGAAAAGCGCGCGGCGCATCAGTCGCAGTTCTCCATGAAAAGCGCCACCATCGCCACATAAACCGTCGCCACGGCACTGAGCAAGGACAGCAACAGCGTCGCAAGCCCCAGAAAGCGATGACGGTCTTCCGGTGTATCGAAATCGTGCGGCACAGACGCTTGGCCCATACTGTGCCGGCGATAGCCGAACCAACCGCTCCCGCCGATGCCGAGTAGCGCGACAGCCGTATAAGCGGCAATCGCCACGCGGACCGGCGTCAGCGGACCGGTGGGGACCGTGACCTTGGCGCAGTAGATCGCGGCGGTGATGTAGCAAGCCAGGAAATGCACGGCCCAAATCGTCGGCGAGACGATGACGATCCACAGGCTTTGATTGCTTTCGCGCGTATCGTGGTTGGAGGAGCTGCTCGCCATGACTGTCCATCCTTAAGACACCAGCGGAAAGCCGGCAATCACGCCCACCGTCACAACGGCGGTCAGCGCGGCAAAGTGCCAGTAGAGCTTGACGTTGGCGATGTCGATGTCGTACTTGGCGGTCATTCGCCCGGCGAGCCGCCGGGCCAGGCAGTACAGTTGCATGAGCAGCCCGGCGACGACATGCAGTACGGTCCACAGCACAAGCAGCCAGACAATCGCCGGATAGACGTGCCTCGTCGGGTCGAGTCCCGTCAACCACGGCCCCGCCAGCAGCGCGGCGCCGCCAACGAGGCTTGCCAGCGCGCCGATTGCCAGTGCGGCGTAAAAGCCGCCCGCGCGGTCACGGCGATTCAAGTGCCAGGCGAGCCACGTTAGGCCCCAAGCGGCGAGCAGCAGCACCGCCGCCGTGGTGGGCCAGAGCACCCCGGGGCCGGTCACGCCCTCGGGCGGAAAATCCTCATGCACCGTCCAGTAGAAAAAGTACCCAAAGACGATCGACACAAACGCGGTCAAATCGCCGAGCATCGTGATGAACATCGCCCACCAGCCCACCGACGCCGGACCGGAGGCATAGAGCGGCAGACGTATCCCGAGACCGATCTCCTTTTCTTCCTTTTCGGGAATGAGGGCAGTCCCCCTCCACTGCCAGGCGAGAATCACCATGATCGCCAGAGCGCCGCTCAGGAAGGTGGGCCACCACCAGTGGAAGGTGGCGAAGATGAAAAAGCCCCCGGTAAAGATAGCCGCGACCATCGGCAAGAACGACGGCCCCGGCACGCGCAGACACTGGATCGGCCGCGCGTCGATGGTGGTGGTCACGATCGTTTCGCGCAGCCCCTCCTCGGCGTCGGGCAGGAAGAAGCGGCCCTGGTCGATGTCGCGAATCAGGTGCGGCTGGTCCCAGATCGGATAGCGACCGTCGATCTCGGGGATGCACCGCGTGCCCCACGCTTTTCCCGGCATCTCCGAGACCCATTCCAGCGTCCCGGCATTCCACGAGTTGCGCGGGGCATAGCCGCGCTTCCGCGTCGAGTAGATCATGTCCCAAAGAAAGACCGCAATGCCGCTCGCCAAAACGAGCGCGCCGACGGTCGAGGCAAAGTTCAGCCCGTCGACGCCCAGGCCGGAAGGATAAGTAAACACGCGCCGCGGCAGCCCCCGCATCCCGGTCAGGTGCATCGGGAAGAAGGCGAGATTAAAACCCGCGAACATCAGCCAGAAGGCAACGGTGCCGATCTTCTCCGAAAGCAACTTCCCCGTCACCAAGGGCGCATAGTAATAACAGGCCCCGACAAGCGGAAAGACCGTGCCGCCGATCAGCACGTAGTGCAAATGGGCGACGATGAAGTAGCTGTCATGCGCTTGGAAGTCGAACGGCACCAGCGCCACCATCACGCCGGTCAATCCGCCCACGATGAACGAGGCCAATCCTCCAAAGACAAACAGCATCGCCACCGAGCGTCTCAAGCGGCCGACGAGCAGCGTGGCGATGAAGCAAAAGATCTGCACTCCCGTAGGAATCGCCACCGCTTCGGAAGCCGCGGAAAAGAGGCCGAGCGAAATGCCGGGCAGGCCGGTGGTGAACATGTGGTGGACCCACAGTCCAAAGCTCAGAAAGCCTGTTCCGACTGCGGCGAGCACGACCCAACTGTAGCCCACGATCGGCCGCTGCGCGAAGGTCGGCACGATCATCGCCACCAGCGCGACCGAGGACAGAAAGATGATGTAGACCTCGGGGTGGCCAAAGATCCAGAACAGATGTTGCCACAAGAGCGGATCGCCACCGCGCGCGGGGTCGAAGAACGGCCAATCGAATGCACGCTCGACCTCCAGCATGATGTCGCCGGCGATCAGTGGCGGGAAGGCGAACAGGATCATCGCGGCCACGACGAGCACATACCACGTATAAAGCGGGATCAGGTTGATCCGCATGCCCGGCGGACGGCATTTCAGGATGCCCACGATCAGTTCCACCGCCGCCGCCAGCGCCGCGACCTCGATGAACGTCAGGCCCAGGAGCCAGATGTCCGCACCAATGTCGGGCTGATAGTCGGTGGTCAGCGGCGGGTACATGAACCACCCGCCGCGCGGCGCGGCATGGAAAAAGATCGAGCCGCACACAAATACCCCGCCCAGCACAAAGCTCCAGAAGCCGTAGGCCGAAAGCCGTGGAAAAGGCAGGTCGCGGGCACCCAAAATTTGGGGCACGATGAAAATGGAAAAGGCCTCAAAAATCGGCACGGCAAACAGAAACATCATCACCGTGCCGTGCAGCGTGAAAATCTGGTTGTACAGCTCCGCGCTCAAAAACTCGTTGTCGGGAAACGCCAGTTGAATGCGCATCAACAGCGCCAACACGCCGCCAAAGAGAAAGAAGAGGAAGGCGGCGGCCATGTACCATACGCCGACTTCGGTGTTGTTGACCGCCGACCAATAACGCCAACCCGGCGGTGCTTTCCACACCTGCTCCAGTCGCTGCGCCTGGGCGCGCTGCAGTTCCTGCGGCGGCGCTTCGGCCAGCGGCTGTACGTCCTGCGGAGCCTCTTCCAAGGGAGTCGGTTCTTCGCTCATTCGAGGCTTTCCAGATAAGCGGCCAAGGCGCGCAACTGCTGGCGCGAGAGCATGTCAAAGGAGGGCATGACGACATCGGGCTTCACGTGCTTCGTCTCGGCAATCCACCGCCGAAAGGCCTCTGGCTCGTTCGGCAGCACGCCCGCCCCCAGCCGCAACCGGCTGCCGACGTGCGTCAGGTCTGGACCGACCTTGCCCCGCGCCTCGGTGCCGCGCACCGAATGGCAGCCGCCGCAGCCGTTGGCGAGAAACAAGGTCTTGCCCTGTTGGGCCAGCGGCTCGCTTGGCTCGCGCGCCGGGGAAGCCTGGTGAGCAAGCCAGCGGTTGAAGTCCGCTTCGCTCTCCACGACCACGGCAAAGTTCATCAGCGCGTGCGATGCGCCGCAGTACTCGGCGCATGCGCCCCGGTATAGCCCGGTGCGCGTCGGCAGCAACGACAACTGTGTTTCGCGGCCGGGGAACATATCCATCTTGCCGCCGAGCGAGGGAACCCAAAAGGAATGAATCACGTCGGCGCTTTGCAGGTGAAACTGAACCGGCCGGTCGACGGGCAAATGGATCTCGTTGGCCAATTCGACAGGGGTGCCGTCCGGCATGAAGTAATGCACGCGCCACCACCACTGCTCGCCACGAACCGCAATCGACAGACTGCCGGGCGGCGCGGGAGCGACCAACTCCGGCAACATCGCCAAGCCGTATGCCAAAAGTACGCCGAGCACCAGCGCCGTGGCGGCAGTTCCGCCGGCGATGATAAGGATCAAACTCCGCCGGCCGTGCCGGCCTTCGGGCGCGCGCGAGGCGTAGATGGTCAGCAGCACGACTACGGTCCAAACGACCGCCGCCCCCGCCACCATCCACCAAAACAGATTCGCCAGCCGCTCGGCACCGCGTCCAGCAGGATCGAGCGCGGACTGCACGCCCGAGCAACCGCTTAGCACGAGCAAGGCAGCGGCAGTCGCGCCGCCTGAGACGCGGCGCGCGAAGCTGCGACGCGGCCGGAGCGCGCTGCGGCAGGTTGTCGCCAAGGGCTGCATAGGCCGCCAAATTCGTCGAGCGCGAGGCGAAGCACCGGAGAAGAACTCACGGCGGAGCAGAGCGAATGCCATGCCAGCGGGGCAGGATCTGCCGGCAAATCGAGCAACGGGTGGCGGGGGCGCACCGCGAGAGCGGAAGCCCCCGGGAACGCAAGAAAGCGGAACGAGAGCGCAGCAGCGGCAGCCCCGTCCTTCCCGCGCAGGCGGGAATCCAGAGGGCAAGGCGAACGGACTGGATGCGCGCCTGCGCGGGAAGGACGTGTTTTGCAGTGGCTGACAGCTCGCCGGTTCCGCGCGGCGCGAACCCGTGCGGCGCGAAGGAGCGCGGCGCTACC
>CAYZVT010000166.1:0-9800 GCA_964481585.1 uncultured Pirellulales bacterium
GAGCGTTGCTCGCCGTCGAGGGGGCTAGCTGTGGAGCGAACGGCTGCCGCTTTCGGAAGTCAGCGCGCCGCGCTCTTGCTCGTCTTGCTGCTTCTCCAAAATCTGCCACATCTGATGCGGCGGAACCACCACACCGCAACTGACGATGAATTGGATCGCCTGGTCGATCGTGATGTTTAGATCCACCGTCTCGCTTTTCTTCACGGTGACGGTAAAGCCAGTGAAGGGCATCGGCGAAGTGGGAACGAGCACGCACAATACCGGCTCGTTCGCGGCGCTGCGAATGTCGAGCAGACTCTCGCTCGTGACCATCGCCAGCGACCAGATGCCTTTGCGCGGATATTCGACGGCCACGACGCGGGTGTATTCGATTTCACGTTCGCTGAACATGAAGTCGGTGACTTGCTTCACCGACGAGTAAACGTTGCGAATCAGCGGAAGCGAATGAATCAGCCGCTCGAATTGGTTCCAGAAAAAGCGGCCCATCCCGGCCGCCAGGAATTTTCCGAGCAGGTAAAGAATCAGCACGAAGCCGCACAGGAACACCGGCAGCACGACGTACCACTGCAGGTAGCGGACCTGCACATAGCGGGCGTAGATCGCAGTCGCCGTGGGCGGCATCGGCTCGCTGCCGAGATTGTTTTGCACCACCTGATAGACGCCCAGTGGCACGAACTTCTCGTTCAGCGTCTGGCGGTAGACGCGACCGCCGACCGTGGCGGTTTCGGCCTGCGGGTCGAAGTTGTCCACTTCGTCGGCGCTGCGAATGTCCGCGACGGCGATCACGAGCGCCCGCGTCGCCGCGGCTTCAAGCGGTTCGAGCAGATAGAGGGCGACCGTGTTGCCGATCCAGACGAAAATCACAATCGTCAGCAGCGGCGGCAGGACGACGCCCAGCCCGCGCAGCACCGCGCGGCGGAAAGGGTGAACCGGCGGGTTCGGTTCCACGGGAGGAAGTGCGTTTGGTTGCATAGCTGGAATCAATTGTTCCGATCCGCCCGTTTCTGGCAAGCGGAGTTGGCCACAGCGGACCGGGAGGCGGGCGGGGCTTAGGGGAGTTCTGCGCGGGCAAGGACCGTCACCTGGACCGTCGCGGCGCCGCCGCGACGCAAGGTGCCGGCTGCAGCGCTGGCCGTGGCGCCGGTCGTGAGAATATCGTCCACGAGCAACACCCGCGCGGCACGTAAAGCGTAGCCTCTCCTTAGCCGAAAGGCACTACGGACATTGGAAAATCGTTGCGTCGGCAGCAAGTCCGCCTGCGGAGCAGTATTGCGGCGACGAACGAGCAGCCGCCGCGCGACCGGCACCCGCAGGCGACGGGCAAGAACTTCGGCGATTAGCTCCGGGCAGTTCACGCCCCGCTGCCACCGCCGCCACCAATGCATCGGAACCGGCACAATCCGATCCACCTGCAAAGCCGTCAATGCCGCGCCCCGCTCTTGCCAAAGCAATTCGCCCAGCGCGCGAGCGAGCGCCTCTTGCCCCGGCAACTTTAGTCGCAGTACCGCCTCGCGCAGGAAGCCGGTGTATCCCCCGAGCGGCAGGGCGGAGTCGAATCGCAAAGGCACGCCACGACAGTGTCCACAGCGGCCGTCGTCTTGCGAGAGCGGCCCCGTGTGCTGTCCGCAACGTGGGCAGCGGGGGACGCCTTCGCCGGCAGTGAAACTGGCGCGGCAACCGTCGCAAAGCAGCAGCGGCCGGCTGTCCTCGAGCGGCTCCCAGCAGAAGGCGCACTGACGGGCAAAGAGCAGATCGCCGAGTGCCGTAGCGCCGCGCCGAGCGTGCTGCGCAAGGTGCGGAAGAAGCGGTGCCCAGCGCGTGCCAGTCCAAGGGAGGCGGTGCATCGCCAGCTTTCCATCAAAAGCGTCGCCCCTTGCCCCGTGTTAAAACTATCCCCTCTCGAAGGGCGTGAGTAGTGGGTAGGCTTCGCCGGGGGGCCTCCGCCGCGCGGCACCCCGCCACCCGTGGCAGGGGGGGCGTCAGGCAGAGTCGCCGATTCGCTCCGCGAAGCGGACCAGCTAGGCGGGCAACTACCGGCAGGCTCACCTCTTTCCTGCGGCCCGAGCCGCAGTACGGCACGGCCAAACTGCCTGATGGCGGCCTCTGGGGGTTGCTAGCACTAGCGCCGCAGGCGGTTGCTCTGCGCTGCCCGAAACGCGAACAATGCCAGTGGGCAAGACTGGTTTCTCTTGTCCCTCCCGCAGAGGTTCACTATCCTACCCTGGCTTCCGGCGGCAGGCCGGGCACGGGGCAGCGAGGCAATCCGCAGATGGCACGCACGACAACAACGACGACAGTATTGAGCCAGCGTGCCCGCTGGGCAGGGGGGCAGCCGATCAGCACCCTGATGGCCCAGGCGCTGGCGCACCCGGAGCTAGTTTCGCTGGCGGCGGGGTTTGTCGATCAGGCCACCCTGCCGGTTGATCCGACGCGGGAAGCGTTGGAAGCCCTGTTTTCCAACCCGCGCCGTGCCCGCGCCGCGCTGCAATACGGCACCACGCCCGGCTACGCCCCCCTGCGCGAAGCGGTGCTGGCTCAGATGGTCGAGGCCGATGGGCGGCCGGCCAGCGAGGTCGGGCTATCGGTCGATCAGGTGGTGATGACCGCCGGCAGCAATCAACTGCTGCATCTGGTGGGCGAGACGCTGCTTGATCCGGGCGATCTCGTGCTTTGCGCCGCCCCGAGCTACTTCGTCTTCCTCGGCATGCTCGCCAATCAGGGCGCGCGCTCGATTGGCGTGGCGAGCGATGAGCAGGGGATGATCCCCGCGGCGCTAGAGGAAACGCTCGCGCGGCTGAAGCGCGAGGGGAAGCTGGCGCGTGTGAAGGCGATTTACTGCACGAGCTATTTTGACAATCCCTGCAGCGTCAGCCTGGCGGCGGAGCGACGCCCGCAGATCGTGGAAATCGCCAAGCGCTGGTCGCAGCAGCATCCGATCTTCGTCATCGAAGACGCCGCTTACCGAGAATTGCGCTACGCCGGAGAAGACCTGCCGAGCTTGCGCGCCTTTGATGACGAGGGGGACACGGTCATCGTCGCCGGTACGTTTTCCAAATCGTACTCGCCGGGCGTGCGCGTGGGCTGGGGTGTGCTGCCGCCGGAGTTGGTGGCGCCGATTTGTGAGCAGAAAGGGAACATCGACTTCGGCTCGCCGAACTTCGCGCAGCACTTGATGCACCACGTCGTGGAGTCGGGACGGTTCCAGCGGCATGTGGCCGAACTGCGACAGAGCTATCGCGTGAAGCTAGAGGCGATGCTCGCGGCGGCGGAGGAGTATCTGGCACCGCTGCCGGGCGTGAGCTGGATTCGGCCGCACGGCGGGCTGTACGTTTGGCTGACGCTACCGAAGTCGATCGACGCCGGACCCGAGGGGCAGCTCTTTGGGCGGGCGATGCAGTCGGGCGTGCTGTACGTGCCGGGGCAGTATTGCTTCCCGAGCGAAGGCGTCGCGCGGAAAAATACGATCCGCCTCAGCTTTGGCGTGCAGCCGGTGGAAAAGATTCGCCAAGGCATGCAGGCCCTCGCCGAAGCCATCGCAGATACCGTGCAGTAACGCGGCAACGCCCAACTACCCGCATCTCGAATCGCTCGTTTTCTCCCGCACTTGCAAGGAAGCAATGCGACTGACAGCCCCGCGAATCATCGACCAATATCTGCTGCGGCAGTTCATCCAGGTCTACGCCATTTGCTTCGTAAGCCTGACCGGGCTGTACGTGGTAATTGATGCCTTTGCCAACCTGGAATCCTTTCTCGACTACGCATCGGGCGAGAGCAGCTTGCTGGGCGTAATGGGCAAGTACTACGCCTGCCGGTCGCTCGCCTTCTTCGATCGGATCAGCGGCGTGCTCGCGCTGATCGCCGCGATGTTTACCGTGACCTGGATTCAGCGGCATCAGGAACTGACGGCGCTGCTCGCGGCCGGCATTCCCAAGGCGCGGATCGTCGCGCCGATCGCGATTGCGGCGGCTTCGGTCAGCTTGCTCGCGCTGGCGAATCGAGAATTGGTGATCCCGCAGCTACGCGACACTCTCAGCCGCGATGCCAAAGATCTGGCCGGCACGGAAGCGCAGAACTTTCAGCCGAAGTACGACCACGCCACCGACATTCTGCTGCGCGGGGCGAGCACCTTTGCCGGCGAAGCGCGGATCGAGCGGCCGAGCTTCATGCTGCCGCTCGAACTGAGTCTCTACGGCAAGCACCTAATTGCCGAACAAGGATATTACCAGCCGGCCACCGATCAGCACCCGGCCGGCTACTTGCTCAAGAACGTGCTGCAGCCGGAGGGGATCGCGCAAGAGGCGACGATTTCCAACTATCAGGGGCCGGTGATCTTCACCCCGCGCGACCACGCTTGGCTCAAGCCGAACGAGGTGTTCGTCGCCAGCGGCGTGTCGTTTGAGATGCTCGCCGGCACGTTTGCGTTTCGCAATTACTCCTCGACGCGCGAGTTGATCCAAGGCCTGGGAAGCCCCAGCTACGACTTCGGGGCCGACGTGCGCGTGGCGATCCACAGCCGCTTTGTGCAGCCGTTTTTGGACGTGACGCTGCTGTTTCTGGGGCTGCCGCTGGTGCTCTCGCGCAACAATCGCAACGTCTTCGCGGCGATTGGGATGTGCGGCGCGTTGGGGATCGCCTTCATGCTGGTGATCGTCGTTTGCCAGTACCTCGGAGCCGGCTACTGGCTCCATCCGGCGCTCGCGGCCTGGCTGCCGCTGATGATCTTCGTCCCCTTTGCGCTGGCAATGGCCGATCCGCTGCTCGAATAGCCGCAGGGGTGGCGGGGGCGCACCGCGGAAGGTAGAGCAGGCCTGGGCGGTTACTCTTCGCTAACCGTCACCTTTTCCATCTTGTCGCCCTGCTGGATCGAATCGACCACGTCTTGGCCTTCGAGCACTTCGCCGAAGACGGAGTGCTTGTTGTCGAGCCAGGGCGTGGGCACGTGCGTGATGAAGAACTGCGAGCCGTTGGTGTTCGGGCCGGCGTTGGCCATCGAGAGCACGCCCGGCTTGTCGTGCTTCAGGTCGGGATGGAACTCGTCGGCAAAGGTATAGCCCGGCCCGCCCGTTCCGGTGCCTTGGGGGCAACCGGCTTGAACCATGAAGTCCGAGATCACGCGGTGGAACTTCAGTCCATCATAAAAGCCCTGGCCGGCGAGCTTCTCGAAATTCGCCACCGTCTGGGGCGCTTTGTCGTCGTACAGCTTTAGGCGGATGTTTCCCTTCGGAGTTTCGATCGTCGCAACTTTCATGAAAAAATCCTCGCAGCAAGCCAGGGAGTGGTCAGAGGGCAGTGGACAGCTTTCAGCGGTCGGAAAGATTCGGTTTAGCTTTTCTCGCATGTCCGAAGCGGGGATGGCGGGAAAAGCTAATCGCTAGAGCATAGCACGAATGGCAGTAGCGCCCAAGCGGCTATCCGGCGCGAGCGGCTGCGGGCAAAAGAACAGGCGTCTCCCACATCTACGGACCACCCAAAGCTGACCGCTGGAAGCTGACCGCTAATCGCTAAAGCTCTTTCCACCGAGGTCGTTGGTGCGCACGGTCTTGAGTTTCTCGGCGAGCGTGCGTTTAAAGTCTTCGACGACCGACTGATGCTGAGGACTGTGGGCGAGATTGGTGTACTGCTGCGGGTCGCGGCGCATGTCGTAAAGCTCGATTCCACGCGAGGCGTCTTCGCCGTATTGGAGATATGCCCAGCGGTCGTCCCGCAGCAGAAAGCCGGGGCCTTGACGGTTCACGCTAAAAGCGTACTCGCGCACCTGATGGCTGGGGTCGTCGAACATCGGCGAAATGTCTTTGCCTTGCAGCCGCGCGGGCACGTCCAGACCGCAAAGGCTGGCGACGGTCGGATAGAGATCGAGCAACTCGACCAGCGAATCGCAGACCGCCGGCGCCTTGCCCGGCACGCGGATGAGGAGCGGAACGCGGGCCGATTCTTCGTGCAAGCTGACCTTGGACCAGAAATCGTGCTCGCCCAGGTGATAGCCGTGGTCGCTGGTGAAGATCACGATCGTCTTTTCTTCCAATCCGGCTTGCTTCAGCGCCTGGAGGACTTTGCCCACCTGGGCGTCCATAAACGCAACCGAGGCGTAATAGCCGGCCAAGGCTTTTTGTTGCCGTACTCGATCCATCCGCGTGTTTTTACTGGTCTTGTAGTTAATCCCGGCCGGGGGAAGATCTTTCCAGTCGCCGGCCACCTTTTCGGGCAGCGTCATTTGATCGTAAGGATATGGCTCGAAGTACGCCTTCGGCGCGACGAAGGGGACATGCGGCCGAACGAATCCCACCCCGAGAAAGAAAGGCTTGTCTTGATGCGCTTCGATCAATTGACAGGCTTTCGCGGCGGTCTTGCCGTCGCTGTGCGCCAAGTCCCCGCCGTCGGCCTGCACGACGACGAACGTGGTGCCGCCCACGGTTGGTGCTGTTCCGTTGGGTTTGCGTTCCAGATTCTCGAACACGCCCGGCGCTTTCCATTCGGGGCCTTGGCTGTTGAACCGCTCGGTCCAGGAGGCCGGATCATCCGCGCCGTCGGAACCTTGTTGGATGCCTCCCGGCACGCCCATGTGAAAGATTTTGCTGACCCGCGCGGAGTAGTAACCTGCGTTCTTGAAATGCTGCGCCCAAGTCGCGCGGTCGCCGATCGCGGGCCGGGGGCTTTCGTATCCCAACAGGTCGATGGCATGCGGATAGTAGCCCGACATGAACGATGCCCGCGAGGGGCCGCAGTACGTTCCCTGGCAATAGGCCCGCGTGAAGCGCGTGCCGCTGGCGGCGAGGCGATCAATGTGGGGCGTCTGACAGACCTCATTCCCATAGCAGGAGAGCGCGGTCGCCGTCAGATCGTCGGAGATGATCAACAGCACATTGTACTGGTGCTCCCGATCCAGACGCTCTGCGGCCGGCGCTTGCGCGGCGATCCCGGTCAGCCACCAAGCGGCCCCTGTCAGCACGAGGAGGAAGAAGCGTTTCATCTGGTTTTCCTATAGCGATCAGCGGTCAGTCAATTACGTCCTTCCCGCGCAGGCGGGAATCCAGCGGTTAGCGGTGAGAGCGATCTTTGTTTGTCTTTCTCGCTTGGCGGAAATTAGCGGTCGATGCTTTCGATGACGCAGTATTTAGGGCCGAGCCGAAAGACGCCGGCCGGGTAGTTTTGCGTGCGCGGCGTGGTGACATGTCCCATGACGCCGTGAATCACCAATTGCGTGCCACTTTCCAGTCCGGCGATTTTCTCCACTTCGTTCGGAGCCAGTAACGCCCAAACCTGGATCGGCGGTCGATGCGCGAGCAGTTCGGCGGCTTCCTCAAAGAACATCGCCGCGTTGGCGTGCATGGAATCGTAAGTGACAGTCCAGCGAATTTCGTGGTTGGTGAACGCCTCTTGCAGGCTCTGTTCGCTCGTCGCCAACTTCTTCGCGGCCTCGGCGAAAGCGTCAAAATCGGTCATCCAGGCGGGCGAATCGGGGCCGATAGGAACTGGATTGAGCGCCGAGATCGCGGCGACCGGGTCTTCCAGCGGCTCGGTGGCCGGTGTGCGATAGGCGAGCAGTTCGGCCACTTCGTCTTCCTCGCGCTCCGCCTGCGGAGCTTGGGAAGCGGCCACCGTCGGCGGGGCTTCTTCACTCGCCCACGGCCGGATGCCGGTGTACCAAAAGAAGCCGGCTCCCACCGCCACGACCGTCAGCACCGCTAAGACCCAGATCGCGCGCTCGTGGTTAAACAAAAAGTTTTCCACGTCGCGCGGCTTGAACTTCCGCCGCCGGCCGGGATGATCCTCGCTCGCCACGCGACCGGAGGAGGAGATTTTCCACGATTTTCCGCAGTGGGGGCAGATGCCCTTCTTGCCGGCATCGCTCTCGCGCGCCGAGAGCACCTTGCCGCATGGGCAGTTAAACGTGATGCTCATTCCCCCCTCACTCCCGCTGCCAGCCGCCAAGTGCGCACCCCGACGTTAGCCTACCACGGATTGGTGGGACGGGCGAGAGACCGGCGGGAGAAGCAGGCACAGCCTGCCCGCATCGCGGGTTTAGGTACCTGACTAGCCCGCAAGCACGGATTGGGCGGCGGAGGGCACGCGCAGCGAAGCACCCCGAGGGGCCCGCGCAAGGCCCGTCCTTCCCGCCCGGTCAGCAGAATATGTCCTTCCCGCGCAGACGGGAAGGACAGTCCGTGTGCGCTTGCCCCACTAGATTCCCGCCTGCGCGGGGATGACGTTTTCGTAGGCGCGCCGGGGGCTTCCGCTCCTCGCGGTGCGCCCCCGCCACTCAGTGGCTCGTTACCCGTCCGCCTCCAAATGCCAGCGGGCTAAACAGGTACGGGCTTATTCGCCCGACTGCAGACGGACACGGATGCGGGTCGGCTTCCCCTCGCGGATCACCGACAGCGCAATTTCCTCGCCGGGGGACTTCTCCTCCACGTAGCTGAGCAGATCGTCGACCGACTTGACCGGCTGATCGTCGACCGCCACGATCAAGTCGGCGCTGCTCCGGTCGATCTGACGGGTCTCGTAGACGAACAAGCCTTGCCGGTGTTGTCGGCGCACGAGTCGAAACCCGCGCAGGCCGGCCTGTTCGGCCGGTCCACCGGGGGCGAGCGTGGCGATCAGCAGTCCCTGCTCGGTTTCCATCACGCGGGTGATGCCGAGATCGGGGCGCGAAACGTGCCCGTGCTCGATCAACTGCGGCACGATCCGTTTGATGCGGTTGACGGGGATGGCGAAGCCGACGCCGGAGTTTTGCCCCGTGCTGCTGGCAATCGCGGTGTTCATGCCGATCACGCGGCTCGACGTGTCGAGCAGCGGTCCGCCCGAGTTGCCGGGGTTCATGGCCGCGTCGATTTGAATGATCGACTTCATCAGCCGATTGTTGCTTTGGCTCGGCAGCGTGCGATTGAGGCTGGAAATGATGCCGGTCGTCAGCGTGCGGTCAAGCCCGAAGGGATTGCCGATCGCGTACACCTTTTGGCCCACGCGGAGCGCCGAGGAATCGCCGAACTGGATCGGGAATAGATCCTCGGCCGGGGCGTCAATCTTGAGCACCGCCACATCGTTCACGGCGTCGTGGCCAATGAAGCGGGCCGGATACGTTTTGCCGCTGGAGAGCGTGACCTCGATCTGCTGTGCTCCCTCGACGACGTGATAGTTCGTCAGGATGTGCCCCTGCTTGTCGAGCACCGAACCGGAGCCTGCCCCCTCGGAAGCCGACTCCAGAAAAAAGAAGTTGTCGCTACGGACGCTCTTGGTGTTGATGTTGACGACGCTACGGTTAGCCGTCTCGTAGACGTGGATGTTCACCCGCTCCTCAGCCGTCAGGTGAACGGGGGGCGGACTGCTCACCGGCGGCGTCGGCCGCACCGCGTAGACGGTGGCGCCGGTGGAGCGATCTTGGGCCACGACCGACGGCGTCGGGTCATGCCCACCAATCAGATGAGTGATCGCTGCCCCCAGGGCGGCGGAAACAAAGCAGGCCAGCAGGTATTTTTTCATCACAAAACCTAGCGCACTTCTGCCAAAACGGGCGGCTCAGCCGGGGATTTCCAGAATTTTAGCGGGCTGGGCACGATTGCCCAAGCTCGCATTTGCACCACCAGAGACGCAGGCCGACGGGTGACGGGGGCGCACTGCCGACGGGTGGCGGGGGCGCACCGCCGAAGGCGGAAGCCCCCGGAAGGACGGGGACGGGGGATTTTGAATGGTGGGTGGTGAATTGGGGACCAGGGGCCAGGGAACGGGGGAGTAGTCGCCTTCGGAAGGTGGCCGACGCCTCGTCGCCAGGCCGGCTTTCCGCTTTCTTGCGCCTCGGGGGCTTC
>CAYZVT010000167.1:0-9797 GCA_964481585.1 uncultured Pirellulales bacterium
GCTTTCACGCAGCCTGTCGCCCATCGCCTTCCCTTTCACTTTCTCGACCCATGCGGCAGATCGCGGCGCATATGGCTGTGGGCGGTCGAGGGGGGGCCGGCGGGGGCGTGGGGATCGGCGTCGGTGGCGGGCACGGCCGAACGGAAGAAGACGCCCATCCGGCTGGAGAGGAGCGCCGGCAGCACGATCAGGTCGCCGATCAGCGCCGCCGAGAGGAGCGTGACCATTAGATAGCCGAATTGCTGCGTCGGAGTGAAGGTGCTGGTGGCAAAGACGAACAGCCCCAGCCCACCCACGACGGTGGTTTGGAACATCGCCAGCGCGCAGCGCTCGTAGGCGGCCATGACGGCGGCCTTGCGTTCGAGTCCCTCGTCGAGCGCGTCGCGGAACCAGGTCCAGAAGTGGACCGTATCATCGACCGCCACGCCGAGCGCGACGCTGGCGGTCATCATGATGCCGATGTCAACTTTGATCCCCAGCCAGCCGAGCGCGCCGAAGACGACGATTACTGGGAACAGGTTCGGTACCATCGCTACCAGCCCGGCCGGCAGGCTGCGCATGACGGCCATCATCACCACGGCGATCAGCACCGTCGCCCAAGCGATGCTCTCTTGCAAACTGATGAGCAGTTGCCGCTGCGTTTTGTAAACGAGCGGGACCAGCCCGGTATAGACTGCGGCGACCGTCTCACGCGGCGGCTCGCCGGCCGGAGCGGATTTTTCCAGATTGAGCGTGAGCGGCGCTTGGGCCGCCAGCCGTTCCGCTTCTTCCGCGCTCGGCGCGGCGAGCACCACGGCATCCTGTTTTTGCAGGGCGTTTTGCACCTGCTCGATCGCCGCCTCGCGCCGCTCGCCGTCGGGGATTTTGGCAATATTAAAGTACGTCACCCGCGCGCCGGCTTCGCGGAGCAGCTTGCCGAGAAACAGCCCCGCGTGCTGCTCGGCCTCTTGGGCGAACGTCCCTTCGGGATCGTGGTAGAGCACGGTCACGCGGGCGAGCCGCAGTTGCTTCTCCTGGGCGTGCAGCCGTTGGACCAGTTCGTCGCGGCGGCGGTATAGTTCCAGCACCGGTTCGACCACGCCGCGAATCTGCGCCACGAATTGGCCGTAGTCGATCTCGTCCAGCGCGCCGAGCCGGGCGCTGATTCGCCACAGTTCGGCACCGGGTGGGTTGCCGTAGTTGAGTATCTCATCGCGCAGATAGTCGCCCGCTACCAGTTCGTCACGATGCTTTTCAAGCTGCCCTCCCACGACGCGGCGGGCATCCAAGCCAAAACCGCGCCCGAGACTGGCTTCGACTTCGGGCAGTGCGGGGGCAAACGTGGCGGCCGACAGCGTGCGGCCGACTTCGCTCAGCCCTTCGATCCGCTCCTGGACGCGGGCGACAAGCTGCATCCGTTCGAGCATATCGAGCCGGTAGTGCTCGCCATCGGCCTCGGCGTCCTCGCCTGTCTGGCGCAAGAGATCGTCATTGACGCGGAGGACGATTTCCATCGGCACGAGGTTGCCGAGATGCCTTTCGAGCCAGGCGTAGTCGTGGATGATGTCGGCTTCTTCGTCAAAGAGTTTGAGCAGTTGGACCGATGTCTTGATCTTCGTCAGCCCGATGCCCGTTCCGACGAATACCAACAGCGTAGCGGCCAGCACCAGCCCATTGCGGTGGATGATGAACGAGCCGATGCGGTAGCCCCATCGCGCCAGATGCGGGTGGTGCGCCGAGACGGAGTCCTCGCCCTCCTCGTCGTCCGGTGCTTTCGGCGGAAAGCGATGCAGCACGGCCGGCAAGAGCGTAAAGAGCAAGGCGAGCGTGCCGACCACGCCGACGGCCGAGTAGACGCCGAACTTGCGAATCGGCGTGATGTCACTGGTGTACAGCGACGCCAGCCCGACGGCGGTCGTCAGCGCGGCGAGCACGCATGGCTTCCAGCCGTGGCGGATCGCCATTTCGGCGGCACCGGAGAGGCCCTGCTCGCGGCGTGCATCGCGGAAGTAGTTCACGATATGAATCGAGCTTGACAGTCCCAGCACGTAGACGACTGCCGGCATCGACATCAAAATCGCATCGACCGTGCCGATGCGCGGGTAGGCCATGCCGAGCAGATAGACTTCGGCCATGCCGTAGTAAAAGACGACCGCCAGCGACAGCGCCGCGCTGAGCACGCCGACGGCAAAAATCATCATCGTCAGCCGCACGCTACGGAAGCAGAGATAGGAGAGCACGATGCCGGTGATGCCGGCAAGTGCCGCCAGCCGCACCAGCGTGCGCTGCCCTTCCTTGTCAATCGCCACATTATCGACCGGCGGGCCGCCCATGTGCAGCGCGTCCGGCTCGATGGCGCACTGGCGCGCGGCGCGGACGATCGTATCAATGGCCGCGGCTTTGGCTTTGTTCGTGGCGGTGGTTTTGGGATTGAGCGTGACGACCAGACAAGTCACGCGGCTCTCGTCTCCTTCGCCGGTTAGATCCGGCCCGACGAGCGATCCTTCGAGCCGCTCGATCGCTTCCCGGTAGCTCAGGTTCAGCGGCGGCCCGGTGAGCTGGTCGATCACGCCCGGCCCGGTAATGACCTCATGAAAGTAGCTCTGCTGCGGATTGGCGGAGGTCAGCTTGCGGGCGAGCAGTTGCAGCTTTTGCGGATTGCCGAGCGTGCAGCCGTCCCAACTGACCAGCGCGAATTGCTCGCCGACAAAGTGGCCCTGGAACCACTTCAGCTCCTTCGACTCGCGATAATCCGGCGGCAGCCAATCGCGGGCGTCGTTGGTATTGGTTTCCAGCGCCAGCCGCGCCCCACGCGTCAGAAACGGGACGACGAACACCACGGCCAAGATGATCGCCAGGTAGTTCGGCAGCCGCCACCGCTCGGGCAAAAAGCCCAGCAGACTCGTGCGCGCGAGGAAGGAGGGTTGGGAGTCGTGAGCCACGCTTGGCACCTAACTTGTCAGCTTGCGTTGCACCAGGTCGCGTCGCCGAAGCGAGCTTGGCTCCCACGACCGATTCTTCTCCCCAGGGTAACCCCCAGTTGCCGCCGCGCCTATGCCGGCTGTTTTTCCGAAGCGGCTGCTGCTGCTCGACTTAGTGTCGCCTATCTGGAGCAGTCGGCAAGCTTTCGCTAGTCTTCGTATCTCGCCGTCAACTCCGGCGTGGGGGCGCTGCTTGACGGCGGCTGATAGCGGGAGGGGGGCTTTTGGGGACTCGTCTGAGCCTGCCGATGGGAGAACAATAGAGCAGTGGACCACGGCGGCAACCCTTTAGCCCTACTGCGGGGGCTGGTACACTGGCGGTTCCTCGTCCGGGGCGGTTGCGGCCGCCTGCAACCCCGTTTGTGCAACCTCTATCGAAAGCAAGCCTGATGACTTCGCCGCTTCGCTCGCTGATCAATACGGGCACCAAGCTCTGGCTCGATTCGGTGGACCCCGACTTGGTAATTGCCAACCGGAAGATCGGTGCCACCGGAGCGACTTCCAACCCGATCATCGTTTCGGATCTCATCAAGTCCGGCCGCTTCGATACGCGGCTAGAATACGCGATGACGACCGAAAGCCTTTCGGACGAGGAGACGGCTTGGGCGATGACCGACGAACTGGTGCAAGCGGCGCAGCAGCAGTTCCTGCCCGCCTGGGAAGAAACCCGTGGCGACGATGGTTATGTCAGCTTCGAACTCGACCCGCTGCTCGAAGATCCGCAGCGCGACCTGCCCCACGCCGACCGCGTGGAGCAGTACATCGAGCTAGGCAAAAAGTGGGCAGCCGGCCATCGCAACCGGATGATTAAAGTCCCCGCCACGTCGGCCGGACTCGATGCGCTCGAAGAACTCGCCGCCGCTGGCGTCACGCTCAACGTCACGCTCGTCTTCACGACGCGGCAGTACCAGATCGCCCGCGATGCCATCTGGCGCGGTGCGCAGCGGCGCAAATCGCTCGACGGCTTCAAGAGCGTCTACAGCATCTTCGTCTCGCGCGTCGATGTGTACAGCGAAAAACACCTGCCCCAGCTCTCGCCCGCCGCGCAGGGGCAGTTGGGCATCGTCAACGCCAAGCGCATCTGGGCCGAGAACCAGCAGTTCTGGGCCGACAAGGGCTTGCCGCTACGGCAGGAGATCATCTTCGCCAGCACCGGCACCAAAAAGCCCGAAGACCCGGCTTGGAAGTACGTCGAAGCCCTCGCCGGCAGCGACATCCAGACCAATCCCCCCGCCACGAACGAAGCGGTGGAAAAGAGCGGCCGCACCTTCACCCGCCAGGTCGATCAGCTTCCGCCCCAAGACGTGCTCGACGAACTCGACCGCCATGTGGACATGCAGCACTTGGAAGACACGCTGATGGACGAAGGCGTGCAAAAATTCGCCGATCCCCAAACCGCCCTGCTCCGCCTCCTCGCCGAAAAGCGCGCCGCCCTCACGACGGCGAAGTAAGCCGTCAGCCGTCAGCGATGGCTGGCCGTTAACAAGTTCAACGCAATGCGCTCGAATTGCTGATGCCCGACCGCTAATAGCTGATGGCTGACAGCTATTAGCTGATCGCTGACGCTTCTTGCTCCTATTCTCTTTCCCACTGCGGTAGTTTTCATGGCTCTCGACCCGTATTCGCTTTGCCCCTGCGGGAGCGGCAAGAAGCTGAAGTTCTGCTGCTCCGATCTTGTGCATGAGATGGAGAAGATCCAGCGGATGCTCGAAGGCGAGCAGCGCGCCGCCTGTCTGGACTATCTCAA
Source organism: uncultured Pirellulales bacterium (assembly GCA_964481585.1). Classification (GTDB taxonomy): domain Bacteria; phylum Planctomycetota; class Planctomycetia; order Pirellulales; family CAYZVT01; genus CAYZVT01. Next base: position 4,708 of record CAYZVT010000167.1, read on the forward strand.
GAGCCTGACGGCGAAGCATCCCAGTCGTGGCTCGTTGCTGGGGCTACAGGCGATGCTCCAGGTGCAGCTTGAGCAGTACGATGCGGCGCGGCAGACGCTCGACCACTTTTTGTCGCTGGAGCCGGACAATGTTGCTGGGCTGACCGAGCAGGCGATGCTCTTGGTGGCTACCCAAGGGGGCCGCGCGGCGGTGCCGGTCTTGCAGCACGCGATCGAAGGTATCGGCCGCGAAATGCCGGTGCGGACCTACGAGGCCCTCGGCGCGGTCGGGCAAGCGCTGCTGATCGAGGGCGAACTGCTTGCCGCGCGGGCTCATCTCTCGCTACAAGCGGGCATCGCAGCTGACCAAGACCCGCGCCCGATGGGCCTATTGATGCGCGTGCTCGGCTCCAATCAGCTCCCGGTGCTGCTGAAAGACGACTGGCAACTCGCCCCTGCCCCGGCCGATGCGCCTTGGAAGGAAAAGTTTGAAGAAGCGCTGCAGCACGCGGGAGAAGGAGCTTGGCAGCGCGCGGCGCGCGAGTTTGAAGCGCTCGTCGAGCCGTCGGGGGGCGCGCCGCAGGTGTGGCGCAATCTGGGCCTGACACGAAGCTGGGTGGCCGACGTGCCTGGCGCGGTCGAGGCGCTGCACCAGTACGCGGCGAGCGAGGTGCCGCTCGATGATGCCGTGGAGTTTGAGGCGCTGGCCCAACTGCTGACGCCGCCCGAGCAAACGGACACGGTGGAAGTTGTGCAGACGGTCTACCCGATCCGCGATTTCGAGGCCCTCTCGACCGCACTGGCCGATGCCGAGCGCATGACGCGCGTGCCGATCGAAACGTATATGGCCCGCACCGACAACGCAGGCCCGCCGCCGCGCGCGGCGCTTGCACTGCTCGATCGCGCTGAGTTGCGGCGGAGTGCGGATTTGGCGATCGACGTGATTCCGGAAGTGATCGGCTACGTTTATTTGTTCGGGCGTGAAACCGACCGCGAGCCGCGTGCGGAATTGATTGCCCAGGGCGAGCCGCACATTCAGCAGGCCCGCGACATGCTCACGCAGCTCGGCGGCGACGCGCTCGGAGCGGAGGCCGAGGTGCAGAAGCTTGGCGAGGTGCCCCGGCTCTCGCACGTCTTGAGTTGGAATTGGCGGCTGCCGGAAGAGACGCCGCGCGAGCAGCGGCTCGATCTGATCGGCCAGAAACGCCGCGCGGTGATTTTTCATGCTTGGCCGCAAACGCCGCAGCCGGCGCTCGGCGGCAAATCACTCGCCGACGCAGCCCGCGACCCGGCGCTGCGGGTAAAAAGTTTGGCGGCCGTGCTCGTGCTCGAAATGGCGCTGCAACCGCACCCGCAAGAGCTCGATCTAAACGAACTGCGCCGCGAGCTAGGACTGCCGGAGGCGGGGCCGGTCGATCCGGCGACGCTGGAAGACCGCCGGCACATTCCGCTCGCGCGACTGGCGCGGATCGAAGTCGAGAAGCTGAGCGAGGACGAACTGGTACAGCAGTACCACCGCGCGGTGATGCTCGGCCTCACGGCGGCAAGCTGGAAGCTCACGCACGAAATCGTCCGCCGAGGCGGGATCGAAGGCAAAGTCGATCAGGCCGAAGCACTCGGGCAACTGGCTGAACTGGCGACCAGCCCCGCCGAGGCGCAGGGGTATCTCGATGAGGCTCGCTCGATCTCCAAGTCGCGCGGCGAGTCGTGCGCGCCGTGGGATCTGGCCGAACTCGCGCTGCAACTGGAAGCGGGCGACGCGGAACAGGCGCGCGATCTGTTCGAGCATATCCGCGCGCACCACGGCCGCGAGCCGGGCGTGGCGCAGCACTTGGCCGAACTGCTGATCGACGCCGGCATCCTGCGTCCCGACGGCACGCCCGCCGGTCCGCCCCCCGAGGCCAAGCCGAGCCTGATCGTGCCCGGTGCCGAGGAGCCGGGCAAAATCTGGACGCCCGACGGCGGCGCGGCGGGTGAGAGAAAGATTTGGACGCCCGACTGATGGGCCGATGCGCGGCTTGCCCGCCAGAGCCTGAACCGTGCTTCTTCCCCTTTGCCGTCATCCTGTGCCGCGCATGACCGCCGACGATTCTTACTTCATGCACCGCGCGCTGGAGCTTGCCCGGCGGGGCGAGGGAAGGGTCGAGCCAAACCCGATGGTGGGCTGCGTCGTCGTGCGCCAGGGGCAGATCGTCGGCGAAGGCTGGCACGAGCGCTATGGCGGCCCGCACGCGGAAGTCAACGCGCTCGCCGCAGCCGGCGAGCAAGCCCGCGGCGCGACACTCTACGTGACGTTGGAGCCGTGCTGCCATCATGGCAAGACGCCCCCCTGCACCGAAGCCGTGCTCCGCGCGGGCGTGCGCCGCGTCGTCGCGGCCCTCGCCGATCCGTTTCCGCTCGTCGCCGGCGGCGGGCTAGCGCAACTGCGGCAGGCAGGCGTGGAGGTCGAAGTCGGTCTGCTCCACGACGAAGCGCGCGACTTGATCGCGCCGTTTCGCAAGCGCGTGGAAAAAGGTCGGCCCTGGATCATCGGCAAATGGGCCATGTCGCTCGATGGCAAAATCGCCACCCACACGGGCGACAGCCGCTGGATTTCCTCGCCCGACTCGCGCGCCATCGCGCATCAACTGCGCGGCCGCGTTGATGCCATTCTGGTTGGGCGCCGGACTGCGGAACGCGACGACCCGCTGCTAACCGCCCGCCCGCCGGGCGCGCGCAGCGCCACGCGGATCGTCGTCGATAGCGGGGCCTTGTTGGCCGTTAGCAGCCAGCTTGTGCAAACCGCCCGCGACGTGCCGGTGCTCGTCGCCGTAAGCGAGCGTGCGCCACGAGATGCGTGCGAGCGTTTGGAGCAGGCGGGCGTTGAAGTCCTCCGCTGCGCAGGTGCGACGCACGGCGAGCGCTTGGCGCTGTTGCTCGATGAACTGGGGCGGCGGGCGATGACGAACGTGCTCGTCGAAGGCGGCGGCGCGCTGCTCGGCAGCCTGCACGAGTTGGGCGAGCTTGACGAGGTACATGTCTTCCTCGCGCCGAAGCTCATCGGCGGCGCGCATGCGCCAACGCCGGTGGCAGGTCGCGGCGCGGCGCGGATTGCCGAGGCGAACACGTTCCGCTTCCAATCCGTGCAGCAACCCGGCGGCGACGTGTACTTGGTCGGCCGGCGCTAAAGCGCATTCCTTTTACGTGCAGCGTTACTTGACCTCCTTTTCGCCCCGTGGGGGCTGTGGAGGCCAGCTTGCTCAAGCCCTGAGGGCGGGGGGAAGCGACAGGAAAAGGAAACGGTTCTCGCGCCGCTTGCTCCTGCAATACGCGCGGAGCCACTCGCCAGCGCGCAAAAAACCGCCCCACTGCGCGGGAGGCAGTGGAGCGGTTGAAAGGCGTTTCGGATGCGCGAGGGATCAGTCCGCGCCAATCGCGCCGCCGATGGCGGCCCCGATGTCGGCCCCGCCCCGGCCTCCGAGGGCGCCGCCGATAGCACCACCGATGTTGGCGCCTTGACGGAAGCCGGAGTTGCCACCCCAGCCGCCATACCCGCCCCAGCCACCATAGCCGCCCCAGCCACCATAGCCGCCGTAGTACGGGCTATTGTAGCCACGGTACCCGACGCCGTAGCGGCCGTAGCTGCCGTAGTACGGGTTATTGTAGCGGTTATAGTAACCATAGTTGCCGTAGTAGTTCGGCCGGTAGCTGTATCCATAGTTATAGCCGTAGCTTGGCTGATAGCTGTAGCTATAGCCATAGCTCGGCGTGGCCTGGAACGCGACCCAACGTCCGTTGTTGTAGTAGACCCAGTTATTCTGGGGCGTCCAATACCACCACTGGCCGTTGTGCCAGCGATAGCGCCAACGGTCGTTATCGCCGAAGCGATCGCCGTCGCGATCCCAGTCCCGATCTCGATCCCAGTCCCGATCTCGATCCCGATCGTCGAAGCGATCCCGATCCCGGAATCGCGCGTCACCCTGGGCGCGGAATTGCGCCTCGCCCTGAGCGTTCAGATCAGTTTGCTGCTGATTGAATTGTCCCTGAGCGCCGAGATCCTGACGCACACGGGCGTCGATCTCAGCTTCGTTTTGCAGTTGACCCTGTTGCAGTTGTCCCTGCTGCTGGGTCTGCAACTGCTGCTGCGCTTGGGCATCCGCGCCGAGTTGCGCGCCGCCTTGGCCGAGCTGCGCGCCGGCTTGGCCGCCGCCCTGCGTGGCCGACTGAGCTGCCGCGCCTGCGGCGCCTCCACCTGCCTGGGCAGCGCCGCTCGCGCCACCCGCAGCGGCGCCACCAGCACCACCACCGCCGACCTGGGCCCAGACCGGGCCTGTACCCAATGCCAGACTACTGGCGAGGGCCATCGCTAAAAAGATTCTCATCGCACATCTCCTCGACACGCGTTCGTCAACTCCCCGTGCGCCCAACGCGCACCGGCGTTCCTCCTCGAGGCCTCCGACCAAAACCAATGCACACGCCATGCCAGGGACCGGAGCGAGGAGGCGAAGTGGGTAAAATTTCCAGGCAAGCCATGCTGTATCCGCCACTCCGCCACTGACGAAGCCGCGCGACTGCGACGGCTTGGTACGAAATTGCCGACAAGTTGCCGTAAAACACGAACTGAGTGGGAGATGCGGGGTTTTCCCACCGCTACCTCCGGGGATCGGCCACAGGGAAAAGACGTAGCGCCCTCGCCACCTGGTCAGGAGGGAATGCGCGGAAAACGAATCGCTTGTCCTGCTGTACAAGTGTGCCCTAGAATGCAGGATTCCGTTCTGCCTCCCTCCTCCTCGGCCCTCCGACTTCGCGCGACAGTGCTCTATGGCCGCTTCGGATATCGTGATTAAAGGTGCGCGCGAGCATAACTTGCGCTCGGTCGATCTGGTCCTCCCCCGCAACCAGCTTGTCTGTCTGACCGGCGTTTCGGGTTCGGGCAAAAGCTCGTTGGCGTTTGATACGCTCTACGCCGAAGGGCAGCGGCGGTACGTCGAGAGCCTGTCCAGCTTCGCCCGCCAATTTCTCGGGCAGATGCCCAAGCCCGATGTCGATCAGATCGAGGGCCTCAGCCCGTCGATCTCGATCTCGCAAAATACCTCCGGGCAAAAACCCCGCTCGACGGTAGTCACGATCAC
>CAYZVT010000168.1:0-9728 GCA_964481585.1 uncultured Pirellulales bacterium
CCGCTAACGGCTGATCGCTGACCGCTGACGGCTTCCCTTTCACCGGCGGATCGAGCGTCGCTCGTTGGCCGATCCCCTCCGCACCCTTGCCGCCTTGCCCTAAAGGCTCTACAATCTTCGATTTAGACGAAATCTTCCTGTCGGTCTGGGCATGGCCGGCCCGGAGCCTTCTGTTACGCTTTTGGAGAAAGTCAATCGCTATGGCGAGCACCACCCGCCGGTTTGTCAGTAGCCTCGGCCACAAGGAAGCGGTCGAGCAGGTGTTTTTGGCTTCCGACAAACAGCTTCGTCCCAACCGCAACGGCAACTATTACTTGCAGGTCGAGCTGTCCGACCGCAGTGGCTCGATCAATGCGCGGCTGTGGAATGCGAGCGAAGGCGACTACCGCTGCTTTGAGAACGGCGATTACGTCCACGTCGATGGCTCGACGCAGATTTACCAGGGCACGCTGCAACTGATCGCCAACCGGATTCGCAAAGCCGATCACTCCGAAGTGGAGGTGGCCGACTTCGTGATCCTCTCGCTGCCCGAAATCGACCGCATGGCGAAGCGGCTGGCGGAGATTCTGCGGGGGATCAAGAACCCGCACCTGCGCAATCTGGCCGAGTGCTTCTTGATCGACGACCAGTTCATGCGCAAGTTCGGCCAAGCCCCGGCCGGCATCAAGCACCATCACGCCTACCAGGGCGGGCTGCTCGACCATGTGTTGAGCCTGATGGAGTTGATTCTTCGCGTCGCCCCCTGTTATGAGCAAGTGGACCAAGACCTGCTGCTGATCGGCGCGCTGACGCACGATATGGGCAAGATCGAGGAGATGACCTACGAGCGCGATCTGGCCTACAGCGACCAGGGGCAACTGCTCGGGCATATCGTGCTGGCGATCACGATGCTCGACGCCAAGATCCGCGAGGCGGAACAGCTCTCCGGCGACGCCATTCCCGATGATCTGGTGGCACGCATCAAGCACATGATCGTAAGCCACCACGGCCAGTACGAGTACGGCAGCCCGAAGCTGCCGATGACGCTCGAAGCAGTCATGCTGCACCATCTCGACGATCTCGACGCGCGGCTGCACAACTTCCAACAGCTGATGCGCGACGATGCAAATATGGACAGCAATTGGACCCAGTTTCAGCACAACCTGGGGCGCAAGCTCTACAAAGGCCCCGGCAAGTAAGCGGAGCGCGATACGTCCCTGCCGCGCAGGCGGAAATCGGAGCAGGTAGCGGTCAGCTATCAGCGGTCAGCGGTCAGCAAAACCCGTCCTTCCCGCGCAGGCGGGAATCTAGAGAGTGATCTTCGCTACGGAGGCCTGGCGCTTGCGCGGTGCGCCCCCGCCACCCTTTGGTCAGAGCGGCTGCCTGGCCGGGCGGCCTCGGGCGAAAAGACGTGCAGCGTGCGCGACCGGGAAACGTAGACGCGGTCTGACTCCATTCACCCTCCACCATTGAAAAGCCCCCGCCTATGCCTCCTACGGACCTGCAACAAGCGGTGCTTGCGCATGTGAACCGGCCCGAGTACCAGCCGGTCAAGCCGAAGGTGATCGCCAAGCAGCTTGGGCTCGATCAGGAAGGGCTGCGCGAGCTGAAGCGGATCATCAAAAGGCTCATCAAGCGCGGCGAACTGCAATACGGGCCGAACCATCTGGTAATGCCGACCCGTGGCAACGGCAAGCCCGCTCGGCAGGCCGCGCCTGCCGGCGAGGGGAGTGCGAAGCCCAAGGCGAAGTCGAAACCCGCTGGCAAGTCGAAGGCCGGCCATATCACCGGCGTCTTTCGCCGCGTCGCGGCCGGGCATGGCTATGTGCGGCCGGAACTGACGCCGAAAGAACTGGGCCGCAAGGCCGACATCTATATCCCCTCCGCCTACGCCGGCGATGCCTCCAGCGGCGATACCGTGCTCGTCCGTCTCCGCAAAAGCAGCCGCCGTGGCCCCGACAAAACCGAAGGGGCGATTGTCGAGGTGCTCGAACGCCAGAAGAATCGCTTCGTCGGCACCTACTTCGAGCAGGCCGGGCTGGGAATGGTGCAAGTCGATGGCAAACTCTTCGCCCAGCCGATCCAAGTTGGCGACCCCGGCGCCAAGGGGGCCAAGCCCGATGACAAGGTCGTGATCGAAATGGTCCGCTTTCCGTCGCATGTCCACGACGGCGAAGCGGTGTTGGTCGAAGTGCTTGGCGCCAAAGGCGAGCCGGGGGTCGATACGCTGTCGATCATTCACGAGTACGGGCTACCCGGCCCGTTTCCTGAAGACGTGATGGAATCGGCCCGCACGCAGGCGGCGGAGTTTGACGAGTCGATTACCGGAGCGCGGCGCGATCTGACCGAAGAGACGGTCATCACGATCGACCCGGTCGATGCCCGCGATTTTGATGACGCGATTTCGCTCAAGCGAACCGACCGTGGGCATTGGCTGCTGGGCGTGCATATCGCCGACGTGACGCATTTCGTGCCCCCCAAAACCCCGCTCGACCGCGAAGCGCGGGAGCGGGCCACGAGCGTCTATCTGCCCGACCGGGTGATCCCGATGCTGCCGGAGATTATCTCCAACAACCTTGCCAGTCTTCAGCCAAACAAGGTGCGCTACGCGCTGACGGCGCTGATCGAAATGACCGACGAAGGGGTGCGAGTCGGCTGCGAATTGTTCAAGTCGGCGATCAAGAGCAAGCGGCGTTTCACCTACGAAGAAGTCGACTCGTATCTTGCCGATCCCGAAGGCTGGAAAACGAAGCTCGAACCAGACGTACACCATTTGCTTGGGCAGATGCACTCGCTGGCGATGCTGCTCCGCCAGCGGCGGTTTCGCCGCGGAGCGCTAGAACTGACCATGCCCGAAGTGAAGGTCGATCTCGACGACCAGGGGCGGGTGGCCGGCGCGCATCTGGTGGAGAACACCGAGAGCCATCAGATCATCGAAGAATTTATGCTCGCCGCCAACGAGGCAGTGGCCGCGCGGCTGCGCGATGCGGACTACCTCTTTCTGCGCCGCGTTCACGAAGCTCCCGACCCGCGCAAGCTGCAAGCGCTGACCGAGTTCGTGGCGGAACTAGGACTGCAAACCGAGAGCCTGGAAAGCCGCTTCGAAATTCAGAAGCTGCTCGACGCGGTGCAAGACCTGCCCCAGCAGCACGCGGTCAATTACGCCACACTGCGGAGCATGCAGAAGGCCGTCTACAGTCCGATCGACGAGGGGCACTACGCGCTGGCGACCGACTGTTACTGTCACTTCACCTCGCCGATTCGCCGCTATCCCGACTTGACGGTGCACCGGCTGGTCGAGTCGCTACTCGTCGGTCGCAAGCCGCATCAGGAGATGCCGGCCATGATGGCCGAGGGGGAACACTGCTCCGACCGCGAACAGCGGGCCACGGCGGCCGAGCGCGAGCTGACGAAGCTCAAGCTGCTCGACTACTTTGCCAGCCGCATCGGCGACGAGATGGTCGGTATCGTGACCGGCGTGGAAGATTTCGGCCTGTTTATCCAGGGCATCGAAATGCCGGCCGAGGGCTTTGTTCATATCAGTTCCTTGCAGGACGACTACTACCGCTTCGACCGAGGCACGCACACGCTTTCGGGCTATCGGTCGGGCAACAGCTACCGGCTCGGCGACGCGGTGCGGGTGGCGGTGGCGCGGGTGAATCTCGAGAAGCGCGAGCTTGATTTCCGCCTGCTCGGTAAAGCCGAGGGGGTGCTGCCCGCCCCGCCGAAACAGCGCAGAGGGCAGAAGAAAAAGCCCGCCCGCGCGCATGCCCGGCAGACGGAATCGGCCCAAAAGCCGACCAAGTATCCGAAGACGACACGCAAGAAAAAGCGCTAACCGCTGGCGTGCGGCTGTCATGCCCGCACAAGTGGGAATCCAGTTGTCAGCGATCAGCGATCAGAAACCGTCTCGCTTCGGCGTCAGCCCCGCTTTCCGCTTTTCACTTCCGCCCTCGGCCTTTCCTCCCTTCGGGGGCTTCCGCTCTCGCGGTGTGCCCCCGCCACCCCAGCCGAAAATCCCCCGCGCTCGCCCCTGGTACGTCGGGGAGCAACCGCTAAAATGCCACCGGCGGTATTTCCCGCTTTTGGCATCTCGGCATGGCAGATTTCCTCGCGCGGCGGGCGAGATCGCGATGATTGGTTTTCCTTCGGCAATATGATGAGCAGCCAACTCGATCGCACTCCGCTTTACGCTTGGCACGCCGCGCACGGGGGCCGAATGGTCGACTTTGCCGGCTGGTCGATGCCCGTGCAGTATTCGTCGATCGTGGCCGAGCACCGCGCGACCCGCACGGCCGCCACGCTGTTCGACGTGTCGCACATGGGCCGACTGCTGCTGGCAGGCCCCGACGCCGGGCGGTTTCTCGACCACCTCGTCACCCGCCGCATTGCCGACCTTGCCGCCGGAAGGATTCGTTACGGACTCATCACGAACGCCCAGGGCGGAATCCTCGACGACGTGCTGGTCTATCGCCTGCACGAGGAGGGGCGTTACCAACTGGTCGTCAACGCCAGCAACCGCCTTAAAATTCTCGACTGGATCGAAGTCCACCGCACCGGCTTTCAAGTCACGCTCGACGACCGCACGCACGCGACGGCGATGATCGCCCTTCAAGGCCCGCTCGCCCCGGCGCTGCTCCAGCCGCTGGTGGACGCGGATTTAAGCGGTTGGAAGTACTACACCGGCCGCGAAGCGGCCGTGGCGGGGATGCAGGCGTATGTCAGCCGCACCGGCTACACCGGCGAAGATGGTTTTGAACTAGTTGTGCCGGCTGCCGAGGCCACGGCTGCTTGGGAAAAGCTGCTCGCCGCAGGTGCCGAGCAAGGCGTGATGCCCGCCGGGCTGGCCGCGCGCGACACGCTGCGGCTCGAAGCGGCGATGCCGCTCTATCGGCACGAACTGAGCGAGGCGATCAATCCTTACCAGGCCGGGCTGGGATTTGCCGTGAATCTCGATCACGAGTTCATCGGACGCGAGGCCGTGGCCCGCTTTGCTCAAGACCCGGCACAGCCGCAGCGCGTTGGGCTGACGCTCTCGGGGCGCCGGGTGCCGCGCGAGGGCTATCGCGTCTATGCGGGCGAGGAGCCGGTGGGGGAAGTCACCAGCGGCACGTTTTCGCCGACGCTCGACCGCCCAATCGCGATGGCCTACGTCGCTCCCGCCCAGGCCGAGCCGGGCACGGAACTTTCGGTCGATGTACGCGGTGATCGCCAGCCGGCCACCGTCGCTTCTCTCCCCTTCTACAAACGGCAGTCGTAAGGAGCAGTGCCTTGAATCCGGAAGAATTGCGGTACGCCAAGACGCATGAGTGGGTCCATCTGGAAACCGAAGGCGACACGAAAATCGCCACCATCGGCATCTCGTCCTTCGCCGTCGAAGCACTGACCGACTTGGTCTACATCGAACTTCCGCAACTGGGCAAGCAAGTCCAAGCCGGGCAGTCCTTCGCCGAAGTCGAGTCGGTCAAAGCGGTGAGTGACATTTACGCGCCGGTGACGGGCGAAGTCGTGGCGGTGAACGAAAAGCTGCCGGACAACCTCGAACTGCTCGGCGACGATCCGTACGGCCAAGGCTGGATCGCCAAAATCCGCATCACGCAAGACACCGGCTGGAGCGAACTGCTCGACTATACGACCTACCAGAAGCAGATCGCCGAAGAAGAAAGTCACTAAGAGAGTTTTCCTCTGGATGTCCCCCAAGCCCCAATAGCTGGCGAGCAACGCTCGCCGGCTATTGAGTATGAGAATAGGAAACCGCTGTCGTCGCGCCCGTCGTCCCCTCCCCTCTCCACGTTTCGTTGCATGCCTTACTTTTACAACACTTCCGAAGACACGCAGGCAATGCTTGCGGCCGTGGGCGTCCAGTCGGTCGAGGAGCTCTTTGCGCCAATCCCTGAACGGGTGCGGCTCAAGCGGCCGCTGGCGATTGAACCGGCGCTGAGCGAAATCGAGCTGACGCGGCGGATGGGGCAATTGGCCGGGGCGAATCAGCACGCCGGGCAAAAGGTCTGCTTCCTCGGCGGCGGCAGCTACGATCATTTTGTACCGGCGGTGGTTGACGCCATCGCCTCGCGGAGCGAGTTCTACACCTCCTACACGCCCTACCAAGCCGAGGTCAGCCAGGGCAATTTGCAGGTGATGTTCGAGTACCAGTCGCTCATCACGCGGCTGACCGGCATGGACATCTCCAACGCCAGCGTCTACGACGGCGGCAGCGCCGCGGCCGAAGCCGTGCTGATGGCGATCAGCGCCACCGGACGCAGCGGCAAGGTCGTCGTGCCGGCCAGTCTTCATCCCGAGTACCGGCAGGTAATCGCCACCTATCTGGCGAATCTCGGCACGGAGCTGGTGACGGTCGGAACGCCGGAAGGCGTGCTCTCGGTCGAAGAACTGGCCAGCGTGCTCGATGACACGACGGCCTGCGTCCTCGTCCAGCATCCCAACTTCTTCGGCGTGCTCGAAGACGTGGAAAAACTCGCCCAGGCGACACACGACGCCGGAGCGCTGTTCTGTCTGGCGTTCGATCCGATCAGCCTCGGCATCCTCAAACGGCCCGGCGACTGCGGGGTGGACATTGCGATTGCCGAAGGCCAATCGCTCGGCACGCCGATGCAGTTCGGTGGGCCGTACCTCGGCATCATGACCTGCCGCGAGCAGTTCGTCCGCCGCATGCCGGGACGCATCGCCGGGCAGACGGTCGATCGCCAGGGCAGTACCTGCTACGCGCTGACGCTGCAAACTCGCGAGCAGCACATCCGCCGCGAGAAGGCCACGAGCAACATCTGCACGAACCAGGGGCTGTTTGCCCTGCGGGCGTCGGTTTACCTCGCCCAGATGGGGCCGCAAGGGCTGCGCGAGGTGGCCGAGCTATGCCTGCACAAAGCCCGCTACGCGGCGCAGCAACTCGCGGCCGGCAGCCGCTTTGAACTTGCCTTCGCCGGGCCGACCTTCAAGGAGTTTGTCCTGCGCGACAAGCAGAACGAGGTCGAAGCGCTCGTCGAGCAGGCGGTCGAGGCGGGATTCTTCGCCGGCGTGCCGCTGGGGCGCTGGTACCCCGAACTGGCCGACTGTCTGCTCATCGCCGTTACGGAGAAGCGGAGCAAGGAGGAGATTGACGCGCTGGTTGCGGCGCTGAATCGCTGATGCAAATGAAACCGGACCGTGGCGAGTGAGCGGCGAAGGGGGCCTGGGGCCGCGGGCGAAAAGAGACGCGACTTGCAGCGTCACATTCCTAAAACCTTTTTGACGAATCCAGCTCCACGAGCTTTATCGCGATAAAAAATGCGTAACACCCGAGCCACCAAACTTCTGTTTGAACTGTCGAAGCCGGGCCGTCGGGGCGGGCAGATGCCGCCGGCCGATGTGCCGACGCAGCCGCTTGAAGCGCTGCTGCCCGGTGCCGCGCTGGCTGCCGCGCCGCCGGCGCTGCCGGAAGTGACCGAGCCGGAAGTGGTGCGGCACTACACGAATCTTTCGACGCTCAATATGTCGGTCGATACGCATTTCTATCCGCTCGGGTCGTGTACGATGAAGTACAACCCCAAGCGCAACGAGCGGATCGCCGCAATGCCCGGCATGGCCGATCTGCATCCGTATCAGCCCGAATCGACGCTGCAAGGGATGCTGGAACTGCTCTACGCGATGCAGACGACGCTGGCGGAGATTTCCGGCTTGCCGGCCGTCTCCTTGCAGCCGGCGGCGGGCGCGCATGGGGAGTTGGCGGCGCTGATGGTGGCGGCGGCGTATTTTCGTGATCGGGGCGAAAAGCGGACGCTCGTGCTCACGCCCGACAGCGCTCACGGCACCAATCCGGCCAGCGCGGCGATGGCCGGCTTCGAGACGGTCACCGTCAAGAGCACGCCAGCGGGCTTTGTCGATCTGGACGACCTGCGGGGCAAGCTCAGCGAGCGCGTCGCCGTCTTCATGATTACCAACCCCAACACGCTCGGCCTCTTTGAGCGGCAAGTGACCGAGATCGCGGAACTGGTGCACGAGTTGGGCGGCCTCATCTATCTCGACGGGGCGAACATGAACGCCGTGCTCGGCATCACCCGGCCGGGCGATTTTGGCGCGGACATGATGCACTTCAACCCCCACAAGACCTTTAGCGGCCCGCACGGCGGCGGCGGTCCCGGCGCGGGTCCGATCTGTGTCGCCGAAAAGCTCAGCCCCTATCTCCCCTCGCCCGTCGTCGCGCACCAGGATGGCCGGTACTGCCTCGACGACGACCGCCCGCGCTCGATCGGCCGCGTGCGGAGCTTTTTTGGCAACACCGGCGTGCTGGTGCGGGCGTACGCCTACATTCGCACCCACGGCCCCGAAGGGCTAAAGCAAGTCGCCGAGAACGCGGTGCTCAATGCGAATTACTTGCTGAGCCAGGTCAAGGATTTCTTGCCCGTCCCGCAAGGGGACCGCTGCATGCACGAATTTGTCGCCTCGGCATCGCGGCTAAAAGCGGAGCGAGGCGTCTCGGCGATGGATCTGGCGAAACGGCTGCTCGACTATGGCTTTCATGCACCGACGGTTTACTTCCCGCTCACGGTACGCGAGTCGATGATGATCGAACCGACCGAGACGGAAAGCAAAGAGACGCTCGACGCCTTCGCCGCCGCGCTGCGCGAGATCGTCGCCCAGTCGCCCGAGGAGCTTCGCGCCGCCCCCGGGAGCACGCCGATCAGCCGCCCGGACGACGTGCGCGCCGCGCGTCAGCCGGTCATGACGTGGCAAGAGTAGAGTATCGGCGAAGCGTCCTTCCCGCGCAGGCGGGAATCTAGACCAGAAAGTGCAGGCCCTTCGGGGGCTTCCGCTCGCGCGGTGCGCCCCCGCCACCCATCGCTGATGCATCTCGCGTGAACGATCGCTCGCCTTCCCCGTTTCGTCTGCTCGTCGATCCTCCCGCCGCTGGCGTGTGGAACATGGCGGTCGATGAAGCGCTGTTGCTCTCGACGGCGGACGGGGGCTTGCCGGTCATGCGGTTTTACGAGTGGGAGCAAGCCACGCTCTCGCTCGGCTATTTTCAGGCGCTCGCCGATCGTCGCACGCACGCGGCAAGTACCGGCGCTCCGCTCGTGCGGCGGCAGACCGGCGGCGGTGCGATTGTGCATGATCGCGAGTTGACGTACAGCCTCGTTATTCCGCCGGCGCATCCGCTCGCTGCCGATACCCAGTCGCTCTACGACCGCTGGCATGGGAGTCTGCTCGACGTGCTCCGAGAGCTGGGAGCCGACGCGCGGCTTTGCCCGGCTGGCTCAGGACTTGCCAAGGCGGACGAGCCGTTTTTGTGTTTCGAGCGGCGTGCCGTGGGCGATGTGCTCTTGGGCGACGCGAAGATCACCGGCAGCGCGCAGCGCCGCACACACGGCGCGGTGCTCCAGCACGGCAGCATTTTGCTGCAACAATCTCCCGCCGCGCCGCAGCTCCCCGGCATCGCAGAATTGTCCGGCGTCATACTCACTGCCGAAATGCTCATCGCGCGGTGGACCGAGCGGCTGCAAGCCGTGCTGGGAATCGAATTTCACGCGAGCGAGCTAACCGCAGCGGAGCACGCGCTGGCCGAGTCGATCGCGCGTGAAAAATACGGGAGCCACACCTGGACCGCGCGGCGCTAGAGCAGCTGTCAACCGCGGCAGGGGTGGCGGGGGCGCACCGCGCAAGCGGAAGCCCCCGACCATATTGGTCTGGACTGCCGCCTGCGCGGGAATGACGGGCCTCGGGCCTTCCGCCCTCCGCCCTCCGCCCTCCGCCCTCCG
>CAYZVT010000169.1:0-9682 GCA_964481585.1 uncultured Pirellulales bacterium
GACGCGATGCAGTACGAACGCTTCATTGCCGCTGAGCACGCCCGACTCGATCTCCAGATCGGCGCGGCCGCGCGAGTTGCTTTCCTCCGAGCCGAGTTCGAGGTCGCCCAGGTAGCCGGCCTTTTCGTGCCAGAACTGGAACTCGTGCTCGCCGGCCGGGATGTTCTCGATCGTGAACGTCCCATCGGCAGCCGAAACGGCCATGTACGGATCTTCGCGGACGATCATGTACGCCGTCATCCAAGGATGGATGTTGCAGCTCACCTGCACCGGCAGGCGTTCTTCTTGTTTCATCGGCGGGGCGGTAACCTCGCTGTTGCCCGGAATTAATACGTTGACCGGGTTGTTGACGAAGCAGTCGATTTTGCTGTTGTGGCCGACCGGATCGGAGTTTTTCAGCACCAGCGTTTGGCTCGTGCGGAGCAGCGCCACGTGCGGCTCGAAGCGGCAGTTCGCGTTATCGAGGACGACCTTCGCGCTACTCGTCTCTTGGTACTGCGGGTGCACATCGAGCTTCTTGCCGCGCGCGGGGCGGATGTAGACGACAACATTCTTGATGCCGCCGTTGGGGCCGACCACGAGCGACTCGTCCACCAGGTCATGCGCGCCGCAGACGTTTTGGTCTTTGGTGACGGAGAGCTTCGTCGGGGCCGGTGCCGTGCCGTCGTAGATGAACTGGCCTTTGAGCGTTCCCCACTCGGCCGCTTGCGCGCCGGTGGCCAGAGCGACACCCAATGCCACAGCGGCCGCTGTCAATCGCAACTGCATATCATTCTCCTCCTGGCTCTTCCGCAGGCGATCCCGCGCGGGAAGAGTTTGAACCGCCGCCCTGGTATTCCGTGGGCGGACTGACCTCGGTGCCTAATTCGATTCCCTCCATCTGGTCCTTCATATCGTCCACGCTACGGGCGGACGCTTCGGGGGGTGGTGGGGCAGGTTCGCTTCCGCAACCGGAAGCGACGAGTCAGGAGGGAATCACGATCCCTCCAGTATAAAGCAGCTTGCGGCCGAACGCCATTGGCTTCGCGCGAGTTTTGACCGTCGGCATCACCGCTTCCTTTAGTTCGTGCTCGGGGCGTTGCGGTTCGGCTCACGCGCGGCGGCGGCTTCGGCCGGCGGCTGTTGCGGCTGGCCCTCGGCGGGCGGGGCCTGTGGCTGGGCCGGCTGCAGGAGCGCCTGAATCGAGATCTGCTTCCGCGCGTAGCGGTCGTAATTCATCAGAAAATCAACCACTCCGTCGAGTTGCTCAATGCTCGTGCCCGGATAAAGCTCCTGGCTAATCCCGCCCAGGTGGGGCGAATCGGCACTGTAGGGAATGTTTACCGGCATGCCCGTGTACGGCAAAATCCGCGGCGGATTGGCGATCCACTCCCGCACGTACTCCGGACGCAGCCGGCGATGCACCTGATCCAAGTTCGGCGCGAGGGCTTTGGGGCTGCCGCTGGGGGTAAAATCGCCCACCAAATGGCACTTCACGCAGTAGTTGTTGTTCGTAATCACCCGCAGCGCGTCGTCCATCGAGGCCGGCCGCTGCTCGGCGAGCGACTGGAGATAGGGGGTCCCCATGCGGGGATCGTACTCGTAGGGATAGGTCGCATTATCGACCGCCGCGAAGTAGTTCGCCACTTTCGTCGCCTCGTCCGACGAGAGATTGAAGCGCGGCATCCGCAGCACGACCGCCGGGCGGATCGGGTACGGATCGAGCAAGAAGTCGTGCAGCCAGTCAGTCTGGGTCTTGCGGCCCTGTCCAACCAGCGGCGGCGGCAGCCAGCCCCAGGCATCGCTCGCCTTGGCGGCCGGGTTTCTTTGCCGCTCCTCCTCGATCACGATCGGGTAGAGATAGTAGGCCAAGTCGCCGCCCCAGCGCGGGTAGCGCGTCACGCCCTCGACGCGGACGAGCGGGTCTTGCATCCCCACACGCCATTCTTGGCCGTTAATCAGCGCCGGCTTCCACAGCTCGAACGAGTAGTAGGCCGGGTCGCCTTCTAGCTCCGAAATATCCTCGACCGGCACGCCGTCGATATCGACCAACTGCGGCTCGCCCGTCTCCTCATTCACATTCGGCCGGCCATACAGGTCTGCGTGCCGCATCCCGCGTTGGTCTTGCTCCAGCGAGTCGGCGATCTCGGCGGCGGAGAAATGATTCTTGAGGAAGGGGTAATCGACTGCTGGACTGACGTCGAAGAACTCGTCCTCGTGGTAGTCGAACTCCCACCGCTCCATGTCGAGCACATGGCAGCCCCCGCAGTTGTACTTCTCCAGCACCTTCCGCCCCTCGACAAGCGCCTGCTGACGCGGGTCGGGCTGATAGACGTACTGGCTGGCGGGCGGTTCGGCCACCAAGCCCAAGACGAACGTGATCACCGCCTCGCGCTGCTCGGCATCGAGCGGGAACCGAGGCATGCGGAGCCGGTCGTTGTAGTCCTTGTTCTCGGTCTTCTCATAGTCGTAGCTACGCGGCTGACGCAGCTTTTGCCAAATGAAGCCCTGCCGGCCGTGATGCTCGATCGCGCTCAGATAGAACGCCACGTCCGGGTCGCGGCGTTCCTTTTCCGTCAGGCCCGTGCGCTGGACCACCTCCTCGGCCTCTGTATGGCCGTGCCCGTGACCTCCGAGCGCGAGAAATTGAAAAATCTGTTCAAAGGCGAGCTTCGCCGAGTCCTTGCGGCCCCAGTCGGCCAGCCCCGTGCCGATCGGCTTGGCGGCTTCGTAACCGGGGATGTCATGGCAGCCCGAACAGCCGTACTTGCTGATTGCGCGCCGGCCGACGTATTCGAGTTGCTTCGCCACGCGGTTTTCGGGCGTCATGCCGACCAGTGCGATTTCGTCTCCCTTGATCTCCGCCGCCCGCGCGGCGGGAATGCCCGTTTCGAGATACTCGGTCGCCAGGCGGCGCGGATACTGCTTCGCCAAGTGTTGCAGCGCCAGATCGGCGAGCGCTTGCTGCTCGTCCGTGCTCATCTCGCGCGGCGGCACCGGCCCCAGTTCGGCCGCTTTCGACTTGAGCAGATAGGCGGCAATGTCGGCCGCCGGATCGGTGCGCGTGCCGTCGGGCTGGTCGATGGGACTGAGGAACACGTTCGGCATCTTCGTCCGCACGTGGTAACGATCCGGTTCCCGCAGCCAGCTATAGAGCCAACTCGCCCCATCGGGCGTATCGAGCTTGACGCCCATTCCCGACAGGTCCGGTCCCTGATCGGCCGTGACGCGGGGAAAATCGGCATGGCTGTGGCAAGCCAGGCAGCCCCGCGTCTGAAAGAGCTGCTTGCCCCGCTCCGCCGAAGGCGGCTCGACCCCCTCGGCCACCGGCAGATACTCAAACGGCTGGCTCGCCTTGAGCAGATACTCGCTGATGGCGCGAATCTCGATCGGCTCGTATTTCGCCGACTCGGCCAGCCCATGCTCGCTATCGAGCAGATGACTCGTCAGCCCGAAGAACCGAGGCATCCGCGTCGAGGGGCGGAACTGCTGCGGGTTGCGAATCCAGCTATAGAGGAAGTCAAAGTCCATCTTGCTCGCCACATGCCGCAGGCTCGGCCCGACCTTGCGGAGCGTGCCCGGCGCTTCGACATCCTTGAGCTGATCGGCCAGCGTATGCACCGCCGGCGCGAAGCGCGGCTCGCCCTGCGGCTCATCATCGCTCGCCAGCTTTTTATCCTCGACGAGCGCGTTATACAGCAGCCGCCGCGCGGTGTCGTCTTCCGGCGCGTCGATGATCCGCTCGGCCCAAGCGCGTTCTTCGGCGCTAAAGTCATCTTCCAGATAGAGCAACTGCTGCGCGACGGCGTAGTAGTTCGGCTCGGCCCGCATGTCGGGACCGATCCGCTGGTCGGGGCCATTAAAGCCGTTGATCTCATGGCAGCCGAAGCAGCCAAACTCGCGGATCAGGTGATAGCCGGTCATCAGCTTCGGCGCGGGCGGCTGCGGGAAGCGCTCGCTCGGCTCAAGCTCGGTTACGTCGTGGTGGCACTTGAGGCAGCCGCTTTCGACGAACCGTTCGGGCTGCATCGGAAAGATCCAGTGATGGTTATCGAACCAGCCGTGCTCGTAGTACCAGTCATCAGCCTCGTTCGGATCGTTCGGCGTGTGCGAGGCCCACTTGAAACTCGTGGCGCTCCCCTGCCCGTCGTGGCAGATCGTGCAGCCCATCTCCTCCTTCTTGTGTGGACTGAGCGAGCCGACGAACAGATCCAGCCGGGGGTGGCTGGCGAACGGATGCGGCAGCCCCCGCCGCACGGTGAGCGTGAGCGGCTCGCCCCACTCGGTTCCGCCGAGCAAGTAGCCGGTCGCCTGCTCGCGGTCCACGAGCCGGTTGCCGTTGATCGCTTCGATCACGTCCCCAAGTTGCAGCCCCGCCATCGCGCCGGGCGACTCCGGCAGCACGGCTTGAATCACCACGTCATTCGGATCGAGCAGTCCTTGCTGCGATAGTTCGATGCCGTAAAGGTCGCGCGTCGAAGGCGGCGCCAACTCGCCCTGCTCGTTGAGCTGCGGCGCGGGCGCGGTCTCCGGCGTATCAAGTACCAGCGTCAGCGGCTCGTCGTTCTGAACCGGGTAAGCCGGCTCGGTCGCCGTGCCCGGCTGCGTCTTGTCGATCGCGCGGTGGCAGGTCACGCAGCGGTCGAAGCGCGCTACGTCGATAAAGTTGTTGTTGATCGTCAGCTTCGGCAGCCAGATCTGGTCGATTCGCTGGTCGCTATTGTCGAACGCATCGAGAATCGGCAGGCCGAGCAGCGTGCGGCCGGTTTCTTCCCACAGCCCTTCGGCCGCCGCGTGCAGCCGGTCGAGATCGGCCTTCGCCTGATCGAGCTTCTTTTGGGCGAGCAGTTCACGGGCAATCAGGCCCTTCTCGCCCTTGTAGAGCCTTTCCAGGTGTTGCCGCTTCGCCGAGGCCAGATCAAGCTGCGCGGTTAGCTCGTTTAGCCGCACTTTGATGGCATCGGCTTCTGTTTGAAGCTGCGCGGCCAGTTCTTCCTCGCCCGCGCCGATGGCGATGCCGTGCTGGCTGAGAATCGCGGTCAGATCGGCTGCCGCGAACTTTTTGTCGCGGGAGAGGTTGTCTTCGTCGAAGCGCGCCGCCGCGATAATCGCGGTCAACTCGGCCAGCATTTTTTCGCGTAGCTCGATAGCGACCTGCAGCGCGTCGAGCCGCTGGGCTTGGGCCTGCTGCGCGTCGGCCATCGCTTCGCGTGCGGCCGCGCGATCGTCGGCAGCCAGTCGGGCGTCGTCCCCGGCTTCGCTCTCGACCGCCTTCTGCCTCAGTCGCTCGGCCGCCTCGCGAGCTTGCTTCGCCTCGGCCATCGCCGCGCGGGCCGCTTTGGCGGCCGTGGCATACTGCTCGGTGTACTCGTCGAACTGCGCAAAACTCGCCCCGTCGGCGGCGGCCTTGAACTGCTCGATGAGTTGTTCTTCAAGCGGCTCGGTCCGAGCCTCGGCTAGTTCGTCCTCGGCAAGCGTCAGCGCGGCCAGGTACTCGGTCGTTCGCTGCTCGCTGATGCGGCCGGCCAAGTAAAATTGGTCGATCCGCCGCTGCGTTTCTTGAATCGGCTTCCACTCGCGGGTGTGGTCGGCGGCGAACATCCAGACGGTCGCCACCAACATCAACAAAGCCGTGCCGCCGAAAATGGCGTGCATCACCTTTGGACTGCGCCACGTTTGTTCTGTCGCCGGCATGGTTATTTAAGCCTTCGCAACCGAGGGCGTTAGAAATTGAGGAAGTATTCGGGAATGGCGATCAGGTACTTCAGATTCACCGTCCACCGCAGCGAGGCCATGAACAGCAGCAAGGTCGCCATCGTCATGTACCGGATCAGCCCCATCCGCACGTAGAACCGACGGAAGATGGTCACGGCCATCAGCGGCGGCAACAGCGCGAAGTACGCCCCGACCAACAACATACCCGGCAGTTCCCGCACCAGGATGTATCCGATCTGCGTTGCCATGCCGCTTCCCGTCGGGGCGCGGGGCAGGCTCATGTTGAGCCATTTCGCCCAAAAGTATTCCGACAGGTTCACATTGTTCAGTGCTTCGACCTTATGCGCGTCCCAATACTCGAACGGCCCGAAGAAGTTCCAGTTCGGACCGCGCAGGAACGTGCCGAGGATGATGAGCGTGATCCACATCTCCAGAAAGCCGAACTGGAAGATGAGGTAGCTAAACTTCCGCTCGGAGATCGTGTAATAGCCGTTGCCGGCCTTGTTGAAATCGAGATACGGAATCGCCATCAGCCCGACGACGATCAGGCTCGGCAGCACGACGCCCGCCATCCACGGGTCGTAGTAGACGAGCATTTCCTGCAGCCCCAGAAAGTACCACGGGGCTTTGGAGGGATTCGGCGTCTTGACGCTGCTGGCCGGCTCTTCCAGCGGCGCTTGCAGCAGAATCGCCCACACAATCAGAATCGCCGTCAGGGCGATCATGCAGATCAATTCGCTGTAGACGAGATCGGGCCAGACGAGAACCTTCTCGCTCCCCTCTTTCTCGCGCGGCGGCAGCCCTTGCTCGCGCCGCTCGTCGTTTTGCACCGCCTGGTATGCGCCCAACCAGGTGAAGAACCCGAGCAGGTAGATGAGCATCACGATCGGCACGTTGTCGGGCTTGGCGACAATCGCGTAGAAATCGGCGTCGGTCATCGACATGCCCATCAGCAGCGCCGTGATGTTCAATAGCGACCAGGCGACGACCGGCTGGACGAAGAACTTGCGGCCCAGGTAGAGCACGACCAGCGCGAGCGTGGTGCCGATCGAGTAAATCTTCGGATCGGCAAAATCATTGACCATCTGTCGCCACGACTCGGGGATGGTCGGCATCCAGGCCGGATTGCCGCTGCCGGCCAGCGAGGCCAAGACCACAAAAAAGCCGGCCAGCGCGGTCCAGCCCAGAACGTTGGTGATCGGCACCCCGCCCGGTCGAAACCAGGTGTAGGACTTCTCCGACAGCCACAGATAAAGCGCGGCGATGCCGTTCATCGCCGCCAGGGCCAGATAGTAGAGGACGAGGAACTGGCCCACCTCGTCGTAGAAGTGCGGAGACATGCCGCCGGCTGCCAGCAGCAATCCGCCGGTCCATCCCTCAATCGCGTTCAAGCTGACAGCGTGCATCGGTTTGTGCTCAAGCAGGGTAGCCGCGGCGCACGATCCAGCGAGTTCGGCTCGCCGGCGTCTGCCGCGCAAGTCGTATTACAGCGGCCCGCTGATGCCCCCGTCTTTGCGAACCCGCCAGAAGTGGATCGCCAGCAGCAACGTCACCCCGAGCGGAATCGCAATGCAGTGGAGGATATAAAAGCGATTGAGCGTCTCCTCGCCCACGAACCGCGCCCCGAGCAGCCCGAAGCGCGCATCGGAGGCGTTGGTAATCAGATCAATCCCGCCAATGGTGAGCAGTTGCGCCCCCGGCCCTTCATGTCCCAAAAACGGCGTGGCACGGGCCATGTTCGAGCCGACCGTGATGGCCCAAATCGCCAACTGGTCCCACGGCAGCAGGTAGCCGGTAAACGATAAGAGCAACGTCAGCAGCAGCAAAATCACCCCCACGACCCAGTTGAACTCGCGCGGGGGCTTGTAACTGCCGGTCAGAAAGACCCGGTACATGTGCAGCCAGACGGTAATCACCATCGCGTGCGCACCCCAGCGATGGATTTCGCGCAGGATGCCGAGCGAATGCACGTCGCGCAGCGCGAGGATGTCGTTGTAGGCCCACTCCAGCGTCGGCCGGTAGTAGAACATCAACAGCACGCCGGTGACGGTTTCGACGAGAAACAGGAAGAACGTCACGCCCCCCATGCACCACGTATAACTCAGCGCGATGCCTTGCTTCTTGATCGACACCGGATGCAGGTGCAGAAAGAAGTTGGTCAGCATCACCACGATCCGGTTCCGACGGTCAAGCGGCATCGGATGCCGGAAGATACTCTTCCAGATTTGCGACTCGCGGATTATTTCGCCCAACGGAGGCATAGGCAGAACCCGAGTTGAGTTGAATAGGAGTAGTGCGAGCGACGCCTGCTTAGGCAGCCAGGCGTGGGAAGAGCCGATCCAAAGACGAGACTGGCCGCAGAGGAGGGACCGCTCGACGCTGTTTCGCTTTTTCCCTGCGAGATGCTTTCTTCTCTTCTTTTACACAGCAACGAACGACGCGGCGTCGTCCCAGCCGCCCATTTCCTGCTGAAAGGTGCGGCTCTTGTCGATTTCCAATTGGCCGTCGTCGGCGATGCGGATCGCGTAGCGTTCGAGCGGGCGCGGCGCCGGCCCCTCAAAGTTGATTCCATCTTTATAAAACCCGCTGCCGTGGCAGGGGCATTTAAACTTCTGTTCCGCTTCTAACCAGTTCGGCGTGCAGCCCAAGTGCGTGCAGACCGCCTTCAGCGCGGCAATCTGCGGCTGGCCGTTGTACTCGGTATTGACCACCCAGACGCCGTACTGCGGGATGAACTTCGTCTCTACCACGCCCGGCGGGAAGGACGACGGGAAGCCGACCTTGAACTGGCTCGGCGGCTCGCGCAGGATGTTCGGGAACATGAACCGCGCCAGCCCCAGCGACCACATGCCAAACGTGGCCGCCATCGCCGTGAAGCCGAGCGCGAGAAACGAGCCGAACAGCACGCCCACAATTTCAAACCGCCGCCGCCCCTCGTCAACCGGCGCGGGCGCAGGAGGCTTCGGGCGTGCGTAGGCGGGCTTGATCGGCATCGGCGGGACGACGATCCGCTCTTTCACCGCCCGCGTCACTTCGCTATGCGCGCGGGACGAGGCCGCTTCGGCCTTGCTGATCGGCCCCGGCTTTTTCGCAGCGCGGGCGGCAGCCAATACGCTCGCCGTGTCCTTCGGACCGCTCGGCTTCGCCGGGGCCGGAGCGGCGGGGGTCTTTTTCGCGGTGGGAGCAGCCGGTCGAGCGGGAGCCGGCGCGGCCGGCTTGGCAGCAGCAGGCTTCGGCGCGGCCTTTTCGCCCCGGGCCATCGCCAGCATCTCTTGCACGCTCGGACGACCGCCGCCGGCTTTGGGCGTTGGTTTGGGCGCGGCCGCAGGCGTGGGCTTATCAGCGGCGGGCGGCGGGGCTTGAGCAGCAGGCTCCGAAGCGGGCGGCTCAGCGGCAGGCGGCGGCGCGGCGGCCGCTTCGCCTTCTGGACTATCAAGACGCCGGCAGGCGGCCAAAATGTCGGCCACCGACATTTTCTTCTTGTCTGCCATTTCGATCCTTCTGACCGCTTTCGCCGTCGCCGCATCCCCCGATGGATGAGCACTGCCTGGGCAGGGGGAGCCGTCCTTGCGAGCGAGACTTAAGCGAGTGAAGCGCAGAACTTACGACGGCGTCTCGAACGTGCCGTGGGCGAAGGTGCGGATCTTCACAAGCACTTCTCTTGGTTTTATCCCGCCCACCCAGAATGTCAACGGGGCTTTTGCCGATTCGTCCACCCCGTCAAACTGGCCCGCCCCCAAAAAGAGCTGCGTCCGCAGGAGGGGAGAGGGACCGGCGGGATAGGGACCAGGGGGAAAGGGTCGGGATTCAGGACGTGGCGAGGACATGCGGGCGAAAAGAGGTGCAGCGCACGCTAAAGGGAAAAGAACGCGTTCTAGTCCCCCGGTCCCTCTCCCCCCGGTCCCTATCCCCGGGGGCCGCTCCCCCCGGTGCCCGCGCCGCCGTTAGAAGCCCGGGCGGCCCCCGGGGAGGAGATGCGCGCGGTGTG
>CAYZVT010000170.1:0-9514 GCA_964481585.1 uncultured Pirellulales bacterium
TGGTCCAGTAGCGGGGAGGATGTTTCGGATGCCGGGTCATGCGGTATTTGATCGCTGCCGAAAAGGAGGGTTCAAACGAGTTTTGCAAATCATGTGCCGCCGCCGCTGAGAGCGAGAAGTAGGGGAAAACCGCGCCCTAGCGACATCGAAAGTTTGCCCTCCCAAAGTCCGGTGCGACAGCGTGACGCACCCGGCAGAGTCACAAGGGGCAGAGCCATAGCAAGCGGCGCGCGTGCAGCTCTTTTCGCCCCCGGCCTTCCCGGTCGGCTAGCCGCTCTGGCGCTCCCCCCCCCGGAACGCCGGCGACTCCTGGCATCGCTCGCCGGGGGCTTCCGCTTTTGCCGTGCGCCCCCGCCACCCGCTCGTGGTCCCGCGACCCGGCCGCGACAAGTTGACGCGGCGGGTCGCGACTTTCTCTCGCGCCGCGACGGCGGCTACCCGCCCTGGGGCGGGGAGAGGCGCGCTTGGCACTGCGTTTGCCGTGTCGGGGCAGGCGGACTACTGCTTGCCGTCGCCGCTTGCCTGAAGAGACTCCCATGCCGCGTGCCGCCACGTATCCTGCCGATCTGCCCGACCTGAGCGTCGCCGCGCCGCCCTGGGACTATAACCCTTCGGCGTGGAGCCAGCGTCTGCCGATCTGCGCCTTGGCGATGGCGGGCGCGGTGATCGCCGCCTACATGGGCCTCTACCAATGGCGGCTGATCGACAGCGTGTGGGACCCGGTCTTCGGCGACGGGAGCGAGCAGGTCCTCGACTCGAACGTCTCGCACGTGATGAAGCGCTGGATGCGTATTCCCGACGCCGTGCTCGGGGCCTTCGCCTATCTAGGGGATGCGGTCTTCGGGCTGGCCGGTTCGTCGCGGCGCTGGCAGTACCGCCCTTGGATCGTGATCCTGTTCGGCATCGACGTGATCCCGCTGGGCGTTGTCAGCGCGATTCTGGTGGTGCTGCAAGGGGCCGTCGTGGGGCACTGGTGCTTTCTCTGCCTGGTGACGGCCGTGATTTCCTTGATCCTCGTCTACATGGCCTACGACGAGGTCTGGGCGTCGCTGAAATACTTGCAGCGGGTCTACCGCCTCAGCGGCAGTTGGCGCGAAGTGTGGCGTGCCACCTGGGGCTTGCCGTCGCCGGTGGCCGACGAGGCCGCGCTGCTTGTCGAGCGAGGTGCCTGATGTGGTCCCGCGTAGTCGAAGTGATGCTCGGCGTGTGGCTCTTGATGAGTCCGTTCATCTTCGGCCACGAGTCGGGCCAGCTTGCACGCTGGTTGACCGATTACCTCAGCGCGACGCTGCTGATCACCTTCGCGCTGTTGTCGTACTGGCCGCGCTTGCGGCACGCCCATCTGTGCAGCGTGCTGGTCGGGCTGTGGCTCTGCTTTTTCGGTTGGTGGTGGGAAGGCTATCCGACGCCGCCGGCCTTGCAGAACGATTTGGTGACGGGCCTGTGCGTGCTGATGTTCGCCATCCTCCCGAACGACGCCTCGCTGCCCCCGCGCCGCTGGCGCGAGTTTGCCGATTCTCGTACTTAATAGCCGGCGAACAACGCTCGCCGGTTCCGCGCTGCGCGGACCGCACGGCGTTGTATCTGATTAGCCGGCTGGCATTTGGATACCGAGCAATTGGGTGGCCGGGGCGCACCGCGCTAGCGGAAGCCCCCGAGTTCCTCGCTCTGGTCTGGATGGCCTGCCTGCGCGGAAATGACGTGTGCTCTGCTGACGACTGACAGCTAGCCCTTCGGGGGCTTCGCTGCGCGTGCGCCGTTCGCCACCCAATCCCTGCTTGCGGGCTAATCAGGTACACGGCGTTGCTCGCCAGCTATTGGCGTTTAGATGACAACAAACGAAAACGCCTTTAGTTCGCCAAGTAGGGCGGGGCGTAGATGTTTTGGCTCATGGTGCCTTCGGTGGCGGGGATGCCGCCGCGGACGACGATGTTGGCCGGCTGCACGATCAGCTGCTTGGGATTGCCTTTCAGTTTGACGTACACGACGCGTACGGCCGCGAATCCCGAAATCGTGTACGTGGCATTGTTGCCTTGCCCGCTCACGGCGGTAAAGAGCGGCAGAATACGGGGCTGCCCGATAATCTGCGACAGCTCGGTTTCGAGCGTGGCGCGGACGCCAGGCGTGCCGCCCAGTTGCAACTCGCCTTGGTAGTCGAGTTCCAGCTTTCCGCCGTGGTAGGCCAGATCCTCGGCCGTGATGCCTTCGAGAATTTGCCGCCGCAGCGTGTTTTGCTTCCCGCCTTGGGGGCCGATATCGACAAGACCTCGGTTGCCGGGCATATGGTTGCCGTCGGGATAAGCATCGATTTCGGCTTTGCCGTCGGAGCCGGAGACAACCTGCTGTTGCTCGGCATCCCACATCCAGTCGTCGGGGTGCACGTCATGATAGGCGGCATCCCAACTGGGCTTATCCATCGCGAAGGGGAGCAACATTAAATTGCCCGACGGCGGCGTCTTAAAGCCCTTGAAGTTGCTCTGCACGACGCCGACTGCCGTGGCGCTGAGATCGACCGAGTCGCTTCCCAGGAGCCGCCCGAAGAATAGATTCGCCTGATTGCCCCGCGCCGCCGAGAGCCGCGCCGTTACGCGCACGGCATTGGGCGTCGGATGAGCACCGCCGAGAGCATGAAAGCTACGCTCGGAGCTATCCCAATAGCCAATCTCCAGATCTTCGCCCGGCACGATCGAGACGGCATCGCCCGAGGCCCGGTTCGCCTCGGCATAGCGTTGGGCAACGGTCTCAGCCTGCTCCTGACCGTCCAAAAGCGAGCTGGCGCCGGCCAGTGCGCCAGCATCGGCCGAGGCCTGAAGCTGGGTTTTGACGGTGGTGATATAGCCGGTGTCGAGCGCAAAGGCGACCATGCCCAGCATGACCAGCATCAAAAACGCCGACAGAACAAGGATCGCGCCGCGCCGCGAGGCGCGCGGCGCTCGCCGAGAGCCACGCAGCCTAGTCGGGCTGCGCCGAAGTGGGTGGTTCATCGTCCTACCCCTCAAGAGAAGACGCGCACCGCCTTCCGGCAGCTTGGCGATCTCGGAGATGCGAGACCCATAGCTTTGCGTCCCGGCCTCGCAGCCGGTTTGCCTTTTTCGAAGAAGTCCGATGCAAATAAATTTGCTATCGAACTCTAGGTCACGAAGCGGCAGGACGCAAATCGAGAATGACGGGTGTGGGCGGCCAGCCGTCAGCGGTCAGCTATTAGCCTTTTCGCCCACGGCCTCCAGCCCCCCTTTCGCCGCTCAGACGCGACAGGGAAGCGGCTGGCGCGAAAATAGCGCTTCCCGGGGGCTTCCGCTCCTCGCGGTGCGCCGTGCGCCACCCTCGGCCTTGCTACGGCGAGGCTTTCCGCGGATGCGGCTCGGCGGTCTCGCGTTCTTGCCGGTTGATCGGCATATCTTTCGGCGCGGTGATGCCGATCCGCACCCGGCGGCCGTTGACCTTCACGACGGTAATGCTGATGTTGTCGCCGATGATGATTTGCTCACCGGCCTTGCGACTGAGAACCAGCATGCTGCCCCCTTCCCTTGCGTGCAAATTCGCCCGGCACGCCCCGGTCTGCGGCGTGCGCCGCAGCTCGCGCGTGGATGCGCCGCACATCCCAACCACGGCGCAAAATCATTATTCGCCTGCCAGAGGGCGGCGGGAAAGTGCGGAGCGTGGCAATTTGGCCGAACAAAATGGTTGCCTGCTGCCGGCTGCGGGGCCACCGTGTCGCCCGCCGGAACAGGCGCTACGACATTGCGTCAGGGTTGGCCCCGGCAGCAGCCGGCACACTCGTGTACTGGCCGGCAACGCCGTCCACGCCTCGGGTGGCGCACGGCGCACCGCGAGGAGCGGAAGCCCCCGGTGAGGGGATGGTGGATGGTGGATTTTGAATGGTGGATGGGTGGCGCACGGCGCACCGCGAAAGCGGAAGCCCCCGTCGAGCACGGAGCCTGTCATTCCCGCGCAGGCGGGAATCGAGAAAGCGCGTCTCGCATCACAGCGAACATCCGAAGCGGCGAACCGGCCTGGGGGCCACAGGCGAAAACGCTGATCGCTGACCGCCGATGGCTGCCGCTCCCCCGTAGCGCCACACTCCTGGCACCGGATTTGCGTCCCTGGAGTGAGAGGAAGAAACAAGTCTTATTTCTCGCGTCGAGGAGCGTTCCATGACTACTGACGACACGGCCCGCGAAGAAACAATTGCCGCTCTGCAAAAGGCCTATGCGATGGAGTTGGAGTCCGTGGCCAACTATCTGGCGGCGAGCATCAATCCTGACGGCGTGCTGGCAGAAGAAATCAAACGCGCGCTGGCCGAGGATGTTCAAGAAGAGTTGGGCCACGCCCGCCGACTCGCCGAGCGGATCAAACAGCTTCATGGCCAAGTGCCGGTGGCGGGCGAACTAGAGCTGAACCATTCGCAGCTTGAATCGGCCCAGTTGACGATGGATATCGAGTCGGTCGTGCGGAGCGTGCTCGCCGATGAAAACGCAGCCATCGACCATTACCGGCAGATCATCCGGCAGACCGACGGGCACGATTACGTCACGCAGGATCTGTGCATCGAACTGCTTGCCGACGAGGAAGCGCACCGCACCCAGTTCGAGAGTTATCTGGCCGAGTTCGCCCACGTCCACTAACGCCCCGATTTGGACGCCCTGCCCGGAAGCGGCGGAGCGCGTCGCGCCGGCGCAACCTTGCTTGGCACTGGCAACCGCTGCATGGAAGACCGTAAGCTCCTGCTTCCCGACGGAACCGAATTGCCGCCGCGCGCGACCTTGACCGAGCGCGGCAAGGATCGGCAACAGGAAGACCGCCACTACCTGCCGGTCATCATCAAACGCAATGACGAGACGCGGCCGCACCCGGACGATATTCTGGAACGGGTCATTTTTGAAGGGATGGAGCAACTGCGGCGGCGGGGCGTCTCGCTCGCGCTCTCGTCGATCGCCGCCGGGCTGATTCTCGGCTTCACGGCGATGGCCGTGGCGGTCGTCGTCTCGGCCGATCAGATGCAAGAGCTGCCGATCCCCCGCCGGCTGGCGACGGCGCTCGTTTACCCGCTGGGCTTCATTGTCTGCATCCTGAGCGGCTCGCAGCTTTTCACCGAGCACACCGCCACGGCGGTCTATCCGGTACTCGACCGCAAAGTCTCGCCGCTGACGATGCTCCGGCTGTGGGGCATCGTCATCGGCGGCAATTTGGTCGGCGCGCTGACCAGCGCCGCGCTGCTGACCTCGGCCGACATGGTCGTCAATGCCCGTGCCGGGTATGGCGAAATTGGACACCACTTGGTCAGTTTTCCCACCCTGCCGCTGCTGATTAGCTCGCTGCTGGCCGGCTGGCTGATGGCGCTGGGAGCTTGGCTCTCGCGGGCTTCGTCCAGCTTCGAAGGGCAGATCACCTGCATCTACATCGTCACCTTCCTGATCGGAATCGGCGGGCTGCACCACTCGATCGCCGGGGCGGTCGAAATGTTCGCCTCCGTCTTCGCCGTAGGCGGTTACACGTTTTGGCAGGTATTGCATTTTCTGGCGACCGCGCTGGTCGGCAACCTGCTCGGCGGCAGCTTCTTTGTGGCCGTGCTCAACTATGCGCACATCCGCAAGACCCAAGAAAGCCCGCCGGCCGTGGGCGGCAAGTCGGCCAACACGGACGAAGAAGCGTAGCGCCGTTCTCGTTGTTTCCCGGTCGCGTCCCTCCCGCCCGAGAGACTTGAGGCAAGCGCGGCCTTCTCACGGCCCCAACGGGGCGAGCAGGCGGCGAAGGGGGCGCGAAGGATCTTCAGCAGCGCCAAAGGCAATGCGCGCTCGCCAGCTTCGCCAGAAATTGGTACGCGAAAT
The DNA here is from genome assembly GCA_964481585.1 of uncultured Pirellulales bacterium. GTDB lineage: Bacteria > Planctomycetota > Planctomycetia > Pirellulales > CAYZVT01 > CAYZVT01. The sequence goes on from CAYZVT010000170.1 coordinate 5,829, forward strand.
GCTCCTTGAAGGAACCATCCAAGGAACATGCCAGCGCCCGCCTCTTTCCCTCGTCCCTGAGTGCGGGCATGCGGGCAGGGAGGTAAGACTAATGGTGACCCATCTCCAAGCGATCGAGTTCGTCGGCGGCCCGTTCGACGGCCATAAAGAAGTGGTCCCCTTCGAGGCCGAGGATCTGGTGGGAATGCTCGCCCTGCCGGTCAATCACGACACGTTTGAATTGCTCGAAGGGAGCGATACCGCACACGACGAGAAGGCGACAAGCGTCGCCGTCTATCACCGTGTCAATGAAGGAGGCCGTCTGCGGTACTGCTTCCTCGGCGCCGCCTCAGCCACCTACGCCGCCCACGAACACGTTTGGGGCTAAGGGGACAGCGCGAAGCCGCAGCGGAAGGGGTGGCGGGGGCGCACCGCCAGAGCGGAAGCCCCCGAAGGCGGTCAGCGTCAGCATTTCCGCCCGCGGCCTCCAGGCCGGCTAGCCGCTTTGACCCCACCGCGAGGGGAAACCTGTACGCTAAATTCCCGCCTGCGCGGGAAAGACGCGTTCTGCCACTGATGGCTAATAGCTGATCGCTGACCGCTTAGGACGAGCGCATAAAAAAGCACCGTTGGAGGGGCAGGTACCAACGGTGCGGGTGGGCCAAGCCCAAGCTCGACCCAACGCTCCCTATCATCGTCGTTTCGGGGATTGCTCTCTATCGGGAAGAGTTAAAACTTCGCGTCAGAGAAATCCCTATCCCGTTGCCGCTGCGGAGAGGTTGCAGCGCAAGCTAAGACTTTCTCCCTCTCCCTCCCGCATGGCCGCAGTTCCCAACCGATGCCCAAATGCACGCTGAACTAGCTGGATTCGCCTCAACCTTTCCGTATCATGGCGGCTGCACAAGATCTGCGGTGTGCAAAAACCAGTAGAGGCTAATTCTGCACCCGCGTTCTCCTCCTAAGCGATCATGAGCCGAAACGACGATCAACACCGAGCGCAGCCGGCCGACTACAAGCGGTCGCTGAAGGCGGAACTGGCGAAGCTCTCGTTGGCCGAGCAACCGCTCCAGGTGCGCGAACGGCTCGCCCGCGTGATTCTGGACGAGATGTACCAGTTCACCGGCCTGATGGACCCCAGCGGCGTGGTGCTCGAAGCCAACCGGCCGGCACTGCGTGGCGGCGGCGTCGAACGCAATGAGGTGCTCGGCCGGCTGCTGTGGGAAACGCACTGGTTCCAGACTTCCCCCGAGGCGGTCGCCGATGTCCGCGAAGCGGTACAGCGCGCCGCGGCGGGCGAGTTCGTCCGCTACGAAGTCACGGTCTTCGGCGAGTTGGCCGGCGCGGAGCCGATCGTCATCGACTTCTCCCTCAGCCCGGTCTACGACGAGACGGGCGAGATCGCCTTCCTGCTGGCCGAAGGCCGCAACATCAACGAAAAGAAACTCGCCGAACAGGAAGTCGCGCGGAAGAACGACGAGCTGCGGGTACTCTACGAGCGGCTGAAAGAACTGGACCAACTCAAAACCGAGTTCTTCGCCAACGTGAGCCACGAGCTGCGCACGCCGCTGACGCTCATTCTCGCCCCGGCGCGCCATCTGTTGAGCGAGGACGATCTGCCCCCACAGGACCGCCACGAGTTGGAGGTCATCGAGCGCAACGCCGGGCTGTTGCTCAAACAGGTCAACGCCTTGCTCGATCTCTCCAAGCTCGAAGCCGGCCGCATGCGGCTCCGCTACGCCGAGACCGATCTGGCGGCGCTGGTCCGGCTTGCCGCTTCGCAGTTCGAGATTTTGGCGCACGAGCGTGGCATTCCCTTCGAGCTACAAGCCCCCGCACAGCTCACCGCGCAAGTGGACCCGGAAAAAATTCAACAAGTGCTGCTCAATCTGCTCTCGAACGCCTTCAAGTTCACCGCGCCACGGGGGCCGGTGCGGCTGGTGCTGGAACAGGCCGGCAGCCACGCACGCCTCCGCGTCGAGGATTCAGGGCCGGGCGTGCCCGAGCCGTTGCGGGAGGCGATTTTCGAGCGGTTCCGCCAAATCGAAGGGGGCGCCAATCGCCGCGTCGGCGGAACGGGCCTGGGGCTGTCGATCATCCGCCGCTTTGTCGAACTGCACCAAGGACGCGTCGCGGTGTCCGATGCTCCCGCAGGCGGCGCGTGCTTTACGGTCGAACTGCCGCTTGCCGCGCCCGAGACAGCGACCGTCGAGACCGCGCCGCCGGAGTTGGGCTGGGAGGTGGGCCAGTACGCCCTCGCCGAATTGCGGAACTATGTCCATCCCGAGCCGCGTTCTCTCGCGCAGCCGGCTGCCGACGAAGCGCCGCTGGTGCTCGTCGTTGAGGACAATCCCGACATGAACGAGTTTCTCGCCACCACGCTCGCACGCCATTACCGCGTCGCGACGGCCTTTGATGGGGCGGAGGGCTTGCGGCAAGCGACGGAACTGATGCCCGACCTGATCCTCAGCGACGTGATGATACCGAACCTGAGCGGCGACCAGATGGTGCGCCAACTGCGCCGCCACGAGACGCTGCGGCAAGTGCCGATCATGATGCTCACTGCCAAGGCCGACCCGCAGCTTCAAGCCGAACTGCTCCGCGAAGGCGTGCAGGATTATCTGTACAAGCCCTTTCGCGGCGACGAACTGCTCGCGCGCGTGGAGCGATTGCTTGCCGAACGTGCCCGCACGGAGGAAACGCTCCGCGAGAGCGAAGCCCGCTTTCGCGGCACGTTTGAAAACGCCGCCGTCGGCATGGCCCATCTCGATCTCGATGGCCGTTGGTTGCGGGTCAACGAGACGCTCTGCAATATCGTCGGCTATAGTCGCGACGAGTTGCTGCAGCTGCGCTTTCAAGATTTGACTTACCCGGAAGACCTGCCGGGCAACTTGCAGATGCTCGCCCATCTGCTCCAAGAGCGGCTGCCGAGCTACGCGATCGAGAAGCGTTACCACCGCAAAGACGGCACGCTCGTCTGGGTCAGCGTCAGCGCCTCGCTGATGCGGTCCTCCAGCGGCAAGCCGGAATACCTGATCGCGGTGATCCGCGACATTTCCCCACGCAAAGCCGCCGAAGCGCAGCTTCAGCAGCTCAATGAAACGCTCGAACAGCAAGTCGCCGAGCGCACCGCCCTGGCCGAGCGGCGCACGCGGCAACTGCGCCGCCTGGCTTCCGAACTCACCCAAGTCGAACAGCGCGAGCGGCGGCGGCTGGCGCAGGCGCTGCACGACCATCTGCAACAGATCCTGGCGACGGCGCGGATGTTCCTCAGCCCGATCCATAAGCAACTGAGCGGCACCCCGCTCGACCAGCGGCTGGACCAGGTCGATCAATTGCTGAACCAGTCGATCACCGTTTCGCGCTCGCTGGCCTTCGATCTCAGCTCGCCCATTCTGCACGACGCCGGCTTGGCCGCCGCGCTCGGCTGGCTGGCGCGGAATATGAAAGCGAGCCATCAACTCGACGTGCAGCTTACGGCCGACCCGCGTGCGAACCCAACCGCCGAGTATACCGCCGAGTTGCTTTACCAGGCCGTCCGCGAACTGCTGCTCAACGTCGCCCGCCACAGTGGCACGAGCCGGGCCGAGGTCCGCATGAGCCGCCTCAAAGGGGATCAGCTTCAAATCGTGGTGCAAGACCAGGGGCGCGGGTTCGACACCTCGTTTCTCGCGGACGGCTCACCCCAGCCCGGCTTTGGGCTGTTTAGT
>CAYZVT010000171.1:0-9486 GCA_964481585.1 uncultured Pirellulales bacterium
TCGGCTTCGCCCCAATGCGCCAGTTCCCCCAGCGCGTAGGGGACGAACTTGGCCGGCCCGGCGTTGAGCGGCAGGTCGAGTTCCTGACGGGTGTAGATGCGCGGCCCCTCGACATCGGCGTACCAAGGAAGCGGCTCGGTCAGCGCCGCCTGCCGAGGATCGGTGGGCAGTTCCGCCTGCCGCACGCGGGCGTAGGCCGCTTCGGAATGTTCGAACCACGTCAGCCGATTTCCCAGCAGCGATTCGCCGAGCCAGTTGTGCTCCAGCAGCGGCAACCATTCCGTCTCCGTAAAAAAGTCGTTCGGCCGCCCTTCGACACGCACCGACCAGGAGCGGTTGTCGATGATCTGCTCGAGTTGGATTGCGGTGTCTTCGTCCTTAAAACTATCCCACTCGCGCTCGAAGTACTGTTCGAGAAAATTGCGGTCACTAATCAGCCCTAGCTCGGCGGTGAGCGTGTAGTTGTTCGGCAGTTCCTGGCGATGCAGCGCGCGGACGCGGCCGCGCCAGTTGTTCGGCGGCTCCAGATGTTCGCGGAAGCCGCCCAAGTTGTCCTCGCCCGTATCATAAATGCCCCAGGCGTCGATCACGCCGGAGGCCGGGCCGGGCGCGCCAAGAAAGTCGAGCGACTCGTACGCGAACACGGTCCCCGCACCGGGGCCGCGTTTGCTGAGATAGTCGAGATCGAACTTCCAGTCGGTCCCCTCCGGCGGCTCGCGCACGCCGAGCAGTTGGTAGGCATCGAGTCCGAGTTGGACCTGCGTGCCAAAGAGGTTGTCGTTCTTGATCGAGAACGAGTTGATGTAGTAGGCGGGGTCTTCCAGGTTCGTCGCCATCGTCGGCCAATAGAAAACCGGAATGCCGGCGACGTAGAGCAGGTTGTCGGAGCTATAAAGCATCCGCTCCTGTTCCAGCACCGGCGCGCCGGTGAGCGGGTCGATCCGTGGAGCACCCGTCGCCGGATCAATCACCGGCACTTGCTGGTCTTCCAAAAAAATCTCGCCCGACGCCAGATTGTAGCGCGGCGCGCCGAGCCGGCTGGAGGTGGCGAGGGCGTCATTGCCAACAAAGTGGCTGGCATCGAGTTGCCGCAACACGCGGGCCTTGAAGCGCAACATGCCGGCGTAGTTCGGCACCGGAGTCAGCATCTCGGCGTCGAGGATGATGCCCGTCTGGCTGCGCACGTCGTAGTACAGCCGCTGGGCGTAAATCACCCGCTCGCCCTGGCGAAAGACGATGTTGCCTTCGAGATAGATTTCCAGCGGCACGTTCTCGGGCTGCAGCGCTTGCCCCGACAGGTCGGGCTGAATGCCGCTCGTCCAGATCACGATCCGATCGGCCGAGGCGTCGAGCGTGCCGACCAGGTCGATGCCATCGACGATCAAGTTCACGCCCGACGTGATGACCGCCACCCACTGCTGCCCGCCGGGGCTGGGGAACCACTGCGCTTGAACCGGCACGTCGCTGCGGGGAAAGACGCGAATCCGCCGCGTGCCGATCGGGATCGGATCAGCCACCGGCGGATCAAGCGGCTCCTCGACAAACTGCGCCGGCTGCACCGCCGCAGCCTGCGGATCGAGCTGGGCCAGCCCGCGCTGGTAAATCGGCGGCTTCTCAGCCGGCTCGCCCTGCTGCCGGGGCACGTTCATCTGTACCGGCGAGAGAGTCAGGAAGCGGCCGAACCAGCGCTGGTCGGCCAGATTCACCAGCGGCTCGTCGCCCGAGTCGCCGTAGAACTGGCAGGAGACGCCATGTTCCAGGTAGGCGATGATTTTGGTGGGCGTGTTCCGCGCCGGGTCGCCCGCCTCGACCCACACGACCGCCTCTTGGCTGCGGGCGGTGCTGCGGCCCTGCGTGATCGCACAGTTGCCGCGCAAGAGCCACACGTCATAGGTGCCTTGCCGCCAGCGCTGCGCCGATTCGGCGTGAATTGCCACCGGAGCATGAATATTCGGCGTCGGAAGTTGCACCTGCTCGCCCCGAGCCGACGCAGTGGTCAGGAATGCCAGCACACCCAGCAGCATGCGCAGCACCGCCCGTCGTGCGCAGCGCCAGCGGCGCGCAGCGGGACTGCTCAGCTCATGGTCACGCGAGGAGACGATCAGGTCGGCATCCTTGCCGGTCACGGCGGTGCAACGGTCGGCGGCGACTCGACCGAGTCTAACGTCAAGCGTGTCAATCGATTACCAACACGCTGGCCCTCGTCCTGAGGGGGCCGGATTATAGAGACGACCCGCCCCCACGGTCAAGGCAGGTTCCGAGGCCCGCTCCGAGGCGCAAGAGTCTATCGGATCAAGATTTAAGGCCGATATGGCTCACCGGGTGGCGGGGGCTTCCGCTCTTCGCGGTGCGCCCGCGCCACCCGTGCTACACTGCCCGGCGCGGCGGCGGCTAGCAGGGCTAGCGCTGGCACAAGCGGTGCGCGCATCCGCATGTTGCTCCAGTAAAAGGCGTGCAGCAGCGTGAAGCTCGCCAGCAGCAAAAGCGCCCACACCCACGGCCCTTGCACGAGCGACCGCCACAAACGCCACAGCCCCAGCGCCACGAGCACGAACTCGGCGGCGTACCAGAGTGCAATCGCGTAGCGCAGGCTGCGGCGCAGCAGGCTCTCGGGGCTATCGAGCGCGCGGGGCAGCAGTTGCCAGAGCCGGCCGAGACGCACGAGTGTGGCGTAAGCGAACGTGCCTGGCGCGCGGCGGATCGTTTGCATCGCCGCTTCGTAATGGGCGCGATCGGTCGCCAACTCGCAGCGGCCGGGGCAGGGGGTCGGCACCAGTTCCAGCGCCGCAAGCCGCGCCGCCAGATAGTCGCCCGGCTCAACCCCTTGCGGCGGCTGCCAGCGGCTCCCCCAAGGGCCGCTGCGCAGGTACTCGTAAAACGCGGGGTTGTTCGCCAAGTGCAAGGTGTAGCCGCCATGCGTCGTCGCCACCACCGGCCGCCCGAGCGCGATCCAATTCCTCGCTGCCCACGGCGCGAGCACGATCGCTCCCGCCGCCGCGAGCGCCGCCGCCGACTGCCACCGCCGCTGGCGCAGCACGACGATCATTGCGGCCAGAGGAATCACAAGCAAAAACGTCGGCCGGCAAAGCGCCGCCAGTCCCAGCGTCGCCCCCGCCAGCCCCCAACGCAGGTTGCCGCGCGACGTTTCGGCGTTCGCTAAGAGCAGCATGGCAAGCGCCGCCAAAAACGCCGCGAGCGTCTCGGTCATCAGCAGCGTGCTGCTATGCAGCAACAGCGGATCGAGCGCCACCAGCAGCCCGGCCAGCGCCGTGGGCAATCTTGGCACGCGACCGGCAATCGCCAGCACCAGCCCGACCGTCGCCAAGCCCAGCGCCCAATGCACGACTGCCACCGTCGGCAAAAAGCCAAGCGGCGATTTGAGGCACAGCGCCAGAAGCAGGGGATAAAGCGGCGGGCGATAGGCGCTCGGTTGCGGCGCTCCGCCCGGTTCGACGCCCGGCGCGTAGACTCCAGTTTCCACGAGCGTCTCGGCGAAGAGCCGATAGGCGTCGGGGTCTTGCTGCAAGGCATCAAACTGGGCGACCAGCACCCCTGCCCGCACCGCCGCCGTCAAGACGAGCACGCCCAGCACCGCGCGCGGGCTTCGCCAGAATGCCGCGCTAAACGCCGTCATCGTAGAGCACGTCCAGTTGAAGCAAGAAAAGGGTCTTTCGACGATTGTAGCACGAACGCCCCCGCGCCGGGTGGTGGAGGAAAGGGGCCGGCACTACGATAGGGAAACCCTCTCCTGGCCGACTTTCACCCTTCGATCCGCAGCATGACGCAACCCCCTCTGGCAACGCGGCTGACGGCGCGGCTGATTGCGGCACGCTGGGGGCTGCTTGCGCTGGGCGCGATGCTCTTGGCGGTGGCGATTCCCGCTTCGAGCAATTTGCACTTCGACCGCTCGATCGAAAACATGTTCGCCCCGCACGACCCGCTGCTGGAGCCGTATCGCCAGCTCAAGCGAACCTTTGGCGGCAACGAAGTCATCATGGCCGTCTACGCCGCGCCCGATCTGATGACGCGCAGCGGCATCGCGCGGCTGGCCAAGCTCAGCCAGAAGCTCGAACAAGTGCCAGGCGTGGAGGCGGTGTTGGCGCTTGATCGGCTGATGGGGCCGAAGATTATTGACGAGCAAAGCCCGCTCGCGGCGCGGTTTCGCCAGCTCTTTTCCGGCTACACCCATCGCCAGTCGCCCGACGGCACCGGCTACACGGCGGCGGTCGTCTGTATGCTCACCCCCGAAGCCGAGACCGACGTGCCCAGAGCGGAAACGGTCGCCCGCTTGCGGCAACTCGTCGCGCCGCTGCCGCAGGGGATGGTCGCCGGCGAGCCGGTGATGATCGTCGATGGCTTTCGCTATCTCGAACGCGACGGCGTTCGGCTCGGCTGGACCACGACGTTTCTCTTGATGCTGACGATCGTGCTTTGCTTTCGCAGCTTCCGCTGGGTACTGATTCCGCTCGCCGTGGTGCAACTGACGCTTCATCTGACGCGGGCCGTGCTCGTCTGGAGCGGCTTTCGGCTCAGCATGGTCAGCTCGATGCTCACGGCGATTGTCACCGTCGTCGGCGTCGCCACGGTGATTCACATCATCGTCCGCTTTCGTGAAGCACGCGACGGAGGACTGCCGCGGCGCGAGGCGCTGCTCGCCGCCGGCGGCTTGCTCGCCGTGCCGATCTTTTGGGCCTGTTGCACCGATGCGGTCGGCTTCGCGTCGCTGCAAGTCGCGCGGGTCGGGCCGGTGCAGGATTTTGGGATCATGATGGCCGCCGGGTCGCTGCTGGCCATCGCGGCCGTGGCGCTGCTCGTGCCGGGGCTGGCGCTGGCCGGCCGCTGGGACGCCGATCCGCGGCGCGCCTGGGGCGAAGGCCGGCTCGATCGCGGGCTGCAATCGACGCTTCATCTTGTCGAGCGCCGACCGCGCACGCTTGCGCTGCTGATCGCCGCCGTCTCGCTCGCGGCAGCGTCGGGGAGCTACCGGCTGCAGGTCGAAACCGACTTTACCGCCAACTTCCGCGAAGGCAGCCCGGTCGTCGAGTCGTACCGCTTCGTCGAAAGTCATCTGGGCGGGGCGGGCGTGTGGGATGTGGTGCTGCCCGCGCCGGAGCATCTCGATTGGGAGTACCTGAAGCGCGTCGCGCGGCTCGAAACGCGGCTGCGGGCGGAAGTGCCGGGCTTGACCAAGGTGCTCAGCTTGGCCGACGCCGTGCAGGCCGCCGCGCCGACCGACCCGGACGACTTGCCGCTGGCGCTGCTCCGCAACGCCGCCGTCTCGACCGCGCTGGGCTTTATGCAAGACAAAATGCCGGTCTTCTACAGCGCCCTCTACAGCGAAGATCCCGCCCAGCCCGGGCAACATTATCTACGGATCATGCTCCGCGCGCCGGAGCGGCAATCGTCGGCTGAAAAGCAAGCCATGATCGCCGCTGTCCGCCGCATCAGCCGTGAAGCCTTTCCGCAGGCCGAGGTGACCGGCTACTTCGTATTGCTCACGAACCTGATCGACAGCATCGTGCAAGACCAGTGGCGCACGTTCGGCGTCGCGATGCTCGGCATCGGGCTGATGATGCTCGCCGCACTTCGCAGTCTGCGCCTAGCGCTGATCGCGCTGGTGCCCAACGTGCTGCCGATTCTGATTATCACCGGCATCATGGGTTGGCTGGGGCTGAAGATCAACATGGGCGCGGCGATGATCGCCGCCGTCTCGCTCGGCCTGTCGATCGACTCGTCGATCCACTACCTCAGCGGCTTCCGCCGCGCCCGAGGGGCCGGACTGACGACCGACGCCGCGCTACAACAGGTGCAGCGCGACGTGGGCCGCGCGCTGTTTTTCGCCACGCTCGCGCTGGTCATCGGCTTCGGCGCGCTCGTGCAAAGCGAGTTCGTGCCAACAGTCTATTTTGGCGTTCTCGTCAGCCTCACGATGCTCGGCGGCCTGCTCGGCAATCTGCTCGTGCTGCCGCTGCTGCTGCGGATCACCGAGAGGTAGGAAGGCGGAGTGCGGAAACAAAAGCGGAAAGCGGAGGATCGGGTGGCGCATTTTTCGCCCGTGGTCGCCAGGCCCCCTTAGCCGCTTGGACGCTAGAGCTACGTGGAGATTGCTCTCTAGATTCCCGCTTACGCGGGAAGGACGCTTGGCGCGGCAATGGCGGAGTGACGTATTGCTGTTCACTGACCGCTGATAGCTGACGGCTCATAGCTGTTAGCTTTCCTATTGCAGCAGCGAATACAAGATCACGTTCAGCCCGATGCGGGCGGCGTCTTTGGGGACGTAGCCGGCGCATTCGAGCGTGACGTGTTTTTCCAGCGCGCAGCTGATGTCGTAGGGGGAGAAGATCACGGCATAGCGGTCGCCAAGCTGGATCGCTTCGAGCGTCGGTTCGACTTGCCGCAGCTGGGCATCGAGCGGCTGGCCCGGCACGCGCTGCGTCGGGTCGCGGCGGGTGACTTGGCGAATGTCGTAACCGCCGAACTCGGGCGTCAGGAGCGGATCGCTCGCCGGGATACGCTCCAGCGGCTGCTCGGGGAAAATCTGCTGCATCTCGCGGCGGAACGACGCGGCGAACTCGGGGCTGGCGCAAATCGCGTCGGCAAACAGCGTCCCGCCCCGCTCCAGATACGTCCGCAGTTGCTTCCGCTCGTCGGGCGTCAGACGAAACTGCTGCCGGCCGTGCATGAACACCAGATGGTAGCGGAACAGGTTTTCATCGGTGATGGCGATCTGCCGATCGGCGGTGCTGATTCGGAGTTTGAGTTCTTCGGCGGCCGCGCGGAGCAAGTTGACGACCGCTCCCGGCGCGGCATCGCAGCCGCCGGGGTGACGCAGCTTGGCGACATAGAGCGTGCCCCGCTGGCCGTCCTCGGGGCTGGCTTCAAGGTCGATGTGCTGCGGAATCTCGTCTTTGTATTTCGGCTCACGGCCGGTCGCGTAGGTCATGATATTCACGCCGATCGCCAACGCCGCGTCGATGCTCTCCTCGACCGACTCCGGGTAATCCCGGTCGCGGCCGAGCGCGGCAAGCTCCCAAAAGCAGGAGAGATCCTCGGGGCTGTAAATCACCGCTGTGCGGCAGCCGTAATCAATGCCCCACAGCGGCCGCAGATGATCGGGATCGACCGGCTGTTCGGCGTACCACACTGGATGCGACGGAGGCAACAGCCGCAGGCGATATTCCGGCTCGGGAAAAATCTCCTCCATCAGCGCGCGAAAGCCGCGATCGAACTCGACGCTGCCGCAACTGGCATTGCCCACCAGCACGCCGCCGCGATCGAGATACTCGCGCAAGTGCTGCTTCTGTTCGGCCGAAAGCCGCGGCGCTTCGCGTCCGCTAAGAAAGAGCACCGGCGATTGGAGCAAGTCTTCGGTGCCCGCCGCCTTGAAGTCGACGACCTGCCAGGTGAGATCGCGCGTCCACTGCTGTTCCGTAAACGCGGTCAAGTTCGCCAAGTCGCTACGATGCCGGCTCCAGTCGATGCCCTCGCCATGCTTGATTTTGGAAATCAGCACCGGACGGCGGCCCTTGGAGAGAAACAGCAGCGCCAGACTCGTGCCGATATGCGGATGATTCTCGGCATGGCCCGAGCCTTTCCAAAACCCGGAGAGCGGGTCTTGCTCGGCGACGAGTTTCTCCGCGCCGCGGCGATACCAGTCATGCCCGCCGATAAAGCGCTGCGCGGTCATGCGGCCGACGCGCTCTAGGCCATAGAGATAGTAGAGCAGCCAAGCGTCGAGCTGACTGCCGGGGTTTTGTGTGACGGAAAAGTTGCGGCCGAGCCATTGCAGCGCGCGTTCGATTTCCTCGCTCTCCTCCTGTTCGCCACAACAATCGACGCGCCCCGCCACCACATCGGCGTCGGGCGGATTGAGCTGGCCGGAGGTGATGACCATCGCGGCAATTCCCGCGCTCGTCATACTCCCGGTGCCGTGCGACTGGACGACATAGCCCCACGAGCCGTCGGCGTTCTGCGCGCGCTTCCAATACTCGTGTGCCCGTCGCCACGTCTGGTCGCTGACTTCGACGCCGGCCCGTTCGGCTTCGTGCAGCGCGAGCAGGGCGAACTGCGAGTTGGAGTTGTCGCCGCCGGCGTTGTTGCTGCCGTAGGACCAGGCGCCGCCTGCGCGGCCTTCTTTCATTTGCGTCTGTTCGAGCCATTTGGCGTTGATCTTGATTTGCACCAGATCGCGTTTCGGCTCGGCGGCGGCCAGGGCCATCGTTTGCAGCGCGGTCACGTATGTGGTGCGCGGCTTGATCTTGCGGAGCGACTGGAGCGCCTTTTGAATCACCGGGTCTTGCGGCGGCACGCCGGCGTTGAGCAGCGCGAGCGTGGCGAGCGCCGACACGCCGCCGGGGTGGCCGGGGTGTTCGATCCAAGTGCCGCGCGGCGACTGCTCGCGCTTGAGATACTCGACGCCGCGCTCGATCGCCGTGCGGACTTGCTCGGCGTCGATCTCTGCCCGCGCAGGCGTTACAACCGCCATAATGAGCAAAAGCGCTAGCAAACTGACGCGCGAGCCGTGATGCATCCGACGATTCCTTGTCTGGGGCGTAGTGCGAGCGAACGGGGGCCGCGCGGTGATCGGCCGTGCCTGCGGCCTTGAAACGCAACCGGGGCGGCGCGTGCCGCTGTGCTTAAATATCTTAGGTTTCGGCAGTTAAGGCGGCAACGTCCCGCGCGCCCGCATTGCCCGCCATGCGGAGCAGTCCTAGAATATCGGGCATGCGCTTTGGGCGAGTGGGGGCGGCCTTTTTGAGTTTGAGCGAGCCGCTCCCGGTGATTTTGGCTTAAGAGCGCTTCGGGCGGTCCCGCCGGAAGCGGTGCGCGCCGCGGCGCTCCTGTTCGTCCTGAAGACCTTGAGGGAAGGATCTTACGCGGTGGCAACCCGGCAGCGGAATCTCGGCGAAATCCTGCAAGAGTTCAGTCAGCACCGACGCGTCATGCAGGAAGAACTGCAAAAGATCATCGTCGGGCAGGACGAAGTCATCGAGCAAATGTTCGCCGCTATCTTCACGCGCGGCCACTGTCTGCTCGAAGGGGTGCCGGGGCTGGCCAAGACGCTGATGGTCAGCACGCTGGCGCGGATTTTGGATTTGGAGTTCCGCCGCATCCAGTTCACGCCCGACCTGATGCCCTCGGACATCACCGGCACCAACGTGCTGGAGGAGCCCGAGTCCGGCCGGCGCGACTTCCGCTTCGTCCCCGGCCCGATCTTCTCGAACATCATCCTGGCCGACGAGATCAACCGCACCCCGCCCAAGACCCAGGCCGCGCTGCTGCAGGCCATGCAGGAGCACCAGGTCACCGCCGCGGGGGTCCGCTACCCGCTGGAGGAGCCGTTCTTCGTCCTGGCGACGCAGAACCCGATCGAGATGGAGGGCACCTACCCGCTGCCCGAGGCCCAGCTCGACCGCTTCCTGTTCAAGGTCGACGTGCCCGCGCAGGGCGTCGACTCGCTGGTCGAGATCCTGCGCCGCACCACCG
>CAYZVT010000172.1:0-9466 GCA_964481585.1 uncultured Pirellulales bacterium
GTCCGCGCCGAAAGCGCCGGCCTGTCGGTCTCGGGTCTGCACATGCACATCGGCTCGGGCACCGATTTGGAGCATCTATCGCAAGTCTGCGGCGCGCTGGAAAAGGCCGCCCGCGAAGTCGGCCGCTCGATCACCTCGATCAGCGCCGGCGGCGGGCTGCCGATCCGGTATCGCCCCGAACAATCGTTCGTCGATCTTGACGCCTACTTCCGGCTGTGGGACGCCACCCGCAAGCGGCTCGAAGACGCCTTTGGGCATCGCATCAGCTTGGAAATCGAGCCGGGCCGGTATCTCGTCGCCGAGAGCGGCTATCTCATTACCGAAATTCGCGCCGTGAAGCAGATGGGGGGCAACACCTTTTATCTGGTGGACGCGGGCTTTAATAATCTCGCGCGGCCGATCCTGTACGGGGCTTACCACCCGATGTCGATTGCACCGGCGGCCGACCGCCCGGCCGAGCGCCGGCAACAGGACGTGGTCGTGGGCGGCCCGCTCTGCGAGTCGGGCGACATCTTCACCCAGGAGGAAGGGGGCTTCGTCTGCACGCGGAGTCTGCCCGCCGCCGAGGTGGGCGAAATGCTCGTGATCGAATGCGCCGGAGCCTACGGCTCCGTGATGGGCTCGAACTACAACAGCAAGCCGCTGGCGGCCGAGGTGCTGATCGAGGGCGGCCACGCCCATCTCGTGCGGGCACGCCAAACGTTCGAGGACATGATCCACGGCGAGCGAATCCCCGGCCGCTAACGGGCGAAAACCGCCGCCAGTACGTACTGGTAGGGGGGCGGGGGCGCAAGTCCAAAGGGTGGCGGGGGCGCACCGCGACAGCGGAAGCCCCCGGTCGCGCAAGAAAGCGGAGGGTGGAAGCCCCCGAGATTCCCGCTTTGGCCGGAGATTCCCTTGGCCGACGACCGATGAGCGCTTAAGATAAAGGGCATCGGCGCGCGCCGTTTCCGCAGGCCTTTTCTGGCCCCGCTCGCGCGGCCGGGGCGTGCATCCGTTTTCAGAACCTTGGCAGTAAGGCGAACGGGATGGCGAAAAAAGGCCCGCGCAAGAAAGTCCCCAAGGAATTGGCGGTCATCAACGCCGACAATTGCACCGGCTGCGAGGCCTGTCTTGAAGTCTGCCCGGTCGACTGCATCGTCAAGATTCCGCAGTACCCCGAGCACGGCATGCTGCAGAGCTTTTGCCAGATCGACCTGGAACGCTGCGTCGGCTGCGAGGTCTGCGTCCATATCCCGCAGAAGAAGACCAATCCCTACGAGCTAACCGTCTGCCCGTGGGACGCGATCGAGATGGTCCCCACCGAGCAGGTTGCCGTCGTCGTCGCCGAGATTGGCGGCCCGCCGGAGTACATCCAGCAGAACTGGGACCGGCTCGTCGGCACCGCTCAGCATCTGGCCGAGCTTCGCGCGAGCAACTAAATCCGCCGCAGCACTTGCTGCATGTACTCGATGCTTTGCCGCGCGATCGCCTCGGCCCCCGGCGTGTAGTCGAAGACTTCGACCGATACCCAGCCGTCGTAGTCAATCTCGCGCAGCGCGCGAAAGATCGGCTCGAACTCGATCTTGCCCATTCCCGGACCGAGCAGATTCGGATCGTTGGCGTGGAAATGCGCCACCTGCTCGCGGCTGTCGCGAATGATCTGGTCGATCGGCTTCGCTTCGCTCGACATCGCTTTCACGTCGAGATGCAGCCGGCAGGAGGGCGAGCCAACCCGCTCGGCCAGCTCGATTCCCTGTTGCGCGGTGAGCATAAAATCGGTCTCGGACGGCCCCAGCGGTTCGAGCGCGATCGTCACGCCGCAGGCTTCGCACTCAGGCATGGCCGCTTGCAGCACCTCGGTTGCGTAATCGGTGGCCGCTTCGAGCGAAACGCCGGGAAGCAAATTCCGCTGCTGCGGCGAGCCGAGCACCATCACCGAGCCGCCCAGATCGCGGCAAAGCCGCGCTAGCTCACAAAAATAGTCCGCCGTGCGGCGGCGCACTTCCGCGTCGGGTGAGGTGAGATAGTAGCCCTCGGTCTTCGCCAAGAGCCAGTGCAGCCCGACGACCTCCAAGTCGGCCGCCTCCGCCTGGCGGCGGACCTGCTCGCGCCGCGCGGCGGAAATCGTGCGGGCATCGTGAGCAATCGTAAACGGCGCGATCTCGATGCCCGTATAACCCGTCTCGCGGGCGGTGGCGAAGGCCCGTTCAAAGGGCCAGTCCCCAAAAGTTTCGTTGCAGATGGCGAACTTCATGGTTCGATTTTTCCGGTTAGAAAGCAGTTGCGACGGCCTCCATCCTAGCAGCTTGGAGGCTCGACTTTTAGCCCCCCGCGCCGCGGCTTGTCCGCATGCGGCGAGTGCAGTACAGTGAGACGACTGCTCAGCCTTCTTTTCGCTCGACAGACGAGGTGGATACGGTGGAACTGGCCACGAAGGCAATTCATCAAGGCGACTGCGTCGAGCGGTTGGGGCAACTCGACGCCGGCTCAATCGACCTAGTTTTCGCCGACCCGCCGTTCAACATCGGCTACGAGTACGATATCTACCAGGACCGCCAGGAACGCCGCGCGTATCTCGACTGGTGCCGGAAGTGGATGGCCGGCGTCTATCGCGCGCTGAAAGACGACGGCACGTTCTGGCTCGCCATCGGCGACGACTACGCTGCCGAACTGAAGCTGATCGCCCAGGACGATACCGAGTTTTTCTGCCGAAGCTGGGTCATCTGGTACTACACCTTTGGCGTCAACTGCAAGCGGAAGTTCTCGCGCTCGCACACGCATCTATTCCATTTCGTGAAAGACCCGGAGCGGTTTACCTTCAACGCCGACGATCCGGCCGTGCGCGTGCCGTCGGCGCGGCAGTTGGTCTACGGCGACAAGCGCGCCAACTCGAAGGGCCGGCTCCCCGACGACACCTGGATCTTGCGTCCGCAAGACCTGCCCGATGGTTTTCAGCCTGGCGAAGACACTTGGTACTTTGCCCGCGTTGCCGGCACGTTCAAAGAGCGGGCAGGCTTTCACGGCTGCCAAATGCCCGAGCAATTGCTCGGCCGCATCCTGCGCGTCAGCAGCAATCTGGGCGAGACAGTGCTCGACCCCTTCGCCGGCAGCGGCTCCACCTTAGCCGTCGCCAAAAAACTCGACCGCGACTGGATCGGCTTCGATCTCTCGCAGCAGTACGTCGATCAAGCAATGGCCCGGCTCAGTGAGATCAACATCGGCGATCCCCTCGTCGGCCCCGCCGATCCGCTCCGCAGCGCCCCGGCCACCAACGAAGGCACCCGCCTCGACGCAGGCGGCCGCCGCGTCCGCCCCAGCAAACGCTAACGGGCACCACGCAACGCCGTCCACGGAAAACGGGTAGCCCAGGTTGCGGAAGTGCTTGCAACCTGGGCCACCCGCTTGATTGATTCGCCGGGTGCCACTAGTGGACAAAGCAGGGGCACACCCGTCACTTCACCTTGGGTCGCGCAATCGCAGCACGAGCGCGATCAGAAACAGCGCGGTGAGGATGCTCACGCCCCAGGCGATGTGGTAAAAGCCGATGGCCAGCGCGGCGAGCGCCATGCTGGCTAACGGCAGCACGGCGCTGCGTTCGCGGAGCAGGCCGGCGGCTCCGGCGGCGAGGGCGGCGACGGCGGTTCCGAGGGCGGCCCAGCGAAAGAGGGCCAGCGGGCGGCGGAAGTCGGCGGTGATTTCGGTGGTGCGGCCGGCGATAACGTGTTGTTCGACCGCCGGCTCGTGCAGAATTAGCGACGGTATCCAGGCCAGCCCGAGCGCCGTGACGGCGAAGAACAGCGCCAGTTGGCCGCAGGTGGGAGTCATTCGCTGGCTTTCACCAGAGCAGTGGTGTGAGCGAGACGGGCGAGCTGCCGGTTTTCGCTACGGACCAGTTGCCCGCAGGCGGCGGCGATGTCGGCTCCGAGCGAGTAGCGGATCGTTGTCGTGAGGCCGGCCTCCTTCAGCGCCGCGGCGAATGCCTCGCGCTCGGCGGGGGGCGTGCCGGCAAGCTGCGGCGCTTCGGCGATCGGGTTGTAGGGGATCAGGTTGACGTGGACCGGCAGGCCGTGCAGGTAATCGAGGAGCGCGGCAAGATCATCCGGCCCATCGTTTACGCCCGCGAGCAGCAAGTATTCGATCATCACCTTCCGCGCGCCGCCGGCGGTGATCGTTGCGAGCGTGTTGCGAAGCACGTCGAGCGGGTAGCGCATCGCCAGCGGAACGAGCCGCTCGCGCACTTCGGGCCGCGCGCTGTGCAGGCTCAGGGCGAGATGGACCGCCGGGTAGCGCTCGACGAGCCGCTCCATCGCGTCGGGAATGCCGACCGTGGAGACGAGCGTTCGCCGGGGCGAACGGGCGAAGGCGTCGCCCGGGTGGAGCAGGTCGAGTGCCGCGTAAAGTTGTTCCTCGTTGTGCAGCGGCTCGCCCATGCCCATGAAGACGAGATTCCGCAGCGAGCGCCCCTCGCGCGCGAGTCGCTCGCCGGCGTGGACGACTTGATCGACAATCTCGGCGGCCGAAAGGTTGCGGGCGATGCCCATCTTGCCCGTCGCGCAGAACTCGCACCGCGCCGCGCAGCCGACTTGGCTCGATAGACAGAGCGCGGTGCGGCCGCTGGCGATTTGCATCAGCACCGCTTCCACCAAGAACCCGGCGGGCGTGCGAAAGACCAGCTTCGTCGCCCGGTCGCGCTGCGAGGCGTGTTCGGACTCGACGGTTAGCGTGTGAAAACTCACCTCGCGCGCAAACTTCTCCCGCTCGTGCGGCAGCAGTTCGGCCAGCGCCGCATCGCGGCCGGCGAACTTTTTGAACCACGCATTGCGCAGCCGCCGCAGGCGATGCCGGTCGATCGACTCGGCTCGGCAGAAGGCGTCCATCGCCTGGTGGTCGTAGATGCTCGGCATAATATTTCGCGGCTGCTGTTGGGCCGGAATCTAAAACTCGAAGACGCGCTGGATTTCGGGGCGGCCGTACTCGGCGGCGCCGGTGAGGATTTGGACATTCGGCAGCGGCCAGGTTTCGCCGGGGTTGTGGGTGTGGCCGCAGAGGACCGTTAGCTGCCGGTCGGGGTGGGCGCGCATCGTTTGCAGAATTGTGTCCCCCATCGCCTTGCAGGTAAAGTGTGGCGCCCATTCGTCGTCGGAGACTTCGCCCTGATACCAGCACGAACTTCGCGTCGGCGGGATGTGCGTCAGCAGGACGACACGCGGAAACCGCCGCAGCGCCGCCGCGAGCGAGCGGGCGACATGCGCCGCCGCTTCGTCGCCAAGTTGTTTCAGCAGCGGCCACCGCTCCTGCTTGCCGCGCTGTTTTAGCTCGTCGATCAGCTCGTAGTCGTGCATCATGACCATTGAGCGCTCGTAGTCGCCGATCCGCGCATCGGCCCAGCCGTCGTGGCCGACAAGCCCGACGCCGGGAGCAAGCTCGTGTACCCCCTCCTGCGAAAGATAATGCAGTCGTGGCCGCTCGGCGCAGAGCGCCGCCACGCGCTGCCGCACTTCACGAATCGACCCATAGTAAAAATCGTGATTGCCGAGCACGAGGTAGAGCGGACGGGCGAGCGCGTCGTCGAGCTGCGCAAGATAGTCGCTGACGCTACGGGCGTCGCCAATGTCGCCGCCGAGCAGCAGCGCGTCGGCGTCGCACGTCTCTTGCCAACGGGCGAGCACCTCGGCAAGCTGCTCGGCCGGGAGCACGTCGAAATGCACGTCGGTAAGCCAGACAACACGGGACATGGAGCAGCGACCTAGAGCACGGTTGCTTTCTAGCGGTCAGCGGTCAGCTATCAGCAGTCAGTAAAATAAGTCCTTCCCGCGCAGGCGGGAATCTAGAGAGTCATCTCCACGCAGCTCTAGCGCCAGAGCGGCTAAACCGGCCTAGCGGCCTCGGGCGAAAGGGCGAAACTTCTATGCTAGCACAACCTTGTGCGGCTCGCCGGCGATTTCTTGCACGTAGCGCGGCACCGCGTAGCCGGGCAGCCGCTGGCGCATCGCTGCTAGCAGCCGGCGGCCTTCGGCGACGGGCACCTCGAAATGGGCCGCGCCCCGCACGCGGTCGAGTTGGTGGAGATAGTACGGCATGACGCGCAGATCGACCAGCCGCTCACTTAGCTCGACGAGCACCTCCGCCCGGTCATTCACGCCCCGTAGCAGCACCGCTTGGTTCAGCACCACCAGTCCCCGCTCGACCAGCCGCCCGAGCGCCGCGGCCACGGCGGCGTCGATCTCGGCGGGGTGGTTGGCGTGGACCACCACGATTGGCGTCAGGCGGGTCGCTTGCAGCCAGTCGAGCAGTTCGTCGCAGACCCGTTCGGGGATCATGATCGGCAGCCGGGTGTGCAGCCGCAGCCGCCGCAGATGGGGAATCGCGTCGAGCCGAGCCGCAAGCTCTGCTAGCTGGCGGTCCACCAGCGTCAGCGGATCGCCCCCGCTGAGGATCACCTCGCGGAGCGACCGATCGGCGGCAATTTGTTCCAGGGCCGGCGTCCAGGCGTCGGGCGAGCGGGGGCTGTCGCTGTAGGGGAAGTGCCGGCGGAAGCAGTACCTGCAATGGACGGCGCAAGCCCCAGTTGCTACCATCAACACGCGAGAATGGTACTTTTGCAGCAGCCCTGGGCGAAGCGTGGCCGCCGCGTCTCCGACCGGATCGGTGCCATCGCCCGGCTGCGGGACCCGTTCTTCCGCCAGCGGCAACACCTGCCGTAGCAGCGGATCGTGCGGATCTCCGATGCGGATTCGGGCTAAGTAGCCCTGCGGAACAAAGAGCGGAAATTCGGCAGCGGCCCGTCGCGCAGCGGCCTCGTAGCGTTTGGGCAGTTGTAGCAGCCGGCACAGCGCTCCCGCCTCGCGGATCGACTCCTTCAGCACCTGCTGCCAGCAGCGGCCCTCCACCGGAGGCTCCGCGACCGAAAGCGGGGAAAACGGTACAATTTTCATTCGTTGCCTGGCACTTTGGCGGCCGACTCACTCGGCAGAACAAATCAACGTCCGCTCGTAGCATACCGCCGCGAGCCAAGAAAGCGAATCAGAAAGGCCCAGCGTGGTAGTCTACAACACCAGTGAATTTCGCAAAGGATTGAAGGTCGAGATCGAGGGCGAGCCGTTCTTGATGATCGAGTGCAACTTTGTCAAGCCAGGCAAAGGCGTGGCCTTCTACAAGTGCAAGCTCCGCAACCTGCTCAAAGGGACCGTGCTCGACCGCACCTACAAGGCCGGCCAGTCGCTCGACGGGGCCGACGTCACCGAAGTGACGGTCCAGTATCTTTACGGGCAGGGGAACACCTACGTCTTTATGGAGCAGGAGACGTTCGAGCAGTACGAATTGACCGAAGAGCAAGTCGGCGATGCGGCGAAGTATCTCAAAGAGGGCATGGAGTGCCAGATGGTGCTCTACAACAACTCGCCGATCGCGCTCACCCCGCCGAACCATGTCGTGCTGAAGATCGACTACTGCGAGCCGGCGGTGAAGGGCAACACGGCCACGAACGTGACCAAGCCGGTGAAGCTCGAAACCGGTGCGGAAATCCAGTGCCCGGCGTTCGTCGAAATGGGCGAATACATCCGCGTCGATACCCGCACGGGCGAGTACATCGAACGCGCCAAGCCGGAGGATGCGTAACAGCCGGTTGAAAGCCGCTTAGGAAGTCGGGGTGCCACGGTTGGCTTGTTCAACCATGCTTTTGCAGACGCGGAGCCTGCTGCCGGAGCAGGTGCAGATTCTCTCCTCGCGGTGGTAATCAATTCGCAGGAGGCCGCACATGGGCCACTCCCGCGCCAACGATGGTTCTTCGCCGCTGAGAGAATCAGAAAAAGACCTGGTGGCGTGGCTGGCGCAGGGCGACTGTTACCCCGATCGTCCCGAGCACGTGGAAGTTGTTGAGACGCACATCTCTTGGGTGTTTCTCACGCGGCGTTACGCCTACAAGCTGAAAAAGCCGGTGCGGTTTGACTTCCTCGACTTCAGCACGCTTGCTGCGCGGCAGCAGGCCTGCGCGGCAGAGTTGCGTCTGAATCGCCGCCTTGCCCCGAGCACCTATCTGGCCGTCGTGCCGGTGGTGCAGTCGAGCGCCGGCACATGGAGCCTGGGCGGCGAAGGCGAGCCGGTCGATTACCTCGTCCAGATGTGGCGGCTGCCGACGGCACGGCGGCTCGATACGCTCGTCGAACAGGGCAGGGCCGCAAGCGGCGACGGGGTGCGGCTGGAGCGAACACTCGCCCGCTTCTATCGCGCGCTCCCTGCCTCCGATGTGACGCCGGAGGAGTATCTGGCGACCTTCGAGCGGCATGTGCTCGACAACCGCCGCGTGCTGCTGGAGTTTGCCCCGCCGCTCGATGCCGCGCTGGTCAAGCGGATTCACGCCGAGCAACTACGGTTGCTGCGACTTGCTCCCGAGCGTCTACTTGAGCGCGTCCGCGCGGGCCGCGTCGTCGAAGGGCATGGCGATTTGCGCCCTGAGCATGTGTACTTGATGCCCGAGCCGGTGGTGGTCGATTGCATCGAGTTTAGCGCCGACTTCCGCCGGATCGACATTGCGGACGAACTCTGCTTTTTGGCGATGGAGCTGAGCCGAAGCGGAGCGGCGGCGCTGGGCGAGCAGATTTTGCAGAACCTGCTCGCATCGCTCGACGACCCGGCCGACGAGCGGCTTTTGCGGTTCTACAAGAGCTACCGGGCCAGCGTCCGCGCGAAAGTCGCCGCACTGCGGTCGCGGCAACAACAAGGCGCGGCGCGGAAAGCGACGCTGCGCGAGGCGGCGGAGTATTTGGCCTGCGCCGACAGCTACCACGCGCCTCGGGAGCGGCCACTGTTGCTCGTCGTGAGCGGCCTGATGGGGACGGGCAAATCGACGCTCGCCCGCGCGCTCGCCGAAGAAATGGGGCTTGATCGGCTCTCAACCGACGAGCTGCGCCGCGAGCAACACGACTCCAGCCAGCAGGCCACTGCCTTCGGCGAAGGCAAGTACGCAGACGCGGCGCGTGCTCGGGTGTACGAAGCCATGTTCGCCCGCGCCGAGGAGTTGATCGCGCAGGGCGTGTCGGTCGTGCTCGATGGCACCTTTACCCGCGCCGCGCTGCGCGACGCAGCGCGAAAGATCGCCCAGCGGCACCGAGCGCGCTTTGCGCTGCTGCGCTGTGAGTGTCCACCCGACGTAGCTCGCGAGCGCATCGCCCGCCGCGCTGCGGCTGGCAAGGATGCCTCGGAAGCGCGTCCCGAACTTTTCGACCGGCAGCGGCAAAACGACGAGCCGCCGGGCCGCGAGGCGCTGCGGGTCGATACGGCGCTGCCCGAGCCTGCACAGCGGGCGGCGGTTTATCGCGCGCTCGCGGAGTACGAGTGAACGCGCTGCGTGGAGCGCCGTAGGGTGGCGGGGGCGCACCGCGAGGAGCGGAAGCCTCCGAGGCTCATTGCTCGTCCACAACCGTTTTACGGAACCGTCCGTCCCGCGCAGGCGGGGGGGATCGCATGCATTACGCGCAACCGCGCG
>CAYZVT010000173.1:0-9430 GCA_964481585.1 uncultured Pirellulales bacterium
GGCGGGGGGCGACTTTAATTCCCCTTGCTAGCCGGACCGCACACGAACCCAATACGCGGCGCACGGACCAGCCAAGCGCCCCGGAAACCGCGGCCTGCCGTGCGCCAATTTGCTACCGCCTCACAACTCATGTTCCACAGACCGGCGGGCCTGCTCGATTATCCGCTCCGGTCAAGGTCCGCCTCCGGCTGCTGCTTTTCGACGTGCCCTGCGGGCGCCTGGCGGCGCTTTTTTCCGGCCTCGTGCCGGAAAAAAACACCTCGAAAAGACTCCACCTTGATTCTCCGCTGCGAAGAGCCTTCGAGCCGCCGGTCGGTCGAAAAACGGTCTGCTGGGGAAAAGGCGAAGTGGTAGAAAGGTGAATAGCCTGTGGCTGCAAGTGAACGCCGCAGCGGCCCTACGCCGTCGGCGTCACGGCCAATCGGCCGAACGGGCCGCGGGGAAGCAATTCCCGGGTGCCGACGCAGATGCACGAAGTGTTCTCCGCGCTAGGCTGTCGCGACTGATTGCCGGCCGGCTCTCTTTCAGCCGGTAAGCAGGTTCAGCAACGGCGAGAGGTCCACTGCCGAACCGGCCGCTGCCCCGAGCATGGTGAAAGCCACCGTGCGCAGGAAGCGCTTTCGTGGAGCGGATTGCGAAGCGATTGGCTGCAGCCCGTTTCCAACAGCGAGTCGACCGTTTTGAGTTGTCGGAAAAGAAGTGTCTTTGCCCATGCCCTGACTGTCTCACACATGGGTACAGCAGAACAAGCCCGGTGATCAGACCGGAAGGTCATGGCGCCAGCAATCCCTTTTCCACCATCAGATCGCCGTATTTGAGCAGGTAGTTCTGGGCTGTCTGCACATAGGGGATGTTTTTCTCTGAGACTACGTTGCCGTACCAAGGGGGAAATCCTCCCACGGGCCGGTCGTTTTTTGATCCAGAGGCGATGATGTTGAGCCTCGACAGGCCACCGACGTCTTCGCGCAGCGCACCTGCGCTGCGCATGGCCGAGAGGGACATTGGCCCTTTCTTTGACGTAGGACTCGCGGCTCCATACTGGTCTGGTTGGGTGTAGCCTTCGGCCAGGAAGGCAGGAAGGTATTTGCGGATCTGCGGAAGATCCCTTACAAAGTCCCGCTCCAGTTGTGCCTTCTCGCGGGCGGCTTCGCGGGCCTTCGCCTGATCCGCGGCGAGCGCGGTCAGTTCCTTGAACTCGTCCTCGGCCTGCTGCTGCTGCATCTGGATTTCCAGCAGCTCGACTCGCCCCTCCACCTCGACTTTGGCAGCTTCCGCTGCTGCCAATTCGCGGTTGATCTTCTCGCTCGCCTGCCGTCGCGCCTCAGCCATCATTTCAATGCGGCGGTCCTGCTCGGCTTTGCTGAACGCTCTGATCGCGTTCGTCAGCGTCGATTCAGATGGATAGATCTCGGCGCAGCTTTCCACGATGCTCTCCACCGCCAAATTGTCCTGCTTGTACTGCCGCAGTGCAGCGAGAATCTCTCCATCCAAATCTCGAACCTCGCCCGCCAATTCGGGACTGGGCGCGTACACACCCGCTGAATCGCCAGAAGTGCTCTCCAGCGGCCCGCGCAGCGCATCCAGCCGGTCCTGGTATGCAGAAATCTCGCTCTTGGACGACCGTTCCTTCTCGTAGACGCCCACGAATCTCTCAAGGTGCGGGGCGCTCCCGGCGATTCGGCGCCCTTTCGGGCCTTCCAGTAGCGGCTCGACCTGGTTCTGCCAATCGTTGAACGACTTGAGAAGATCATCCAGGTCGCGCTGGGTTTTATCGATGAGCGAACGCAGCGCGATAATCTGCCCTTGCCGCCGTGCCTCTTCCTCCCGGCGTTGAGCCTCTTCGCTGAGGCGGCGCTCCTTCTCGGCGGCCGCGGCAACCGCATTCTGCTCGCCGCCACCCGAAGATCCTGTCGTTCCCGCTGCGGCGTTGTCCGCAAAAGGCGCACTGGACGCCTCCCCACCTTCGCCTCCTTGGGGACCGTGCGTCTCGGCGCGAAGCTCGTTGCGGTAGTTCTGCGCGTACCAGAACGATCCACCGATGAGCGCCGTCATCCCTCCCAGAATGATTACGCCGGCGACAATGGCCCACAGCATGACCGACCAGCTTCGCACCGGCACGGCCTGCGCGGGAATCGGCTGCTCCAGCCGCCGCGTCTGCCGCTCGGTCGTTTGTTCCGCCGGCCGCGGTGCGGCCGGATTGGCCCGCTCCGTACGGGCCGGCTCGGTGGGGAACTGCTCAGTCATCGTCTCTTTTCTCTCTCAGACTCCGAAGGAGAAGAGGGTCAGTACGGAAGCTCCGGCAGCAGCGTGTAGCACGCAGCGGTGCGCCGCCCGAACGCGTACCCCGCCACTGCAAACACGCCGCCTAGAATCACCAGGAGCAGCCAGGGCTGAAGTGCGCCGAGTATTAGCATCTGCGCGCCTACGGAGGCGGTGAGCGCCGCGGCCGTGCCGGTCGTCAAATACTTCCAGTCGGCCTGCCGGACGCGCGAGGCGGCAAAAAGCTGCAGCGCAAACGCGACCGGCAGCAGACTGGCCAAGGTTACGAACGCGGCGGCGATCACCAGCGGGGGGGCCACCAGGCTGAGGATGACGAGTGACACTGCCAGCGCCTGCACCAGAGCCGCGCCGCCGGCAGCCACCCAGAACCGCAGACCCGCATTCTCCGTCGATCTGCTCCGCGCCGCCCTGCGGCCGGCCAGTTCCTGCCTCTGCCGGATTATGTCCTGGCGTTCTTCCTCTTCCCGGATCGCGCACTCGCCCCAGCCGGTCAGCACGTAGCAGTCGAGCGTCACGGCGGGGTCGATGTGGTAATGCACGCTCTCCAATCTCCGGACCGTCTCGCGATGCTTCTTGCGCCATTTCTCCTTGCGCACCTCGCGTTCGATGATCCGCTCACGAATGCGGTCCCCTTCGACGATGCGCACCAGCGGCCTGAGCCACTCCGGGATGACTTCGATCAACTGCGCCGCCGCTTCGGGCACCGCGAGTTCCTGCGCGCCCACCGCGTGCGCCTTCGCATTCATCAGGTGGTGCTCGTGGCGCGCATGGCGGTGCAGATGGACGCCGCCTGTTTCGTCGGTTACGTCCTGCAGCACTTCGACATGCCGGGTGCCGACTCGGCGTCCGCGGCGCTCCCTCCCGCGCACTCTGCGGCGCCATGTGTTCGTTTGCGTGACGCTCTCGCTGAAGAAATGAAACTTGCAGACGCCCTCGCCGAACCAATCGATCAGCCCCACTGTTTCACCGCCGACGAACCGGTCGAGCGCCGCGAATAGCTCGCGCACGAACGACTCGGTGATTGCGCGCAGCGACTTGTTGAGGCGCATGCGGATCACTTCGGGGGGCTCCGCTGTCAACTCGGCGGTGAGCGTTCCGTCGTCCAAGAAAGGTGCGAAGCGGCCGCGGTCGAGCATTTCGCGCTGCTTCGCGCGCATTGCCTCGTCGCGCATTTGTTCGTGCAGCCGGCCCTGCGATCGGAACTGCAGGTTGATCTCGCACATCAGCGCGAAGAGGCGCTCCACCTCCCGCTGGCACTCGTGCAGCCGGCCGATGCTCGCAGTGTACGCCTTGACGATCTGCGTCCGGTCCGCGCAGCCTGGATCGAGCTCGGTGAACGGCAGCTCGCTCCACAGCCGCTCGACAATCAAGGCGTTGCGCTGCTGTTCAGCGGGATCGGAGGCCGGCTGCGGCGCAACGCGGTCTGTGATCGGGTACTCGCGGCCGCGGAGCGTGATCGTGAAGCTGTCCGACGCCGGTGGCTCGCCCGGCAGAGCGGCTGGATTGGTGCTGACCATGGGAGCGTCTCCTCCTTTCGGGACGGACGCCCGACGGAGATTCACTCGCCAGATGCACCGCCTCGGTGAAAGGCTGCGGATGGACCAGGTTGGTTTCTTATTCTAACAATCCACAGCGTACAATGGGAGCATCAGCAGTAGTTGATCGGTCGCCGACGGTCTTTGCGCGACGTTTGCAACAATGGCACTCCAGCCGGCCGGCACGAGTGCCGGCTCCAGTGCCAACTGAAATCGAAGCAGCCTGTTGCCGTGTAACGGGCTTGCGCTTTGTGCAGAGGCGATGACCGGGAACCCATAGAAAGCAGGACCGCTTTGCCCCAGATGCCACTTGACCGACGAGGGATTCCGTGACCGGCCCCGAGCAGATCACGTATCGCGGCCGGCAGTATCCCGTCCTGGATCGGCTCCGCGTTTATCGGACCGAATACCTGGTCACTGCGCGGCTCGGCCGCGGCGGGCGGGAACGCTACCAGGTCTTCGACCGCACTGCGGGTCCGGAGGGGGATCTGCGGCTGGTGCACGTCCTGCCGCGCTCGCGCCATGCCGTGCAGCAGGTGAAGGTGCTGTCGCGCGTGGCGCGCCGCAACCGGACCGCGCCGCAGATTCTCCAGTACCAGCCCAGGGACGGGAAGATCTATGTGGTGACCACATGGATCGCGGGACAGGATCTGGCGTCATACCTCGACGACGCCCGTGCCGGGCGCATTCCCTGGCCGAGCGCGTATTTGTCCTTTCGGTTGATGCGGGGGCTCGTGCACGGGCTCTGCCAACTGCACGACCACGCCGACATCGTGCACGGGGACCTCAAACCCGCCAACTTGATTCTCCGGTCCCGCGCCGCGCAGCTTGCACTGATCGACTACGGGAGCGCCTGGCTGGAGGAGCGCGCCGCCGCACGCGAAGTTGGCGACGGGACGACGGACGGCTACGCCGCCCCCGAACTGCGCGCACCCGGCGGCGCGGCCGATTGGCGGAGCGACCAGTTCTCGGCGTCAGTGATCCTTTACGAGCTGCTCACCGGCGCGCTCCCCTACGACGGCCTCGGCGGGATGGCCGGTCGGCCGGAGAACCGCGACGAGTACGCACGCACATATGTGCCGCCCAGCGGTGCGCACCGCGAGAACGGCAACCTGCCGGCGAACGCCTGGCGCCGCATCGACGAGGTTGTCAGCCGCGGACTGCAACTCGATGCCGCAGCGCGCTACGCAACCACAGCCGCGTGGCGCACTCCGTTTGACGCTGTTGATGCCGTGCTGCACGCGCCAAACGAACTCGGGCCGCTCAGCCGCCGCGCGGTGCGCGCGATCGAATGGCTGCTGGGGCGCTTTCGCACCAATAGGGGCGAGCCGCAATGAACCGGTTGCCAGCGGGGATCACCTCGCCGCACGCTGCAGCCCCTTCGCTCGAACCGCTTCGTGCGGCGGGAGCCAGCGAAAGCGATCTCCGCAGGCGCTGTGATACAGTTTCTGATCCGAGGCCCGCGCTCCGTGCACCGGCAGCACCCCGCCTTCGCTGACGGTCTCGGTGATGCCGGCGCGGTAGGGAACCGGCTGGCCGATGGGGCACTTGAGGCAGAGACTTTCCGGCGCCGCCCGCGGCTCGCTGCCGCGGCGAGACGCATGGATCGTGCGGCGCGCCGCCAGCAGCCCGTCGTGAAATGCCTTGCGCGCCGCGGGTGAGTTTCTCAGCGCCACGCCTTTGTACGAGGTCCCAAACAGGATCACACCGTAGGGGCACTTATAACCCGTGCAGCGCTCGATCAGGTGGCAGTAGGCGGCGATCCGGGCGAAGTGCTGCTTGTACAGCCTGTCCTGGGGCCGATGCTGGCGAAAGACCGGGATGCGGACATCTCCCCGGCACAGAACGAGAAACGGCATTCCAGCAAGCTTCCAATCATCGTCGTAGAGCGCCTCTTCGTACCGCTTGGCAGTAAAACCGGCGCTCCGCAACTGCCACCAGTCGATGGGCGCCGGCTCATCCGGCGAGCCGAACGCGGGTTCGCGGCCTACTGCCGCCAACGCCGCAGCGCGCCGAGCGGTCAACCGGATGAGATCGGCTGCCGTCCACACGGTGGGCGCCAACAGAGCGACAAGCAGCACCGCCCCGGCCCAAAGGGCGCGCCAATCCCAGGCGGCCATCACGGCCGCAGTGAAGATGCCTACGAACACCAGCACGCCGGCGAGCAGCGCGAACCGCTGCAGGGCGCGCTGCAGTGCCGCCTCGATGTTCTGCAGATCATAGCGCGGCAGGTAGTCGAGCCGGCCAGGCCGCTCGTCGTCCCCGGAGTCTTCCACCTGCGCCTCGAATGCGACCAGCCCGGCGCGCGGGCAGTAGATGAACTCGGTCAGCACGTGGACCCCAAGGAACGGATCGCCCGGAGCAGCCTCCAGGCGAGTGGTTTGTGCGTCATCAAACGGCGCTGTCATGCATCCAGTTCTTTCTATGGACTATGCCCAGCGGCGCAGCGCTTGGAGCACTGGGCTCATGTCCTTGGGGCGCTGGCTGCGAGGCCGGGCGAGGCACTGCTTCGCCACGCGGATCACCGCGCGCGGGAGCTTTGCCGTCTCCAGCAGTTGGATGTCTTCTCCGGGCGGAGGCAGATTGCCCGAGGCGGCATGCACCAGGATGCGGGCCCAGCTATAAAGGTCCGCCCGCGCGTCAGCGTCCCCCGCCGCTACCTCCGGCGCGCGGTAAGGGTCGTCCGGCCAGCGCGCCGAAACAGTCGGCCCGCGGTCGGTCAGCTTCGCCAACTCGAAATCGGTCAGCAGCACGTCCGGTTCGCCTTCCGGCAGAAGGACAGTCGCCGGCGAGAGCTCCCGGCGGACCACGCCGGCTGCGTGCAGCACGCGAAGCGACTCCGCCAACGCGGTCATCACCTCTGGCAGACGGCTGGCGGCAAGCGGCCCTGAGTTGAGTAAATCCTCCAGCGTGGCGCCGTCGATCCAGCGATCGACCACCCACCAGACGTTCCCGCCTTGATCGGGAAACGTCCCATAGCACGCCGGGAAGTAGGGATCGCTGCAGACCAAATCGCAGACCTGCAGGTGCCGCAGCAGCAGATGCCGCAGGCGCTCCTGTTCATCGCTCGGCAGATGAAACAGTTCATAGCGCTTGCCGCGCCCCAGCCGCGCCGGCTCGTACCGGTGGCGGAGCTTGTAGATCCTGTACTGCAGGCCGTTGCTGGCGGTGAGCACTGCGCTGGGCCGGTCCGTTTCGATCCATTCGCGAAGCCCGCCGCCGGTGGCATCCGCCGCCGATGCTCCCTCCGGGCGCGTGTACTCGTCCGGATCGATGATGTCCAGCAGGTTCTCTACGCCGAACGCCTTCTGGATGAACTTCGCCACCGACAACTGCACCGGCTCGCCGCCGAAGACCTTCGCCACCGTCCGCTTGTTGATCGCTCCGTCGTGCCGACGGGCGAACTCCTCGACCGTCAGACCCTGCGCCAGGCGGAGCCGCTTCAGCTCGTAATGGTCAAGCCGGACCAGGCCGTTGCTTCGCACCGTGCCGGCCGAATCGTCGCGGGGTGTCTTTTGTTGGCGGTCTTGCGCCACGTCCGCCTCCGAAAAAGTGCACGCGGCGCGCACACGGAGTGGCGGTGGCATGCACGTAAATGAGCCTACAGCGTGTTAGGGGGCAACTCCTCTAATGGTACTCGATGGCACGGTCAATTTCCTCACCCACACAAGGAGATGCGCAGATGAAGGTTCCGGGCATGCAGTGGTTCGTCGAGAAGCTGCTTTATCGGATGCGGGCGCTGCTCTGGGGCATGCTCGCTTCCGATGTCGAGACCGAATCGATGCTCCATCAGGCGGAGAACCTGAGCCGCATCGAGGACTACGCCCGGCAGTTGGAAGCCGACGGCAAGCTGCACCAGGCCGAAGTGCTCCGGCAGCGGGCGGCGCAGATGACCGCCGATTCTCCGGCCGGGTTGGCTCTGGAAGCGATCACTGACGTCAGCGAGGACAAGCTGATTCCGCTCCTCGGTGAGCCGGAAGAAGCAAGCGAGGAACCGAACAAATCGAGAGCCGCTCTGCCGGCCCCGAGCCGCAGCCGATCCCGCTCACGGCGGCCAAGCCGGCGGAAGAAGTCTACCCCCACCGAGACGAACGCGGACGAAAACCGCAACGACGCGAAAGTGGAGGGATAGCAGCATGGCGCCCCGGCAGCGGCTTGCAGAAGCCGATCGCCTGATCCTGGACACGCTGACCTGCCGTGTCCGCATTGCGTCCGAAGCGCAGCTTCAGGATGCCTGCGGCGGTGGGGTACGGCGGCCGCTGTCGCGGCTCCAGCAGCACGGATTTCTAAGCCGGGCCACTGTCGCGGTCAGGCTGCCGGCTGTCGCAGAGCCGTTGTTGATCTGGACACCAGGCGATCGCGCGCCCGACGCCGGCGCGCTCGCCTGGCAGCTCCAGAAGCGGTGGACGGGAATCGCTCCGCAAGTCTCCACCGTCTGGTGGGCCACTGCTCGGGCCGCGCGCCTGATGGGCGGCGTCGGCGGACGACTCCGTCAACCGCTCCAGGTGGCGCACGACCTGGGCGTGGCGGCGGTCTATTTCAACCGCCTGAGCGCCGGCCGCCAGGGCGTGGACTGGATCGGCGAAGATCGCTACCGCCGCGAATTCAAGCCCGCTCGCCGCGAGAAAGTGGCCGATGCGGTCGAGCTTACCCCGTCCGGCGAAATCACGCGGGCGATCGAGTTTGGTGGAGCCTATCCCGCCCGGCGTGTCATGGACTTCCACCGCTACTGGTCCCGCAGGCAGGTTCCTTACGAGTTGTGGTAATCGGCATGGGCAAGAAGCGCACACAAAATATTCGGCTGACCGATCGCGACCGCCGCATCCTCAAGCACGTGGAGCGGCAGCGGATGACCACCATCGAGGCGGTGCAAACCGTCTTCTTTCCGCACAACGAACGCGATGCAGCCAAGTCCACCCTGCGGCGGCTCTACGGGGCGCCTCCGGATCACCTCTATCTCTGCCCTGAGCCGCTCGACGCCCGGCGCGTCTACTACAGGCTGACGCCCAAGGGCGCGCGGCTGATCGGCGCTGCCAAGGAAGCTGCCCGGCCGCTTGGCCTGCAGGCCCGCGTCGAACGCTACGCGCTCCTCTGGTTCTTCTGCGTCGAGTGCCCCGGGAAGCGCACGCCATTTCATCCACGCAAATTTCCCGAGCAGTTCAAGCTCCAAGGCGAGCGGCTGCCGCGGAAGAACTTCTATGTCGAGGAAGACGCAAGCGGCGAGGTCTGCCTGGGATACGTGATGGTCGATCACCGGGCCGACACGCGGCGGCTGGTGCGCAAAGCAGCCGCGACGCTCCAGCGATTCCTCCGCCGCGGCTGGTTTGACGAGTACCTCCGGGCGGGCGCCTTCGCACTGACGGTGCTGACCGCAACCGAAGAGAAGCAGAAGTCGCTGGAGCGGGCGCTCCAGCGCAGGCTGCCGGAATTCCTGCGGCCGCACCTGGATCATCTCGGCGCCGTTGCCGGAGAGACGCTGCCGCTCAAGCTGTCAGTCCGAATCGTTCCGGGACTGGCTGACGTGCTGCCGGGAGCGGCAGAGGAAGGGAGCTGATCATGGCCGAGCTGTATGAGCCCAACGCCAAAGACAAGACCGACGTGCTCGACTGGAGGAT
>CAYZVT010000174.1:0-9367 GCA_964481585.1 uncultured Pirellulales bacterium
AGGTAGAACTGATTTCGCGCTCGGTTGACCCCCAGCCCGTAGAGATCGCCCGTCGTCAGCGCGCCCAACTGGCTGATGGTCTGAAGCCCCGGCTTGAGTTCTTCCACCTTGATGGTTTTGGGATCAAACTCGTTCACGTGCCAGAGCGCCCAGGCTGAGGTGAAGACGACCGAGCCATCGGGCTGCAAGTAGCCGCGATGCCCCGGCACGTCGGTCCGCAACTTCCAGTCGGAGCCGTCCCACACGTACGAGCCGCGATAGCTATGCCCCATGTTGACGGCGGGGACGCCGTTGCGGTCGGCCACGACGCGGCAAATCCCCGAGCCGCCCTCGCAGACGGTGTGCGCCTGATTGGCGGTGCCGTCTTCTCCGCGCAGCGGCAGTCCGGGAATGCGGGCGCCGTCGGCTTTGTGCCAGGTGTGGCCGCCGTCGTCAGAGTAGGCGTACAGCAGACGAGACCGGTTTTCCGGTCCGATGATCGCATGCACCGCCAGGTGAAGCCGGTCATTGCCGTCGAAGTTGAAATTGGACTGATAGACCTGATACGACTGGCCCGTATCCGCTCGCCCTGAATGCGCCCAGAACAGCACATCATGGGCGCGGCTCACGTTGTCGGAAGGAAGCGGCGGCGGGCCGCCGAGCGCGCTCCAGGTTTCCGCCTTCGCGTCGTAGCGATACAGCCCCAGCGCCATGGTCCCCCGGCGTGCGTCGGGCAAACGGTAATCGCGCGCCGAATAGGCGCGGACGCGGGCCGAGTAGTACAGCTCGCCGTGACGATCGTTGAAAAAGCGTCCGTAGCTCCACGACGTGCCCGGCATGAGGTGCGGAGAACCTTTCGCTCCTCGAAACTCGAAGCCGGAGGCGATGTCCAGTGGCTTGACCGAACGCCAGTAGAGCATCGCCGCGCCTCGCTTGTCGTCGTAGCGCTCCGGGTACGGGTACTTTCCGTGTCGCGAATGCCCGGCGCCGAACTGATGCATGTCGCCGGTGATGTGGATGTACCCAAACTTGTCGATGCCCAGCGAAAATCCGTTATGGCCGTCCGGAAAGGCTCGGTAGTCCGCCTGCGGGTCGAGATACTCCTGCGTCACGCGCCCCTCTGGCGGGACGTGCGTGACCACGGGGCGGTCCTCGTCATTGGGCATGACGAAGAAGGTGTGTCCCTGGGAATGCCCCACGGGCGTGTACACCTCCAGAAGTCTGTGCCCCTCGTGGGTCGGCAAGGTGGCCAGCGTCACGCGCTCGCCAAAGCCGGCCTGAACCGGAGTACCGGCACAGAGGTACGCCAGGAAACAAAGCGTGCCGAGGAAGCGAAATCGCGGATGCAGTACGTTCGTTCGCATAAAAGTCATCTCACTAGCGTGCGTAAAACAGGTGTGGACATGGTTCGGTGTCGAAGCTGGCGCGGCGCTCACCGATCGGTCTCTTGAAGTTGCTCAAGAATGAGCTTCGCCAGAAACTGGGCTTGGGCGATTTTGGCCTCGGCGCGGAAGTGGATGTGGTCGCCGGAGATGACCTGCTTGATTTGCGGCTGCGTAAAGCCGTAGAGGTCGTTGATCGCAACACCGTACTCCTTCATCACACTCTCGGCCGCGGCGTTGAAGCGCTGGCAGTTGCTCAGATAAAGCGGGAAACGGGGGATCAGGTTGTCCGAAATCGTGCCGGTTGAACTGCACCAGATCAGCTTCGCGTCGGAGTGCTTTTGCATGACCTCGACCACTTTGCGCAGCCGGTTGGCATATGATTTTTCCCAACCCGGCTTGGCGGCGGCGAATTCATGAATGCCCATGTTGAAGTGGATCACGTCGTATGGCTCGCGCTCGGTCAGATGGCGGCGCAGCCGGTCGTCCCGCAGCGCGAATTCGGTCTTGTAGAGGACCGGGCCGCAACTGGGCCACCACGGCGACTGCAGCTCGGCTTCGCCGATCACGTTGGCCTTGCCGCGCAGGGCTTCGACCAGCGGCATCTGATAGCCGCCGGAGATCGAGTCGCCAATAATCAGCACGCGCGGTAGCCGGGGGTCTTCAATATTCAGTGCCGCGCGGACCATGTAACGGGCCATCGCGTCGGGGCGCTTCAGGCCGGCGGTGTACGGCGTGTGGTCATCAGTGCGAAACGGCGCAAGCGGCTGCCCGGCTTGGTTGTAGATGTTGGCCTTCTGCTCCGGCCTGTCCTGGTAGGCGTAGCGGACGCCGACGGGCTGATCGACGGTCGGGGCACTGAGAATGATGCGGTCGCCGTCGATTTCGACATCGGCCCACACCCAGCGGTAGATCGACGAAGCCAGCGCGAAGCCCTGCGGCTTCTCGCCGCGCACGACCAGCCCGCCCGGCGCGTGGTCGAACTGGAGCACCACGCGGTTGCCCTCGACCGTGGCGCTTTTCAGCCGTGGCTCGGCCGCTTGCGAGGGGTCGGACCCGACTGCCGCTTGCGCGGCGCGGGCGACACGCGCGGCGACTTGTCTTTCCGAGGGCTGTGGCCCCAGATCGACGGTGACGACCGAGCGCGTATGGGAGAGCGCCAGCACGCGGTCTTGCGCTTCGCGCAGTTCCGCGCCGCAGCGATCGTCGAACTTGCCGTGGCGGCCGGCGCGCAGTTGCACGACGACGACCGGCAGATCGGGGCGCTGCCAAGCGGTGCGGAAACTTTCAATCAGCGCGGGAAGCAACTCGCCATACTGCACCGCATGGGTCAGGCTGTGATCGTTTTCGCCATGATCCCACACGATGCCGCGCAGCGCGAACGGGGCCAGCGGCGCGAGCGTGCCGTTGTAGGCGACGCCCGGCTCTAGCCGCGAGGTATCCTTGCGCGGCCCCGGCTCCGGCTTGGGCGGCGGATCGAGCGGCAGTTTTTGTAGGGCTTCCTTCCAAGCGGCAAGCCGTTTGGCATACGACTCGTTCGCCTTGCGGTTCCAGCCGTCGGCGGCGTAGAAGTCGAGGATCGGCTTGGCGGCGGCCGTCTTTTCCAGCGCGGCGCGGCGGATCCAGGTTTCCAGCGGCGTCTCGGGATACGCCAACCCGGCGACAATCACGCCGATCGGCACGTCCCGGCTCGCGTGCAACTCGTCGGCCAGCAGGTACGCCAGCGCGGGAGCTAGGCGGAGCGAGTTCTTGTCGTAAGTCTGCCAACTGCCCTCAGTGCGGCGCTGCGGCTCCTTCGCCACGCGCGACTTGACGATCAGGAAACGAATCGGCGCGGCCGGGGACTCAGCCAGCAGCGTCTTGGACTCCGGCAACATGCGAATCTGCGTCAGCACCCGCTCCCCCCCCGCCACGAGCCAGACATCGCCCAGCTGAACATTTTCGATGACCACACGATTCTTACCGGACACGCTCAGCGTCAGAGCCTTGGGATGCTCGCTGCGGGAGAGCGGCGCGAGCCTGACCTGCCAAGCTCCCTCGGCGTCGGCTTGCGTCGTGTGCTCTTGCCCCGCGATTTCGACCGTCACCGTTTCGCCCGGCTCGGCCCAGCCCCAGACCGGCGCCGGCTGGTCGCGCTGCAACACCATGCCAGGGCTAAAGAGGTCCGGCAGCGAAACCTCGGCTAACGCCCCATGCGGCGCGGCCAGCGCGATGATTGCAGAGACGGCGACAAAGTGAGCAATCCGACGCAAGCGCGGCATAGTGAAAACCTTTTTATTCGTGATGGAAAGCAGCCACCGCCCGCATCCGTCGTGATGCAGTATGGCGTGGCGAAATGGCGGGAAAACTAAGGCGTGGCGGGCAGATCAAAGTTGATCGTATTACTGCCCGGCTTGACTTCGCAGGTCAGCGGCGTGGTGGCGAGGTCAGCATATTCGGGCGGGACGAGCCAGCGGGGTTCTTCTTTCGCTTCGACAACTGGCGTGTCATCTCGAAGCAGGATGGTGTGCGTTTCGACTTCGACGGCTTTGATCGTGACCTGGTGCTTACCGAGGATAGCGCCATCGTCAGAGGCAAAAGTAGTGAGCGTGTAGCTGCCGTCGGGCTGGATCGAACCCATCGCCGGCCGCCCCTGCTCGGGATAAAACATGATGCGGCCCATGGACACCGGCTGAGAACTCCAGGTGATCGTGCCGGCCACGTTCGCCGTGTCTGGCAGCGATTCACCGCAGCCGGCCACGAACGCAAGCAGCATCACTCCGCCGAGAAAACGCCCCATCAGTACGCTACCCCCTTGACCGAGTCGCTCCCGGCGATCGTCGCCAGCGACTGGTACGCGTCCATGTCAATGCCGTCGGGCAGGAATGCCACATGCCCGTCGGCGAAGACGAAATTCGCCCCGCCGGGATGATCGCTGCCGAAGGGCACCTCGTTAAACTCGGAATAGTGCGGCGGCAGCAATTTGCTGTTGATAGGCCATTTGGCACACCGGAGGCTTTCACCCAACTGCCACCCCCATGGACTTTGGTCCTCGCTGATGTAACCCGCGAAGTACCAATAGGAAGGGCCCGCACTGGGTTGATTGGTGCCGTTTGCATTGCGCTCTCGCGCCGCCCAATGGCTGTTTCCGTGTGGATGGTTGCTTTCTCCGACGGCCAGTGTATTCGACGTACCGTCGCGAAGATGACTCACGGCGCGCCAGCGATTCGCGACGAAGAGGCCGTCGTAAAACGACTCTCCCCATGAATTAGGCTGCGACAATTTCGCACCCTGCATGCCGAAATAAATCCGACGAAAGTGGAGCGAGAGGTACTTTGTCTCGCTGGGGCATTGATAAAAACTCACGCGATAATTCTTCAACTTATTCCCAGGAAGCGCGGTCTCGTAGTTGTAATCCGCCTCCAATGCCGCCTGGCCTAAGAACGGGAGAATTGGAACTACGAAGGGAACGCCCCTGCATCGCCTCCACTGTGGCGAGGGCCCGCTTCCACAATGGGCGGGTATGTTGAAATGCATCGTTCCCGCCGGAAAGACCGTATGCGCGTTTTCGTAGTTGAGCAGTGCCAGCCCGATCTGCTTGAGCTTGTTGGAGCACTCGGTCCGCCGCGCCGCTTCGCGGGCGGCTTGCACGGCCGGCAAGAGTAGCGCGACCAGGATGCCGATGATCGCGATCACAACCAGCAGTTCCACCAACGTAAAGCCGCGCGCCACGGCTGGCCCCTCCAGCAGTGCTCCCCCCGTGGCACAGATCCCCTTCCGATTTCGTCGCGGAGCCGAGATTCTGAGGAAGCGAACCGTCTGGCAAGCGACGTCGCGCGAAGACACTGCTGGAGGGGCCAGCCGTGGCACACGGCGCGGCAGGCTCTGCGATCGTGCGTGGGACATGGCGGTTCAGCGCTCGATGGGAACACGGGACTCGACCGGGCGGCGGAAGCGGACCAACAGGCCCAGCAGCAGCGCGCAACCGGCCAGCAACATCCAACTGGCTGGTTCGGGGACCATCAGGGCCATCATCGAGCCGACTCGCAGGTTCGGATCGATGTCGCGGAAGTCCCAGGCAAAGTCGCTGGTTCCGTACTGCGTGCCTAACAGCACCATCAGGTCGTAGCCGTGCGCGCCTGCCTCATAGGCGATTCCCGCGTCGTCGAGCGCCGCTTCCAACAGCGATTGGTCGCCCGCGAGCAAGTCGAAGAAGATGCCGATCGTCCACGGATTGGGATCGCCGGTCAGTTCGACGTGCCCGTACTGCAACCCGGAGCCGCCAAACTCCAGACTCTCGCCGGTGGTGTAGTTCAGCGTGCCGAGACTGGCGTCCATCGTGATCCGCGTGGCGTCCCGGATGCCGCTGTAGTCGACGACGGTGGTGGTGGTCCACAGTCCGTCGGGATCGGTGGAGTAGTAGTTGCCGTTGAACGAATTGGCGGTCACGAGATCGAAGCTGGTGTCGTCGGTGAGCAAGACGCCGCCGTCGAGCTTGGCGGTGAGCGTGCCGCTCCGCTTGACACTGAAGCCGTTAAAGAAGGCGGTGGTGATATTCTTTTCGCCTTGGGTCAGCACGAACTCATATTGGGCGGTGTTCGTGTCGTCGCGGGCGCTCTTGAGATTGATGGCGGTGGCTTCGCCGCCGACGACGCGGAACTTGCCCCCTGTTTCGCGGAAAAAGAGGTTGGTGCCGCCCTTGACCGTGAGGCTGCCGCCGGAGATTTCGTAGGTTCCGGTGCCGCCGAACTGCAGCGTATTTCCGACGGTGACTTGTCCGCCGGTTTGTCGGAAGATGCCGTTGCCGGAAAAACGAAGGTCGAGGGTGCCGTTGGTAGCGAAGCTGCCGCCGGCCATGTTGTATGCGGCGCCGCCATCGATGGCAAAGGTGCCAAAATGGGCGCTGCCGCTGTTATGGTTGATCGCGGAATTGCTGCCAGCCACGGACGAGGTGCTGCTGGTGGCCGTGAGGCTGCCGCCGTTGAGGTTGAACGTGGCCTTGCCGCTGGTGCCGACGCGAAAGGGGAAACTGCCGCCGGTCGTGGTGAGCGATCCGCCATAGTTGATGGTCAGCTCCGCGCCGTTGGCCAACTGCGTCGATTGCACGAAATTGACGGTGTTGAGAAAGACACTCCAGTTGTGGATGGCGGTTGAGTCGCCGCCATCGGGCACGACGTTGCCGCTCCAATTGGCGCCGGTGTTCCAATTGTTCGTGCCCCCGCCGTTGTCAAAGGAATAAAACGCGGCGCGGGCCTCGCCCGCCGAGGCGAAGGCGAAGCAGGCGATAAGCAGCAGCCCTGCGGCGGCTGGGGGTCGAGCAAGGTCACAAGACATCATCAGTCCCCTAGTCAATCGGAGTCAGGCGAAGGAGCGTGAGCGGGCAAGCCGGCCTGTTCGGTCCCGGTTGGTGCTTCCAGCGGCCCTACGACTAGCGCGGCGTCATCCAAGAGAACCGCGCCGCCGGATTGATGGCCGGCGTCGGTGCGAAAGATGATCGAGAACGTCACCGCCGTGGTCCCCGCCGGAGCGACGGCGGACACCTGGCGGGCAAGATACGTGTCGGTCGGGTCTTGCGGCGACAAAAATCGTTTATCGACGTGCGGCAGCGCGCGGCCCTCGGCCGAGCGGAAAATGAGCCGGCCGGAAACCTCCTGGCGGCTGCCTGCCCGCAACCTCGATGCCTCGTCGTGCCGGAGAAAGACTTGCCCCGTCACGCGTCGGCCGGCGAGGTTCGCGGCAGGCATCGTCTGGCTAACATGAATCGTTTCGGCGACGCCTTCGGCCGTCACCATCATCTTGAGCGGCCGCGCGCTGGAGCGCGGCGGATCGTCGCTCAGAGCGATCCGATGGTCGGCGGCCTCTCTGGACCACTTGAGGTTGGGCAGCCGCACCAGTTGGTCGGCCTGATCGCGGGGGAGCGCGCGGACGAAGTGCGACTGCGGCACCGACTGCGGCGTCCACTGCCCAGCGGCCATCCGCCCGCCTTCGCCGGCGGAAAGCTGCTTCGTCGTGCCGCTTGCTGGATGAACTTCCACTCGGCCGGCAAAGACAAACGTCTCGGTGCTGCCGTCCGCTTCGACCCGCGCGGCGAACTCGGTCCCCAGATCGACGAGCCGGGCCTGCGGGGTGTGCAACGTAAAACCCGCCGCTTGCGGCGGCACCTGGGCCACGAGCCGCCCCCGGTCGAGCGAAACCGCTTGCGGCGAATCCACGCGCAGACCAATTGGCCCTTGCAGCACGAGTTCCGCGCCGCTCTGGAGCCGAATCACCGCTAGCCCCTGAGCCAGTTGCAAGTCCGCGCCAGCGGCGATCGGCTCTCCCGGCCGTGGCGCGAGCGATCCGCCCCAAACGCCGCCACGGGTGCGCACCACCTGCGCGACGCGCTCGCCGCTGGAGGGCAAAGGCCTCCACAGCCCCGCGTGCGAGGGACCGTGGGGGTCGGGGTGACGAAAGGAAAAACGCGCCGACACCATGAGCAGCGCCATCACGGTGACGCTCGCAATCAGGAGCGACAACTGGAGCGGTTGCGAAAAGAACTGCACGACCCGCATCCTCGGCGCCGCGGCCTTCGGCGTCAGGAGCGCCGCCGCCGCGCGCTGGGCCATGTCGGCGGCGGTGTCAAAGTGCAGATCGGTGTGCATGCGGCAATAATGCAAATACTCGCGCCGCGCGTGCTCGTCTTCGCGCAGCAGGTCGTCGAGCCGCCGCTGCTGCTCAACGTCGATCGTGCCGGCGCAGGCCGCGTCGTACAGTTCGAGCCGCTCTCGGGCGTTCACGGGCGCTCCTCCTCAGCCAACGTGCGTGAGATACACGCAAAGAGGACACGCCGAATGCGCGACAGGGCGTTGTAGGTGCCTTGCAGCGAGCGGCCGACTTGTTCGGCCGCCTGTTTGATGCTGCGATCGCCGCCATAGCAAAGCTCAAGTAGCCGCCGGTCGCGCATCGGCAGTTTCTCCACGCACGCTCCCAACGCCCGGTGCCGATCGGCCACTTCGCTCGACTCGATCGTTTGCTGCGTTTGGCTCAGCCGGTCCACGACCTCGTCGCTGAAATAGACGGGGCTGCGCTGCTTGCGGCGCAGAAAACTTGCCGCTTGGTAGTGGGCGACCGTGCAGGCCCACTTCGCAAAGTCGGTGCCGGGCTGGAAATCGTCGAACTTCTCCCAGAGCACGAGGATCGTCTGCTGGAATAGGTCTTCTGAGTCGGCTAGGTTCTGGACGAGCGAAAACAGATAGCCGAAGACCCGTCCGCGGGCCAGCGAAACGAGTTCGAGGAAGTCGTCCTTTCGCTGCTGATCTCCCACGCTCGACGCTCCTCCACGCACGAATCGATCCCGAAGCCGCACAGCCCGAGGCGCTCTGCCCCATTAGGTTATGCCTTGAAAGTTCCAATCTTCATGCAAGTTTTTTCGCGGCGGGAGCAGAAATTTCCACAAACCTTTGCCACACGGTGCTTTGCGCATCGCGCAAT
Organism: uncultured Pirellulales bacterium; assembly: GCA_964481585.1. GTDB lineage: Bacteria > Planctomycetota > Planctomycetia > Pirellulales > CAYZVT01 > CAYZVT01. The sequence goes on from CAYZVT010000174.1 coordinate 8,811, forward strand.
CTCAGGAGCCAGAGCGCGTCCCGGAGAAGCGTGGCCTGCGGGTGCCCTTTTTCGCCCGAGGCCCCAGGCCGGTTAACTGCCGCCGGTGGGGGCGCCAGGAGTTGCCCTTCGCGCGGTCGATTCCCGCCTGCACGAGAAACACACCTACCGATAGCATCGAAGCGGCTAGCGGGCCTGGGGGGACGCGGGCGAAAAAGGGGTCCCAGGGCGCTACCACTAAACACCGTGCGCGCTAGCTCCGGTGCTAGAGACACTTGAGAAACGCGACCAGCGCCTGTTTCTCTTCGTCGCTGAGGTTCAACTGCTGCACGAGGTTGAAAAACTCCACCGTATCCTCAAGCGTCAGCAGTCTGCCGTCGTGCAAGTACGGGGGCGAGTCTTTGATGCCGCGGAGCGTAAAGGTTTTGACTGGCCCGATCGGGTGATCGTAGTGGTTGTTGACCATCTCGGGTTCGTAGAACCGCTGGAGATGGAGATCGTGCATCAAGTTGTCTAGATAGTGCGGTGCGGGATGACAGTCGGCACAGCGGGCTTTGCCGAAAAATAGCTCCTGGCCT
>CAYZVT010000175.1:0-9342 GCA_964481585.1 uncultured Pirellulales bacterium
GTCACCACCGTCGAACAGCCGATCGCGCATCTGATCTCACACATGCTTTCGGGCGTAAAAGCCGAAATCGGCATCAAACTCTACGGTGACGACCTCAGCGTGCTCCGCAGCAAAGCCCAGCAGATGCAAGCCGCGATTGCCGGGGTGCCGGGCATCACCGATCTGATGGTCGAGCCGCAGGTGACGATTCCACAACTGCGGATTGAAGTCGATCGCGAGAAGCTCTTGCTCTACGGATTGACCCCGGATGACGTGAACGAGTACGTCGAAACCGCGATGAACGGCGAGGTGGTGTCCGAGGTGCTCATCGGCCAGCGGACGTTCGATCTGGTGGTGCGGCTCGATGATCCCTACCGGGAAGACCTGCAAGCCCTGCGGCGGTTGTCGATCGAACTGCCCGACGGGGGCCGCACGCCGCTTTCGTCGGTCGCCCGCATCTACGAGTCAGGCGGGCCGAATACGATCAACCGCGAACAGGTCCGCCGGCGAATCGTCTTGCAGGCGAACGTCGCCAGTCGCGGACTGGTGGACGTGGTGCAAGACGTGCAAGCGCGGCTCCGTCAGATCGAACTGCCGCCGGGCTACTTCATCGAGTACGGCGGCCAGTTCGAGAGCCAACAGTCGGCCAGCCGGGTCATCGCCGTGCTGTTCGTCATTTCGCTGATCGGCGTCTTTTTGGTGCTATACGCGATGTTCCGCTCGGCGAATTTTTCGCTGCAAGTAATGGCGGCGCTACCGATGGCCTTCATCGGCTCGGTGGCCGCGCTCGTGCTAACCGGGCAAACGCTTACCATTGCCGCGATGGTCGGCTTTATTTCGCTCGGCGGCATCGCCTCGCGGAACGGGATTTTGCTGCTGAACCATTACCTGCATCTGGTACGATACGAGGGTGAAGGCTGGACCCGCGAAATGATCGTCCGCGCCGGCCAAGAGCGGCTCGCGCCGGTGCTGATGACGGCCCTCTCCTCCGGCATCGGACTGTTGCCGCTGGCGCTGGCCGCAGGCGAGCCGGGCAAAGAAGTGCTCTACCCGATCGCCACCGTTATCATCGGCGGCCTGATCACGAGCACGCTGCTAGAGTTCATCGTCCGCCCCGCCCTCTTCTGGACCTTCGGCCGCACCGCCGGAGCACAACTCGTCGAGCAAACCGAGCACCAAGTTGAGTTAGTGGAGGAGGGGGTGTGAAGGCTGCAAGCTGCGAGCTAAAAGCTATAAGCTTTCAGCTATTGAGCTATAAGCTGTTAAGCTACAAGCGGTCAGCGATCAACCACCAGCAGCACCTTGCCCATCCTACTTTCCGCCCTCCGCCTTTCTTCCGCTGTCCGCTTTCCGCTTTCCGCTTTCAAGGAGCCTCCCATGCATCCCCACGCTCTCGCACTGCTTACCGCCGCCGTTTTCCTGTTGGGCTGCGCCGATGACGCGCCGCCTGCGGCGGACCCCGATCCTGCGGCTGCCGCGCCGGCTCACGATTATCCGAGCGAAGGCCCGCATGGCGGGACCCTGATTGAGCTGGGCAGCTCGGACTACCCTGCCGAGTTGGTTCATGACGAGGCGGCGCAATCGGTAACGGTCTATCTGCTCGACGCTTCCGCCGCCCAAGCCGTTGCCATCGACGCGCAGGAACTCCTCGTCAATGTCACCCACGACGGGCAGCCCGAACAATTCAAACTCGCCGCCTCGCCCGCCGAAGGCGATCCCGAGGGCAAGGCATCGCGGTTTGTCTCCGAGGACCAAGAACTGATCGGGCACCTACACGAGCACGGCGCGGGAGCACGGCTCGTCGTGAAGATCGAAGGCCGGTCCTACTCCGGCGAGATCGCCCATAGCCACAGCCATGAGCAGAAAGGCCATGAGCACGATGGCCATGAGCATGGGGATCATGAGCACGGCGACCATGACCACTGAGAGGTGTAGAGAGGGCGGAGGGCGGAGGGCGGAAAGTAGGATGGGCAAGGCGCTGCTGGTGGTTGATCGCTGACCGCTTGTAGCTTAACAGCTTATAGCTCAATAGCTGAAAGCTTATAGCTTTTAGCTCGCAGCCCGCTGCCTTCGCGGTTGCTTGCATCGCCGCCGCTCGCAATAATTCCCAGGCGTCTCCTCCGCATTGTGCCTTGCCGGAAATGGAATAGCGATGAGCACTTCTGCCGACCGCGAAAAACAGATTGCCCAAGCCGAGGAACTGCTCGGCGACCGCTTGCAGGACGTGGGCTTCGCTAAGGGGCTGTACTTTGGGCAGTATCAGAGTCAGAAGTTGCTGCCCTATCCCGACCTCTACGCCGATCCGGTGGTGAACGAAAAAGTCGAACAGCTACGGCAATTCTGCCGCGAGCAAGTCGACGCCGAGGCGATCGACCGCGAGGCCGAAATTCCACAGTCGGTGGTTGCAGGGCTGGGGCGGCTGGGCATCCTCGGCGCGTGCTTGCCGGTCGACTCCGGCGGGCAGGGAATGAGCCAAACGCACTACTGCCGACTGCTCGAAGTGCTCGGCGGCTGCTGCGGCAGCACGGCGCTGTTCGTCAACGCGCACCATTCGATCGGGCCGCGAGCGCTGGTGCTCTTTGGAACCAAAGAGCAGCAGCAGCGCTACCTGCCCAAGATGGCCAGTGGCGAGTGGATCAGCGCCTTCGCCCTCACTGAACCCGAAGCCGGCAGCGACGCGGCGAATGTCCAAACCCGCGCCGAACCGACGCCCGACGGCAGTGGCTATGTGCTCAACGGCGAGAAACGCTGGATCACCAACGGCGGTCTGGCCCAAGCCCTGATCGTGATGGCTCGCACGCCGGTCGCAGGCTCGCGCGACACCAAAGTCACCGCCTTTCAAGTCACCTCCGACATGCCAGGCTTTGAAGTCACCGAGCCGCGGATGCCCAAGATGGGCGTGCGCGGCACGGCCACCTCGCGGCTGCGGTTCACGAACATGTTCGTGCCGAAGGAAAACATCCTCGGTCCGCTCGGCAAAGGGCTGCGCGTGGCGCTGACCGTGCTCGACTACGGCCGCACCACGTTCGGCGCGACCTGCACCGGCGCGGCGAAGTTCTGCTGCGAGCGTTCGCGGGCACACGTGAAGCAGCGAGTCCAGTTCGACCAGCCGATCGCCAACTTTGAACTTGTCAAAGAAAAGATCGCGCGGATGCATGCCGGCACCTACGCGATGGAAGCCTGTACGTATCAGACCGCCGCGCTGATCGACTCGGGCGAGCATGACTACATGCTGGAAACGGCGATTCTCAAAGTCTTCAATACCGAGATGCTGTGGCAGATTCTCGACGACACGTTCCAGCTTCACGGCGGCATGGCCTACTTCAACGACCAGCCGTTTGAGCGGATGATCCGCGATGCGCGGATCAACTCGATCGGCGAAGGCTCCAACGACGTGCTCCGTCCGTTCATCGCCCTGGTCGGCATGCGCGACGTGGGGCTGCATCTGCAAGGCATTTTGCAGTCGCTTTCGCACCCGCTCCGCAATCTCGGCCGGCTGGGCGGATTCGCGGGGCAGCGTTTGGAGCGGCTCTTTAGTTCGCCGGAAGTGCGTGTCCACAGCACCGAGCTCCAGCCCGACGCGGCGCAGCTGGGCCGCTTGATCGGCAAGTTCGGCGCGCACCTCGAACGGCTGCTACGCACGTACCAAGAAGCCGTGCTCGATCGCCAATACCAACTGGCTCGCGTGGCGAACGCCGCGATGAATCTCTACGCCATGAGCTGCGTCCTCTCGCGGCTCGACGCGCTGCTAACTCACTCCGAGGCGCGCGACGAGCAAAAGCGTCGCGAGCTGCGCGCCGGGCGGCATTTTTTTTCAATGGCCCGCCGCACGATCGAGCACAACTTGGCGTCGGCCTGGGACAACGACGACGAAGCCACGACCGACTTCGCCGATTTTGTGCTGGAGCAGTCTTGACGATTAAAGCGGTCAGCGGTCAGCATTCAGCCGTCAGCGCTTAGAGCGCACGGCGTTTTCCTCCTCGCTTGCGCTGGACTGCTTTTCGCCCGTGGCCTCCAGGTCGGTTAGCAGCTCTCGCGCTACCGGGAAAACGAAGCCTGTTCTCTAGGGTTTCACGAAGTTGCGAGACTTGCTTGTCTATTGAGCCGCCTCCCAAGATCACGCAACTCTAGATAGGTTCCCGGCTGCGCGGGAAGGACGTATTTTGCTCACCGCTGACGGCTGATCGCTCGTGGCTGAATAGCCCTCTAACGCCGTTGCAGTGGCTACGACTCGAACTTCTGCTGCCGCTGCCGTTTGCGCTCGCCCGTCTCTTTCTTCTGTTGCAGCCGCCGTTCTTTGGCCGCTTTTGTGGGGCGGGTCGGGCGGCGTTTCACCGGCGGGGCGGCGACTTGCCGGAGCATGGCGCGGAGCCGCTCGAAAACGTCCTCGGCGTTGCGTTGCTGATCGCGGTAGCGCTGGCTGCTGAGAATCAGCTCGCCCTCTTTCGTGAGCCGGTGGGCGAACTTTTCTTCGAAGCGCCGCCGGACGGTGGCCGGCAGCGTCGCGTTCTCGGCTGGCTTCCACCGCAGCACGGCTTTGCTGCTTACCTTGTTGACGTTTTGGCCGCCGGGGCCTGAGCTGCGCACGAAACTAAAATCGAACTCCTCGCTCGGCACGCGGAGCCGCGACGTGACGACCAGCTCTTTCGGCAACTCGGGCATCGCTTTGGCCGGGGCAGGGGACTAGGGAACAGGAACTGGGGATGGGGGTTGTGCTTCGCCCACTATCGTAGCGCCGGGCGGGTGGTTTCGCCAAGGGCGAACAGAACACCGGAAGGGGTGGCGCACGGCGCACCGCGAGGAGCGGAAGCCCCCGTTTGCGAAGCGTTCCCCGGCTCATCCCCTCTCGTCTCTGCCGTATGTCGGGGGCTTCGCTTCGCGTGCGCCCCGCCCCCCCTCGCTTTCCGCCACTCTGCCGACCGGCTCGCCCGCGGCGGCGGCGCGTTTCCGACAGATTGTCGCGCGGAGCGTCAGCTTCGCAGCCGTGCGCGATGCCACGGGTGCAGCGTTTCTCTCGCGGTTCGCCCGCCTGACGGTGGAAGCGGGCTGGTCCGCTGGCGGCATAAGAGTTGCTCGGCCTTCCTGTCCACACCTTCGCTTCATTCCTCTTTAGTCCCAGGAGAAATCCCTCATGGAATCACGGCCTCATCGCCGCCACGTGCTAGCGGGCGGACTCTCGGCGGCTTTCGCCGCAGGCGGTTTTGGCGGCTCGGCCCTCTTTGCGCAGCAAGACCGGCAGCAACGCCAAAACGACCAGCAGGACCTCCCCGTCGTCGCGCAGCTCATCAATCAGGCGTACCAGGACGGCCAATACGCGCTGCCGCCGCTTCCGTACCCCTACGACGCGCTGGAGCCGCACATCGACGCGACGACCATGAAGCTGCACCACGACGTCCATCACCAGGGCTACGTCAATGGGCTGAATAAGACGCTCACCGCGCTCAAAGAGTTGCGCGGCCCAGGCGAAGTCGATGCCGCTCAGCTTGAAGCGCTGCAGCGGAATTTGACGTTCAACGGCGGCGGACACCTGCTGCATACCATCTTTTGGGGCACCATGAGCCCGGACGGCGACGGGCAGCCTCAAGGCCCCGTTGCCGAGGCGATTAACCGTGACTTCGGCTCCTTTGACCAGTTCCGCACCTATTTCTCCAACGCCGCCACGAGCGTCAAGGGTAGCGGCTGGGGCATTTTGGCTTACGAGCCGGTTGGAGATCGGCTCGTCGTCTTCGGCACCAACGACCACGACTTGCGAATGATCGCCGGCTCGCAGCCGCTGCTGCCGCTCGATGTGTGGGAGCACGCCTACTACCTGAAATACCAATCGAAACGCGGCGAGTACGTCCAGGCTTGGTGGAACGTCGTCAACTGGGACGCGGTAAACAAACTCTACCAATGGGTGCGCTCCCGCTACCGCGGATCACAGCCGCAGGGCCAACAACAGCAATTGCAGGGCTAACGCGCTGCGGCGGCACTCGATCCAGAATCGGCGGATAGACGCATTGGGAAATCTCCCCTTACCCTCACGCGCTTTTTTCCAATGGTCCGGTTCTAACACGGTCGCAACAATTCTTTGGTTTGGGTTCTTTTGGAAATCTCGCAAAGGAGTGTCCCATGGCATTTGCTACCAGCAGTCGCAAGCATAGCGAAGGCACCATCGCCCGCTCGATCGAAGATCAAACGGCCAAACTGCCGAGCGATGTTTTTCTGTGGGCCGCCGGCGGCTCGATCATCGGTTCGCTCGTCTATCAAATGATGGGTGAACGGGAAAAGAGCCTGTTCATCGGCCAATGGGCACCGACGTTTCTCATCTTGGGCCTGTACAACAAGCTCGTCAAAGTCGCTGGCTCCGACCGCGATTACGACTTCGGCTAAGCGAGCGGACGACAACCAAACTGGGAGCGTCTCGTTTTTGCCCGAGGCCGCTAAGCCGGTCATCCGGTTGATGCTCTGGTTTGGCAAAGCCGCCCTCCGGTCCTTCCCGCGCAGGCGGGAATCTCGAGGGCAGGCTTTCGGTCACGCGGTAGCGCCCCGAGCGGCTATCCTTCGCTGGCGGCCTCGGGCGAAAAGGCACAGCAGACGCTACCATGAAACCAAATCGCTCTCCTGCCCACTCACCGTCCTGGCGGTGGGTGGGCGTTTTTCTATGCCGTCTTGAAATAGCAATACCGCGCCTGTGAAAAGCAATAAATGCCGAAGGCGACGAAGCCCACCGCGACGGCCGCCAAGAGCCAAGGCCCAAACGGCTGCGCCGCGACGGCGAGGAACGCTTCGCCGAGTCCTTTGACCACGCCGGCATCGGCGTAGATCGCGGCTTGGATCAAGAAGACGCCAATGATCGAGAACGTCACTCCCCGCGCCGCGAGGCCGAAGCGGCCAATGAACTTGATCGCTTTGCGGCGTCCGGTACTCATCCCGGATAGATCGTACTGGTTTAGGAAGCTGGCTGTCGCCGCGAGGTAGAATTGCCCGATCCCGACGCCGATGATCGAGCCGCCGATCATGCCGATCAACCACTCGCCGAGCGGGAAGGTAAACGTCCACCGCGTCCAGCTCTCGGCGGCGCTCTGTTTGTCGTGTTGGTCGGCCATGCCGATCGCCAGATTGACGGCCGTGAAGGCCAGTAGCCCGTAGACAACGCCGCTGATGGCGAAGCCGAGGCGTTTGAAGGTGCTCTTGAGATCGCCGCTGGGCAGCCCAGGATATTGGATTGCCTGCACGAATCGCCAGAGCACAAACGCCACGAGTCCAATTCCCACGGCGGCGAGCCAGACGGACCCGAAGGGCTGCTGTCCAATGCGGCGAATCGCTTCGCGAGTGTTAATAGCGGATGGGCCGACCCCCCACGCCGCGCTGAGCGTCAGAACGCCCACGAGGGCATAGACGACGCCGATCGCCGCATAGCCAACCCGTGCCAACCCCTCCACCCATTTGCTCGTCGACTCGCGGAGCGGGAGCGAAGCGGCGGACGCGCGGGCCATCGCAGCAATTCCTGGTGCCGAAGAGGAGAAACAGAATCTGCCGAAGCGTGATCCTGTTGCTACGCAAACGCGATGCCAACCGCGTCAGCCCCGAGCGGTTCTGGAAGTGGTACATGAACGTATGCCGGCCCAACAGAGCAAGCGCAGCGAAGGCCAATGCCAAAATAAGCTCTGCCGGTTGTAGCGCTAGGAACGGACTGCGGGCGAAAGGCCAGCACCGGCGGCGGGCTTTGTCGCATTTCTTAACCGTGTCCGGCCGCAGGCGGGGCCGATCTAGCTGGTAGCCGCCGTGCTACGGGCGGCCCCGCCGCAATACGGTTCGCTCCGCCGTCCGAATTCAGGGAGAGGGATTGCGATGAAACCGCTGCTGTCGTTCGCCTTTGCTGCCATCGTCCTACTGGCCCAACGGGCCGAAGCAGCGCACCCGCATCCCAAGATCAAATGCCCCAACTGCTGCAAGACCTGCGTCGGGCTGCCGGAAAGGGTGAAGATCGAGAAAGAGTGCTGGGAGGTCGAGTGCAAGGAAATCTGCATCCCCCAGATCACCTTCCCCTGGGAAAAGTGCTGCGCCGCGCCGCGCTGCGGCAAGGTGATCTCGGTCAAGACGCTCAAGCGCCACCAGTACGAGTGCGAAGGCTGCGGCTACAAATGGAGCTGGGACAAGACGCCTTGCTGCGGAGCGGGCAACTGCGGAACGAATTGCAGCCAAGCGCTCCCGCCGGTGCAGGAGCCGGTGCTTCCGCCTCCGCCGATTGCGGAACCCACGGCCGCCCAGGAGCCGAGCTTCGGTAGCCGTTTCTTATCGCTGCTGCCGCGTTAGGAGAGCAGCGCGGCTTCGCTGGGTCGCGCTAACGGCTCGACGAGCTATCGGCCAGCCGGCTGAGGCGGGTCAGGCGGTGAAACGCCCCCAGCGAGTGTTCCAACAGCATTTCGTAGCTGTGGGACTCGATCGCTTCGCCCAATAGTTCCACATCATAGTCGCCGTCGTAGCCGGCTTCGCTCAGGGCGGCCAGGATCGGCACGAGCGGCAGATCGCCGTGGCCCAGCGGACAGCGGTTTTGCTCTCCCTGCGGCGTTCCCCGTCCATCGCCTAGATGCACCACCGCGATACGGTCGACGAATTGCGGGATTGCCGACAGAATCTCCGGCTCGCGGCCAAGATGATAGGTGTCGAAAACCAGCCCGATCTGCTGCGGGTCGACCGCATCGATCAGTTCGAGCGTCTCGTCGAGATCGGCCAGAAACGTCCACTCTCGGCCGCAACTTGCCTGCATCGGCTCGACGGCCAATTGCACGCCGAGCTGACGCGCGGCCGGGAGCAGTTCGCAAAGCGCCCCCTGAAAGAGCCGCCGTGCGTGGCTATGGGTATGGCCGTTGCGAGCGCCACTGTAGAGGACCAAGCAGCCGGCGTGCAGATCGGCGGCTAGCTCTACGGCTTCCAGGGCGTCGTCGATGCTTTCGGCATGCGAGCGGCCGTCGCTGCCGGTGAAGCCGCCGGCCCAGAGCAGATTGGAGACGGCCAAGCCCCGGTCGGCGAGTAGCTCGGCACCTTTTTCTTCGCCGAAATCGGTCAGCTTCTGCCGCCAGACGCCGATCGCCGCGTAGCCCGCCTGTTGATAGTGGTCTACATCCTCCTCAAACGACCAGCGGTAGGTCGTCATCTCGTTCATCGACAGCCGCGACATGCTTGAGATGCTCCTCGCGCGAGTAACCCATCATCCATGGTATGGGACCAGGGAGGATAATATCATCCATCGCGGCGCGGCTGTAAAGCCAGTTCCGCAGGGGTGGCGGGGGGGCACCGCGGAAGCGGAAGCCCCCCCGGAACGCGGAAAGCGGAAAGCGGAAAGCGGAAAGCGGAGGGCGGAGGGCGGAAAGAGCGCTT
>CAYZVT010000176.1:0-9318 GCA_964481585.1 uncultured Pirellulales bacterium
TCCTCATCGGCCAGCCCCAGCTGGCGGACGCCCACTTTGATGTTGTCCTTGTTCAAAATCCGCATCACCGCCGACTGGCCGTGGTTGGTCGGCAGGATGCTCACCCGCAGGTCAAGCTCCTTGTCCCCCACCGTGATCTTGATCCGCCCGTCCTGCGGCCGGCGGCGCTCGGCGATGTCCATTTTGGCGAGAATCTTCACACGCGACAAAATGGCACCCAAGAGCCGGCGCGGCGGGCTGTCGCGCTCGACGAGCACGCCGTCGATGCGGTAGCGGACGCGGATGCGGTCCTCGAACGGCTCAATGTGGATGTCCGACGCCCGCAGCTGCACCGCCTCGGTGATGATCAGTTGCACCAGCCGCACGATCGGCGCGCTCGTTTCGTCGATCGTTTCTTCGGCTTGCTGCGTGTCGTCTTCGGTTTCCGTAAAGTCGATCGCCGTATCGGTGAACTCTTGGAGCATCGAGTCGGCCGACTCGCCGTCCATCTGGCCGTAATGGCGATTGATCGATTCGAGGATGTTTTCCCGCGGCGCCAGGGCAATATCGACCCGACGGTTGAGAATAAACCGCAGCTTTTCAAACGTATCCAGGTCGTCCGGGTCGCTCACGATCACCCGCAGCGAGCCGTCGTCTTCCGAGGCCATCGGCAGAATGCAGTTCTCGCGGGCAACCGACTCGGGCACCAGCTCGACGACCGAGGGGGGAATCACCACTTCGTTCAGGTTGACGAAATCAAGCCCATGCTGGCGGGCCATCGCCATCATCACTTCATCGCCCGTCGCGTAGCCGAGCCGCACCAGCGCATCGCCGACCTTCAGCTTCGACTCCCGCGCCAAGCCATCCGCTTCGCGCAACTGCTCGGGGCTGACAATACGTTGGCGGACAAGAAGTTCGGTAAAATCAGCCATGCCTGCTATCCGTTGTGCTCGGCATGCACCGAGCGCAAGAAAGGTGAGTCAGCGAGAGAAGGAGACGACTCGCCGCGCGTTCCCCGCCATGAGAGAGGCCTCTTCTCGCAGGGAGGACTGCGACGCGAAACAGAACTGCTTCGCACCGAAACGCTTACGAGCCACCGTAAGGGGAGAATTCTAGACCCTTTTGTTAGGCTAGCGACGGCTGCAGCGCGTGTCAACTAAATGCCGGGGACACCGACCGGTGGCACAGGCGCTTGCGCCCGTGGCACCAAATGGCGGGAGTCCGCACGGTTTTAGCGATCGAAGCCAAGAGAGAAGGTGACGGGCCGCTCCTCGTGCGCCGTCAGCTTGCGGGCATCTTGCCGCAGTTCGCCGGCCATTTCTCGCACGGCGTCGGCCCGCTCGTATTGCTCGTGCCATTCGAGCAGATTGGCCGCCTCGTCAAGCTGCCAGGCCGCTTCGCGCAGTGCCGCGGCATTGGACGGCGTCGGCGGCCGCCACTGCGGCAGCGGGACGGGCGGCGGCTGAAGCCTCTCAGCCGTCCAGTTCGAGGCTGGCTGAAGCGGCGAGGGCTGCTCCTGGAGCGGCTCAAAGGCGTCGGCCACCACGACCGACGGGCGGCGCAAAAACTCCCGCACCAGTTCTCCCTCGACGACCGCCGACGCAGGAGTTCCCGTCGCATCAGCCGGCATTTCCGCCACCGCCGGCACAAGCCGCTCCGGCTCGACCGCCTCATGGACTACCGGCCGCTCCGCGACCGGCCGACGCGGCGGCTCCGCCTGTGCCCAGGCACCGAGCATCATTCCCGCCACCGCCAGAGCCAGCCAAACTCGCATCGCGCATCCTCCCCAAAAGCTCAGAAACCGCCTCCATGCCGGAGCGCGATTGTAGACGCAGCCACGAAAAGGCCCAAGAGCAGTGTGGGGAGGGCGGAAGGCGGAAGGCTGCCGCTTCTAGCCTCTAGCTTACAGCCTACAGCCTCTAGCTCGCGGCTCGCAGCCTGTAGCTCTCTCTATCCGCCATTGACACGCTAGCGCGTGCTCACCATAATCCCCGCCCGCGATCGGCTCGCTGGCTCTTTCTTCTTGCAGGCTGCATGGCAAATTTTCGGCTTTTCGCTGCGCTGCTCGCGGGGTGCTTGGCGCTGGGCGTTGAGCTTGCGCGGGGAGAGACCGCCGACGCCCCGCACGCGCTGACCGACGTCGCGCCGCCGACGGCCGTGCCCGAAGTGCCGCTGTATGAGGCTCCCGGTTGGGCGGCGGCAACGGCGCCTCCGCCGATTCCGGCGAGCACGCCGCCGTCGGGCAGACTGGGTCTGTTCCGCTCGTCGGAGCATTGGCCTCGCCACATTGGCAAAGGCGATCCGCTCACCGGCAGCAGTTGGCTCAACCGCCCTCACAGTCTAGGCGTCTTTGTCGGCCCCATCTTCAACGACACGCTCGTCACCGATCAGATCGACCAGGACTCCAGCGTGCTGGCCGGCCTGCGGCTCGGCTGGGATTTTGACCACTACTGGGGAAGCGAACTACGGTTTGGTTGGTCCACGGCCGACCTGAGCGGCCCGCCCGACGATCCTAACAGCGACATCTTTCTAAGCGATGTCGATCTGCTCTATTATCCCTGGGGAGACAGCCGCTTTCGCCCCTACTTGCTGCTCGGCCTCGGCATGGCGACCTTCGACTATGTCGATCTGCAAGGGATGGAGCGCGACGCGGTGCTGCTCGGCATGCCCTTTGGCGGTGGGCTAAAGTACCAGGCCCACCCTCGGCTCGCCTTTCGGCTCGAGGTGCTCGACAACCTCGCCTTCGAAAACGACCGGCTCGACACGATGCACAACGTCAGCCTCAGCTTCGGTCTCGAACTCCGCTACGGCGGCACGCGGCGCGTCTACTTTCCCTGGCAGCCGAGCCGGCATGTGCGGTGAGCGGGCGAAGGGCTGTAGGCGAGAAGGGGCGGGGGTTTTTGCTCGCGCGACGGAACGACGGCGAATTGCCTCAGCCGCTTCGAAAGGCGATATTGCCTGGTTTCGGATCTTGGTAGTAGATCCCGTAGCTTTCGAGCGCCGCGAGCAGTCCCAGCACTTGTGGCCAACGATCCTCGCCAAACAGGCTTCGGCGTTCGTTGTGCCAGTCTTCCCAGATTTCAGGTGAATAGTCTGGGGGAAAGTCGAGATGCACCTTCCCGAAATCGAGAATGTACGGCGGCGCAACCAGTTCCATCTCGATAACCAGCAGATCGTTACTAAAGTGCATGAGCTTCGGCACGGAAAACTCGCCGATCGTGTTCACTTCGTGCTCTTCAAGTCGTTGATAACACTCAAGCTCCAAGTAATAATTGGTGTCGCGTTGAAATACCTTGATGGCGGTCTTTTGCCCGGAGTTCCAGACGCACCCATCTTGTCCGTGGCCGAGCAGCTTTAGATTCTGCGGATGGATGCCGACGGAGGAGGCGTATTGCCTGGCTCGAATCTCTAGCTGTGAGTTGAGCATAATGGGAACGGCTTGCGAGGAAGGCTACTCGTCCGAGGTGGAAATCTACCTGCTCGTGGCGGGAGAAAAACTGCCCGTGGCGAAGGTCGGTCCGCACTCGCTGATCTATCGCGGCGAACCAGAGCTTCCCCCCTCGACGGATGCGCTCCTAGTAATCGAGATCGACGGCCAGCAGGAACAACATCTGATCGTTCTCTACGCGGGCGCGAAAAACAACTCCGAGCCGGTTGGTTTCTTCTAGGGCTGCGGGGCAAGCGGCGGGCTACGGGCTGCGGGCGATAAGCTGTGGGCTAGAGAGCGCACGGCACTTAAGCAGCACTCTTTTCGCCCGCGGCGTCCACGCCGGCTTGCCGCAAGAGACGCTATAGTTATGATGCGCGCTAGGCGGCGGCGCTGCGCACAGCACCCCCTCAAACGCGCTCACGCTCGGCCCATCCACTGGCATCCTACAGCTTCGAGCCTACAGCCTACAGCCCCAAGCATCCCGCCCCATGCATCCTGATTCGCCTCGGCCGCCGAAGTTGCGACTTGCCGTGGTCGGCGGCGGGATTAGTGGACTGGCGGCGGCGCATCGGCTGCATGAGCTGTCGCCAGAGGCGGAGTTGGTGTTGCTCGAAGCGGGCGACCGGCTCGGCGGCGTCTTGCAGACGGTGCGCCGCGACGAGTTTCTCATCGAGCGCAGCGCCGACAATTTTATTACCAATCTTCCTTGGGCAACCGATCTTTGCCGACGCATCGGCTTTGAGCCGCAACTGCTGGAAACGAACCCCGCGCTGCGACGCGCGTTCGTCGTGCGGCGCGGCCGGCTGCGGCAAGTTCCGCAGGGCTTCTTGCTCATGGTGCCCAAAGAACTCGGCGCGATCGCCACCACGCCGATCCTCAGCCCGTGGGGCAAGCTGCGGCTGGCCTGCGAGTACTTCGTGCCGCGCGGCGAGGAGGTCGTCGATGAGAGCGTCGCGGCGTTTGCTCGTCGCCGCTTGGGACGCGAAGCGTATGAACGGCTCGTCGAGCCGCTGGTCGGCGGTATCTACACCGCCAACGCCGAACAGCTCAGTCTCGCCGCGGCGCTGCCGCAGTTTCGGGACATGGAGCGCTCGCACGGCAGCTTGATCCGCGCCGCACGAGCCGGCATGCGCAAAACCGACACGCTCGACAGCGGAGCGCGGTACAGCCTGTTCGTCGCCCCGCGCGACGGCATGAGCAGTCTCGTCGAAGCCCTCGCCGCGCGACTACCAACGGAGAGCGTGCGGCTTGGCACGGCGGTCGAATCCATCCATCGCACCGCCGCAGGGCAATGGACGCTCATGCTTGCGGAGGGAGAGCCGCTTGTCTGCGATGCGGTGGTTCTCGCCACGCCCGCGCATCACGCCGCGCGGCTCGTCAGCGGTGTCGATCGTGAACTCGCGGCGCTCCTTGGCGGCATCGAGTATGCCAGTTCGGCGGTCGTCGCGCTCGCCTACCGCCGCGAGCAGATCACCTGGCCGCTCGCCGGCTTTGGTTTTGTCGTGCCGTGCATCGAGCGGCGTCGCATCCTGGCCGGCAGTTTTGCGAGTCTTAAGTTTCCCGGCCGCGCGCCGCAGGATAGCGTGCTCGTGCGCGTCTTTGTGGGCGGGGCGCATCAGCCGGAACTCGTCGACCTGCCCGACGACGAGTTGTACCGGATCGTGCAAGAAGAACTCGCCGACTTGATCGGCGCGCGCGGCGCGCCGCATCTGACGCTCGCCACGCGCTGGCCGCACGCGATGCCGCAATACCATGTCGGCCACGGCGAGCGCGTCACGCAGATTCAGGCCCGCGTGCAAGCTCTGCCAGGACTGGCGCTGGCCGGCAGCGCTTATCGCGGCGTCGGCATTCCGCAGTGCATCCACAGCGGCGAATCCGCCGCCGCGCAGGTGCTTCAGGAAGTCACCGCGCGCTAACGCAACTTCCGTTTCCCTGTCGCGTCCCCCGCCCCAGGGACTTGGCGAGCAGGCCTTCTCACGGCCCCAACGGGGCCAAACTCGACAGCCCTGGAGAAACGGCTGGCGCAAGAGAAGTGAATGCGCTGGAATCGTGGAAGGCCCAACGGGCCGTTACGCGAGGATTCCGGCGGGTGGCGGCCCGTTGGGCCTTGCTTGGCGCTGTTGGTTCTTCCCTCCCTGTTTGTCGCGTCACGGTTTCCCAGGGCTGCGCCCCGGGCTATCGAGTATCGCCCCGTTGGGGCGAGAAGGCCAAGAGGCGCTACACTTCAAAGGCAATGCGCGCTAACGCACGGTGCGCGCGCTGCGACGCGGTTATTCTTCCACGCGCAGACCAAACTGATCCCAAGCAAGTCGCAGCGCGGGCTGACGGCTATCGAATAGCTCAGCGAACCGCGCGACCGCTGCCACCGGATCATCGGCATACGCATCGGCGAACTCCGCGTGGCGCTCCGCAGCATGCAGCAGTTCGAGCGTCGCGCTGAGTCGGCGGGCTTCGTCCGCCAGCGCGGGGTCGTCGTTGAGGAGTTGTTCGATCTCCGCCTGTTGCGGATGCCCTTCCACCAGCAGGCGGCCATCGCCGCCGATGCGCATTTGAAACGGCTGCGTGACGTCGACGCCAGCCGACTCCAGCCGGTCGCGGATGGCGCTGCCGAGCGCTGCCAAGCGGCTGTCGATGTTATCGCGCACGTCGTGCAGCCGCACCGGCTCGCCGGCATAGGCGGGCGGTCGGCCGGTGAGGTCTTGAAAGAGCGACGCGTCCGCGCTCGCCGATTGAAACTGCGCGGCGAGCGACTGCTGGGCTGCGACGCGCGGCGCGCTCTCGCTCGCCGCCGCCGGCGCTTGCTGCTGCGCGGTCTGCGCGAGCACGTCGGCAAACGAGCCGGCCGCCTCGACCGTCTGCCTGGCCACGCCCGCGACCGATCCCATCGCCGCCCAGCCCCCGGCAACAATCGGCGCCCAGTGCATGGGAAGGCTCCGGTGTGAAAAAGCGGAAAGCAGAGCTGGCTGCGACTGCAAGCTACGGGCTACGAGCCACCGCTTTGAAGCCAGCTTGGCGGAAGCGTCATTCCCGCGCAGGCGGGAATCCAGACGATGGACAGTGCGCTCCTGGATTCCCGCCTGCGCGGGAATGACGTGTTTTGCTGACCACCTACAGGCTATAGCTTACCGCTTGCAGCCCGCAGCCCGTAGCTTGCAGCCTTTCCCGCCCTCACACCAACTATCGGCCCAATCGGCACAGAAGTTAAACCTTCCCAAAACACCAACAAAAAGAGCCACGGGCGGCAGCAAAAGGCCACCCGTGGCTTGGGGGTGTTCAGGTTGCCTAGCGCTGGGCGAGTTTCGCCTTGGCGGGCGTGAACTGCTGGGCGACAAACTGGGCGTCGGTCGTGCTCAGTCGCGTGACGGGAAGCGTGGTCGTGCGGCCGGTCTCTTTCAGAATGCGCACCTGACCGTCTCGCACCCACAGCAGTCGGCCACGAATCGAGTGCTTGCCGGTGCTGTCGGTCCACACGCGCAGCTCGTCACTCTCCAGCCCACCGGGCAGCCGGGTCCAGGCGACGGCGTCGGCCGGCTCGGCATTTTGGCCGAACAGGTCATCCACGCTCTCTTGCGATTCTTCCGCCGGAGGCCCGAACAAGTCTTCAGCATCCTCCGCCGGCGCTTCCTCGGCAGGCGTTTCCGGCTCGGCCGGGGCGTCCTCCTCGGCCGGAGTGCCGAACAGGTCGTCAACCGCTTCGCCAGCCGCTTCCGTTGCGTTCTCGACGGCCTCGTCGGCCGCATCAGCGGGAGCACCAAAAAGATCTTCGGCGTCCTGCTCGGGCTGCTCTGCCGGAGCACCGAACGGATCGTCAGCCTCTGGCTCGGGCAGTTCGGCCGGCGCGCCGAACGGATCGTCGGCCGGGGCATCTTCGCGCGGCATCGCTCCCGGAGCCGGCTCGGCCGGAGCAGGCTCGCCAAAAAGATCGTCGGCCGCCGGTTCAGGCTCGTCCGCCGGTTCG
Organism: uncultured Pirellulales bacterium; assembly: GCA_964481585.1. Lineage (GTDB taxonomy): Bacteria > Planctomycetota > Planctomycetia > Pirellulales > CAYZVT01 > CAYZVT01. The sequence continues at coordinate 7,368 of CAYZVT010000176.1, forward strand.
CCGAACGGATCGTCGGCCGGCGCGGCAGGAGCGGCAGGAGCGGCAGGCTCATCAAAGAGATCCTCGGCATCCTCCGGCGGGGCCTCCTCCTGCGGCATCACCTCCGGCTCCGCCGCCGGCGCGCCGAACGGATCATCGGCCGGCGCTGCGGGCGTTTCCGCTTCCGGCTCGCCGAACAGGTCTTCCAAATCCTGCGGCGGCCGCTCGGGCATCGGCTCGGCCGGAGCCGGCTCCACCGGAGCGGGTTCTGCTGGCGCTGGTTCTGCTGGCGCGGGTTCAGCCGGCATCCGCTCCGCCGGGGCCGGCTCAACGGGGGCAGGCACAGCCGGGACGGCGGGGGCCGGAGCCTCGGGCGCTGGCACTGCCGGTGGTTCAACGGGTGTGGGTTCGGCAGGAGCCGGTACCACAGGGGCCGGCTCAGCCGGAGCGGGAACGGACTCGGCCGGTTGCGGCTCGGCCGGAGCCGGCGGCACCACGCGGCTCGGCGTCATCGGCGGCGCGGGTTGTTGCGGCGCAGGGGGCGTCGGCTCGTCCGCCGGCAGGCTCGGCGCCTCCTCGTCCGGCACCCGATTGAAGGTCTGCGGAGCCGGAGCCGGCGGCAGGTCGGCCGGCGGCGCGGGTGGAGCAAGCATCTCCACCGGCGGAGCCGCACAGGTCGCCTCGGGCGCGAGATAGGTCGGCGCGCAGACCGTCGGGCAGACTTGGTAGCAGACGGTCGGGCAGGGGGTGTAGCACGGCCGCGACCAGCGAATCCAGCGACAGGCGGCGGCCGTGTCAAACGACATCATCACCACCAACGTCCAAACCACGGCCGTCTGGGCAGGCCGTCGCAGCTTCACCATGAGAACTCTCCCCGTAGCTGAAAATTCGTCGGTCGCCGAGCGCGCGGCCTCGGCCCATCCCAAAAGGTGCGTATCGAGCGGACACGCATTATGCTAGTCCGCTGCCCCGCAGCCCGCAAGAAATTACCGAAATTTTCCACCCAGACTCGCCATAGCCCGCAGCTTTACAGCCACAGCCACCAGGGGGCGAACGTCAGCGGCCGGAAAGCGGCTGCCCGCAGGGGAGTTCATGCTGCTCGATCAGATACGGCTCGACCAACTCGCCGCCAAGCAGATGCTTTTGGATGATCTGCTCCAGCACTTCCGGCGTGCAGTGGCCATACCAGGCGTTTTCAGGATAGACGACGGCGATCGGCCCCGCTTTGCAGATGTCGAAGCAGTCGACCTTCGAGGCCAGAATGCCGCCGCAACCGCTCAGCCCAAGCTGCTTCAGCCGCTTTTTGAGGTACGACCACGCCTCGCTGATTTCCTTTTTGCTGGCGCACTTCGCCTTGCGCGGCACGCACAACAGAATATGCCGCTCAAGCTGCGGAACGCCCAGCTTCGCCGCCGCCTGACGGGCTTTCTTCTGCTCTTTTTTATCCGGCGCGTCGCTCGCCAGCAGCCCGGCACAGGGAAGAGGAAAGGAAAGAGGCCCCCCTCCATCCTAGCCCGCCGTCCCCGCCACGCCAGTCGCCGCCGCCATTTCCCCTCAATCCTGTTTCGCGGCGGGACACCGTCCCGCGCGCTTGTTTGCGATTTTTTTCAAACCCGCGTGGGAAAACGGGCGGGACGTTGTCCCGCCGCGAAACGGTTGTTTCTTCCGTGCATCGAGAACGGCACGGGCCGGAGGCCAGTGGCACAGGGCGTTGCGGTCAATGGGAGTTACCTGGGCCTGCTCCCGGAAACCACTCGGTATGCTGCTCGCCCCCGCGCCCCCAGTAGGTGACGCGCTGCCCGCGCAAGAAAGCGAGGTAGCCCTGTACCCCAGCCTCCATCGCGCGCCGGGTAAAGTCCCGGTAGTGCTGCCCCTGGCGCTGGCTGTCGAGAATCGCCGCGCGCAGCCCCGCCGCATCGAAATCGGCGGCCACGGGAGGCAAACCCTCATAGGGGATGGGCGTCGTCACTAC
>CAYZVT010000177.1:0-9300 GCA_964481585.1 uncultured Pirellulales bacterium
ATCTGGCCGCCAGCCATCCCGACCGGGTCGCGCAGCTCGAACAGAAGATCCGCCAGATCCGCACCGAGCCAGAAGTTCCCACCCAACGAGGCAAGCGAGCGCGCTAGCCGCCAGGGGGGGCGGGGGCGCACCGCGAGGAGCGGAAGCCCCCGAGGCGCAAAAAAGCGGAGGGCGGAAGTCTAGGAGGCCCGTCCTTACCCGCGCCGGCGGAAATCCAGAGGACAGAGTTAGCCGTCTGGATTCCCGCCTGCGCGGGAAGGACGCTTCCGCCAAGTTAGCTTGCAAGCCGTGCCCCACCAAGCGCGCAGGGCACCTCAGCCGCGTCTGCCGAGCCTCAGGCTTTAGCGCTGCTGGACGGGGGCTTCCGCTGCGCGCGGCGCCTCGGCCGTCCGGGGATCATTCTGCTTGTACGCCAGCATGAACGACTTGCCCTGCTCGCCTTGGGCGAGATCGTGGGTGAAGACTTCGGGGCGGCCATTCTCGGGATGGAAGCGGATGCAGGCCACGCTTCCCTTGGCCGGCGCGCCTTGCGCGGGCACGAGCGTCGCGTCGACGTTCAGCGCGAGGAACTTGCCCCCGGAGCGCGGGTCGGCTGTCATCTGGGCCATGATCTTTTGTTGATCGAACGACGCGCTGAGCGGATTGGTCGACGCCAAGATGGTCTGCGACGCCAGGATTTGGCTGCGAATCTGACTGGCCAACAGTCCCTTGGAGACGGAAAGCGTGCCGTCGGGGAACATCCGGCAGCCGGCCTCGCTCTCCGGGCCTTGGGCCACGAGCAGGTTCTTCGTCACCGTCACGGTTTCAAATGTCGGGTTGCGGTTCTCGCCCGGCGAGAAGAGCCAGCCGCCGAAGACGCCTCCGGCCAGAGCACTAGCACAGACCAGAGGTAACGCGAGTTTCGTGTTCAAAGTTCTGCCCTCTTTTTCGTAGTGGGTGTCCGAGACGACGAGGCTGCGGGTTTCCGAAAGGACTGCTCAACCGGCGCGTGCCAACTCGTCGTTACTATCGGCAAATCTTCGCGCCGTCCTGAGCGGTGGCAGGCGGAAAGCTTGGCGCTGGCTGCCGATTCAGGTCGTGCACGGCCTGCTCGCCCCTTGGCCTTACTCGGCTTGACCGGGAGGGTTAGGTTCTCTTTGCGGTCTGCCGACCGAGGCCCCTGATGCGGATTCCCGTCTGTTCGCTCGCGACCGCTGCCTGCGGCTGAATTTGCCTTCGCCTCGTGCCGAATAAGCCTGTTATTCCGCCCGTGTTGCGCGACGGCACCCACCGGGTGGCCCTCTTGATCTAGAACGACCGGCGGCGTTTCTCAGGGCAGACAATGTCTCAGGGCAGGGAGAAAATCAGCATGGACAGCCTCGCGGTGCGTGGGGACGACGATACCTCTTCCATTGAGCCTCGCCCGCGCGTCGCGGGTCGCAGAGCTAGGGCGGGCTTCTCCACGCGGTGGTCGGCGCTCTGCCGGGCCGGCCTCGTCGGGATCACGTGCGCAGCGCTCGGCGTCAGCACGGCTTTTGCGCAGGTGCCGGGCGACTCGCTGGTTCTCGAAGGCAATTACATCCGCACCGGCGTGAGCAACAACGGCACGCTCGGCGTAGGCGGAAATACCAGCCCGGGCTTTATCTTCGACTCCACGGGAAGCGGAACCTTCAACACCGCCAATGACTATCTGACTCCCGGCACGCCGTTTGAAGGCTTTTCCATCTCCTATGCCGGGGCAAGCGTCTTGGAAAACAACAACACGGGAAACACGATCGAGATCGGCACTGCCGCCGCACCCACGACCGTGGATTCGGCCACGTCGGGATTCGACCATGCCGTCTCCTGGACCGGCACGATTGCCGGCGTGCTGACGATCGAGCATCTCTACGGGCTGGATGACGACGCGAAGCAGGTCAACATCAAGACCACCATCACCGCCCTCACCAACCTGAGCGATCTCAAATTCGCCCGCTGGATCGACCCCGACTCCGGCGGCACGTCCTCGGAGAACAGCCGCGGGAATTCCACGCTCGGCTTGGCGCCCGAAGATTGGGTGAACTCGGTCAGTGAGAGCAATGGCGCCACGCTGGGGCTTTTTTCCGCTTCCAGCGTCACCCACAACACGGCCATTACGAGCCCCTGGAGCACCGATCCGGACGATTACCTCGCCGGCTCGGCCGACAGCGTCGGCGACGACGCCATCGGCATCGGGTTCGACATCGGCACGCTCAGCAACGGCAACAGCGTAGTGCTGGAATACAATTACGCCGTGGCCGCCGATCCGAACGACTTTGACTTCGACCTGGGAAAATGGACCGGGGCAACCGACAGCGACTTCGACGACGCCACGAACTGGGACCCCCAAGAAGTCGCCACCAATGGCGCGATCGTCCGCGTCGAAAGCGGCGGCACCTCGACGCTCAACCACAATGTCACCGGCAACACCTACTCCGGCTGGCAATTCAACGCCGGCGGCGCGCAAGTCACCGTGCAAGGCAACGACGTGACTTTGAGCGATGGAGCATCGCTGACGAATAATTCGTCCCATGAGCAGAGCTTCGACGTCGCCGTGATCGGCGCGGGCGATCTCAACATCTCCGCCCAAGGCGGCGGGCTGCAGTTCGAAAACATCCAAATCGCCGATGGCTCGACGCTCACCTTTGACACGGCCGACTCGATCAGCGGCACGGTCAACGGCGTGATTTCGGGAACCGGCAGTTCGCTCGTCAAAACCGGCGACGGCACGCTCACCCTGTCCGGTGCGAACACCTACTCCGGCGGCACCACCGTCTCCGGCGGAAAACTCGTCGGCGACTCGACCAGCCTCTCGGGCAACGTCACCAACAACGCCGAAGTCGAGTTCAATCAAGCGACCGGCGGCACCTACGCCGGCGTGATGAGCGGCACCGGCTCGCTCACCAAAACCGGCGCCGGCACGCTCACGCTCTCGGGCGCCAACACCTCCACCGGCGGCACCACGATCTCAACCGGCACCTTGCAGCTCGACGGGGGCAACAATCGTCTCGCCACAACCGGCAATGTGTCGGTCTCCTCGGGCGCGACCTTTGATTTGAACGGCAACGATCAACAGGTCGCCGCCCTCAATGCCGCCGGCAACGTCACCCTCGGTACGGGCGCGCTCACCGTCGCCAGCGGCACGGTCAGCGGCGTCGTCTCGGGCACCGGCTCGGTGACGAAAACCGGCGCCGGCACGCTGACGCTCTCCGGCGCGAACACCTACACCGGCGGCACCAGCCTGCAGCAGGGAACCGTCGTCCTGAACAGCGACGCCGCACTTGGTACCGGTACGGTCAATATCGTCGGCAACGTCACCCTCTCGACCACCACCGGCGTGACGAGCGCGAACGACTGGACGACCGCCTCGGGCAACGTCATCACGTTCGACGTGGGAGACGTCCGCACGGGCGACGACTTCGTCATCAACGGCGAGTTTAGCGGAGCCAGCTCGCTCGTCAAAAACGGCGCGGGCGTGGTCAATATCACCAGCGCTACGAACTTCACCGCCACCTCGACGACGATCAACGCCGGCCAGCTCATCGTCTCCAGCGGCCAAAGCCATGACGTGGTGAACGACAGCACGCTGGAGCTTAGCGAGAGCACCGGCGGCGAGTTTTCGGGCGACATCACCGGTACCGGCAACCTGATCAAAACCGGCTCTGGCACCGCTACGCTCTCGGGCGAGAACACCTATTCCGGCGGCACCACCGTCCAGTCGGGCACGCTCATCGGCTCGGCCGGCAACTCCGGCGCGGGCCGCACCGGCAGCCTGCCCGGCGCTGGCAGCTCCAGCACCGAAATCATCACCGTCAACAATGGCGCGACGATTGTCTTTGATCAGCAATCGGGCGAGGACGGCCAGTTCACCGGCAGCATTGGCGGCGATGGCGGCGTCCAAAAAACCGGCACGGGCAGCCTCACCTTCAACGGCGATATCGACGCCAGCACCGGCGGCCTGACCATTGAAGATGGCCAACTGAACATGCAAGGCGGATCGGTCGACGGCTGGACCCACATCAACTCCGGCGGCACGCTCGGCGGCACCGGCAACTTCACCGGCGGTCTGCACGTCCATAGCGGCGGCGTGCACGCTCCCGGCAACTCGATCGGCACCGACTTGACCAACAACTACGTCCACGACCCCGGCTCGACCCTCGAAATCGAAATCGACGAAAACGGCAACAGTGACTTGGTGCAAGACAGCGGCACCGTCACCATCAACGGCGGCACCGTACTCGTCAAGCCCGACGCCGGCGTCGATCCCAATGACTTCCGCATCGGCACCGAATACACCTTTATCACCTCCACCAATCCCATCCAAGGCGTCGGCTTCGACGATGTGATGATGAGCGGCTTCGATTTTCCGCTTGTCGTCCTCTTCCGCGAATCCAATTCCTACGGCTTCCGTCTGCTCGGCTTCCAGTTCATCTCCGAGACACCGAATCAGTCCGCGCTCGGCACCTGGCTCGACAACTCGGCCATCGACGGCACGGCCAGTAACGAATTGATCGACGTGATGAGCGCGATCGGCGGGCTCAACTCGTTCGCGGAAATGCGGTCGGCGATGGATCAGCTTTATGGCGACATCTATCCCACGCTCGCCATCGCCAACGTGCAGTTGACCAACCGCTACTACGACCGGCTTTCGCGGCACGCCCGCCACACCGGCCAGGCTCCGGTCGTGACGACGGCGCACGGCTCGCTACTGGCCCTCAACCGCCCGGTCCAAAGCCAGTGGACCGGCGCGGTGTACGGACACGGCCTGGGCGGCGAGGCGTACACCGACGGCAACGCGCGGGGCTTCAATCTCTCGACCGGCGGCTCGATGGCGATGCTCGAGCGGCACATCGACGATCGCGCGACCGTGGGGCTGGTATTCGACTACGCCAGTTCCTACGTCGCCCTGCAAAACTCGTCCGACCACAGCGAGTTTGACAACTTCCGCTGGGGCACGTATCTCGTCCGTGGCGTCGACGGCGGCTACTGGATCGCGGCCGCCACGCTCGGCTACGACGACTATGAAACGACCCGCGTCATCGACTTCGGCACCGGCGGCAACCGCGTCTTCCGCACTGCGGAGAGCGACCACGACGGTTGGCAGGGCAGCACGTATCTAGAGCGCGGCTGGAATGTGGAGTTGCTCGAAGACACGCTGTTTCAGCCCTTCGTCGCTTTGCAGTACATCCATTACGAACTGGGCGACGTGAACGAATCCGGCGCCGGCGCGCTGAACCTGGCGAGCGACGGCATGGGTTTCGACAGCCTCCGCACGCGCGTGGGCGGGAACCTGGAACTGCTCACGGGGCCACGCGGGACGGTTTCCTTCGCGGCCGCCTGGACGCACGAACTGCTCGACCAGACGACCGGCCTGATCGACACCCGACTGGCTGGGGCCACGGGCGACACGACCTTCGCCGTGCAAGGCGTCGATCTCGGACGCGACTGGGTGCTGTTCGGCCCCCGCGCACGGATGCCGCTTAGCTCGAACGTCGAATTGTTCGGTGCCTACGACCTCTATCTGAACGACCACCAAGCCCTGCACGCCGGAAGCGGCGGTCTGCTCGTGGCTTGGTAGTCCGCGCCATATCTTCTTCGCCAGACGCCTCTGCGTCGGCCGGGAGCGGCTCACTCGACACCGAGCCGCTCCCGGCCCTTTTTTTGCGCGCCCTCTCCGCCAAGACATCCCCCGCGCACGGGTGCGGGCGAAAAAGGGGGCGGGGCGGGGGAAACTTCTTCTTTTTTCGGTGACAGAGCGCGCCGCCAGGATATTTAACAGTAGCTAGGTGTACGAACGGGGAAAGCACGATTTAAGCTAAGACTTGATCTAGTAACAAGTTGCTGGAATAGGCAAAACGGATGGAAGCGGACCGGCAGGAGCAATTCGTTCAGGAATTGGTTCAGACCCAGCCGCGGCTGCGCATGTTTATCCGCGCCCTGGTCCGTGATGCCAGCCAGGTGGACGACGTGCTCCAAGAGACGAATCTGGTGCTCTGGCGCAAGGCCGAGGAGTTCACGCCGGGCACGAATTTCGGGGCTTGGGCGTGTCGCGCGGCGTATTTTCAGGTTCTCTCCTATCACAAACGCCGCGGCCAAAGCCGGCTGCTGTTTGACGAGGACCTGCTCAAGCACTTGGCCGATGTCGCTCAGCACCAGACCGACGATCTCGAACAGCGACGTGCCGCGCTGCAGATGTGCCTCAAGCGGCTGACCGACCAGCAGCGCGAGCTGCTCGACTGCCGTTACAACCACGCCCAATCCATCGCCGAGATCGCCCTTCAGTGGGATCGCCCCGAAGGCTCCACGCGGCAGGCGCTCTATCGGATTCGGCTGGCGCTGATGGACTGCATCCGTCGCCGCTTGGAAGCGGGGGAACGCGAATGACCCCCGCCAAGTTCTCCGAAGACCCGGTCGAGGGGTTGCTCGGCCTCGTGGCGGACGAGCAGCTCGACGACGCGCAGTGGGAGCGACTCGCCGATCTGCTGCGGAACGATGACCAGCTTCGCCAGCGGTATGTCGAATATCTGCTGGTTGACCAACTGTTGCGGGAGGAGTGTCCGCAGACCGACCGCGCTTGGCTCCAAGATGAGCTTCAAGCGATGCTCCGCGGCGATCGCGCCGCCCCGGCAGCCGTCGGCCGCGAAGCTATGCCGGTCGTGTCGGTGCGGGTTCCGCTGGTGCGGTTTCTCAATCGGCCGGTGGTCTTCTCGCTAATTTTCGCCGGCTCGTTCATGTTCGCGGTCCTGACGTTTCTGGCCGCTTATCGCACGGGCCTACAAGAGCCGCGCGGCGAGACTGCCCAGCGCGCTCGTGCGCCGCAGCACGTGGCGCGCGTCGTGGGCAAGCAACTTGTCCGGTCCGAGGAGGACGCCGGCTTGTCGGTGGGCAGGGCGCTGATGGCGGGACGGGTGTTCGTCGTCGAGTCGGGCCTGCTGGAGATCGCCTTTGAGAGCGGCGCTCGGGTCGTGGTCGAAGGGCCGGCCGAGTTTGCCCCGCACACCCGCAACGCGCTGCAACTGCTCCGCGGCCGCCTGACGGCCACGGTCCCGCCGCGTGCGCGGGGCTTTGTGGTTCAGACGCCGCAGACGTCGATTCTCGACCTCGGCACCAAGTTCGGCGTCGCCGTGGAAGCAGGCGAGACGTACGTGGAAGTCTTTGAGGGGCTGGTCCGCACCCTCCCGGCCAAGCGCCGCGCGGGACTCGACATCCGCCAAGGCCGTGCCGCCGTCGTCGCCTCCGGCGCTGCCGCGCGGCCGGTCGCGCCGCGCACGCGGCAGTTCGCCGCGCTCCGGCGCGACGTGCCCGCCGTGCCGGAGAACGCCGGCGACCGCTTGCGGCTGACGACGCCCACCGCCACGTTCTCGCAAACCGCGCATGGTGGGTACTCGGTGGCGAAGGCCGTCGATGACAGCCCCACCAGCAGTTGGGCCATTGCCCGCACCGGCCAATCGGGCACGGAAGCCGCCCGGAGCGAAACGGCAGTCTTTCATATCGCCCAGCTACCCGCCCGTTCGCCCGACGCGCAAGGCTGGGAGTTATGCTTTGTGCTCGACTCGGGCACCACCACGCACCCGGACGCCGTGCTGGGACGGTTCCGGCTCTCGGTAACGGATGCCGATCCGAGCGAGTTCGCCGACGGAAAGAGCGAAGGCGGCCGGCTCGGCGAGGAAGCGATTTGGACGATCCTGGCGCCAACTGCATGGAGCGTGGCCGCGGAGGGTTTTCTGCCCGGGGATTATCAACGACAACCACGCGCCCACCTGGAACGGTTAGACGACGGCTCCCTTCTGGTCCGGGGCGAGTTCATGGGCTGCGCGCGCTACACGGTCACCGCGCGGACCTCGCTGGCGCGGATTACCGGCATTCGGCTCGAAGTGCTGGAACATCCTTCGTTGCCGCACGCCGGTCCAGGGCGGTCCCGTCAACACGGAAACATGGTCTTGTCGCAGTTGAGCGTCTATGCCAAGGCGATAACGACAACATCGACGCAAGCCGAAGGCAAGCGCACTCTTCCTTAGAAACCGAGGTGGTGAAATGGTCTTGTCCCGTATCGGGCGATTGATTCCTTCGCGGCGGATTGGCGGCAGCTTTCGCCTGCGCGGAGGGTGCTGCTTGGTCGTCATGGCGGTGCTGGGCTTGGGTTCCCCGACGGCCGAGGCCATTCCGATTCCCGTGCCGAACTACTCGTTCGAATTGCCCGATCGGGCCGACGGCGCGGGTTCATCAACGAACACCAACGGAAGCACCGCCACGGTGCCCGGCTGGACGTATAGCCATTCGTCGCCCACCTTTGGCGGCACCTTCAACCACCAGAACGCCCAGTACGCCGGCACGACAGATGCGGACGGAGGGACGCTCCCCAGCCCTGGCGTCGGCGAGCAAACCCTGTTTATCAACTTCAGCAACGGGATGGTTGCCGGGCAGACCGCCAGCTTCACGACCACCAATAGCCTGGCCACCATCGAGGCCAAAAGCGTCTACACACTGACCGTCGCCATTGGTGATCGACTCGACATTCTTGATCCCCAACGGGTAAGGATCGAACTGCTCGCCGGGACCACGACCGTCGCCAGCGCCACGCATGACGGCGGTTTCGTCGATGGAACCTTCACCGACATGGTCGCGTCGTTTGCGACGGACGAAACTAGCATCTATCTCGGTCAGCCGCTAAAGATCCGCTTGACCCACACGCTCACCTCCAACGCCACCGGCAATGTGCAGGCGAATTTTGATAACGTGCGATTGAACCAAGCCGTCGTACCGGAACCTTCCACGGCTCTGTTGCTCGGCCTGGGCGGCGTTTCGCTGTTGGTGTGGGGTCGCCGGCGGAGGAGGGTTTAGGATTTTGGATTTTGGATGGTGGATTTTGGATGTGGGGGGGACGGGGGTTACTTGGGGCGTTTGGCGGTGCGGCCGGTGGCGGTGAGGATGGCGAGGAGTTCTTGGCACTCTTGCTTGAGGTCGGTGAGTAGGGCTGGGGGGAGTGTCTCGGACTCGATGAGTAGGTCGAGCCAGTAGGCGGTTTCTGCCGCTTCACGGGCGGCGATTTCGATGAGGGAAATGAAGTGACGTTTAGAGGAGGCGCGCGTCGCCTCCTGGTAGTTCGCCCCTACCGACGTGCCCGACTTGAGCACTTGTCTCCCAACAACCTCCCCGACGCAGTTCCGGGGTAGCCGGGAAACCAATCGAATGATCCGCAAAGCAAACACCTTCGTTCGTCGGCGCATCTCCTCACGATCCATCGCCGCTCCCCCCAGCCCCACCCCCGCGCAGAGCCCCTCCATCGCCGCCATCGTACTGAAC
>CAYZVT010000178.1:0-9277 GCA_964481585.1 uncultured Pirellulales bacterium
TCACGCCCCAGATCGAAGCGCTCGTCGGCCAGCCGATCCGCATCCGCGGCTACATTCGCCCGACGCCGTTTCAGACCGGCATCACGCAGTTTGTGCTGGTGCGCGACAACATGGAGTGCTGCTTCGGCCCCGGCGCGTGGCTGTACGACTGCGTCTTGGTGGAGATGAGTCCCGGCAAGTCGACCGATTACACCGTGCGTCCGGTGGCGGTCGAAGGGCGGTTTGAGGTCCGCGAATTTCTCGGCCCCGACGGCAAGCACCTGGCGATCTATCACCTGCAAGGTGAAAAGGTGCAGTAAACGCAGCCCCGCGCGGGCCGCAAGTAACCGGGTGGCGCACGGCGCACCGCGAGAGCGGAAGCCCCCGTCGAGCCAGCGGTCACGAGCGGCTACGAATCTTTTTCTTCGTTCTCTTTCAGCCCCAGCCGCGCGAGCCAGCGGCCGCGGCCGGATTTTTCGTCTTTGCCGGTTTGCCCCGGTCGGTCGAGCTTAGCGAACTCCGATTGGAGCGAGTGGGCGCGGGCTTCGATCTCGGCTTTTTGACGGGCAAGCTGCGCTCGTTCGAGCGAAAGATCAACCTCCGCTTGGCGGAGCTTGGCTTCCCATTCCGCTTTGAGCGCCGCTAGCCGCTCGCGTTCCTCGCAAATCAGTTCATCCTGATCGAGCGCCGCCGCGATGGCCGTGGCCCCGAGCGCAATCTCGCCGAGGCTGCTGCTTTGCTGATCGAGCAGTTGTTTTAGCTCAGCGATCTCGCGGTCCTTTTCCGCCACCACCTCGTCGGTGATGTGGATCGTGCCTTCGATCGTGAGCCGGTCCTCTTGCTCCTCTTCGTTCTCCTCGTCGAAATCTTCCAGTGCCGCCAACAGCCGCTGCTTCTGCGCTTCCCAGTCGAGCGGTCCGTCGGTTTGCGCCGGGCGCGAGGCGGCGCGTTGCTGCTGCGCCTGGCGCGCCTCGGCCAACTGCTCTTTCAGTTCGCTGTTTTCGTTTTTGACCTCGCGCAGGTCTTCCACCGCCATCTCGAAGCGGCGCTGCAAGTCCTGCATCTTGTGTTGCAAGCTCGACTCGCTGGGCGGCGATTTCAGTTTGGCTTCGGCCGCTTTGAGCTGCTCGGCGAGCGCGTCGCGCTCTTGCCGGAGTTGGGCCAGCTCGATCTGGCTCGCCCCCTCGCCGCTGGGGCGGCTCGCCAATTCTTCTTCCAGCTCGGCATTGCGGCGTTTGAGGTCGCGTGCGTCGCGGATCGCCAGATCGAGCTTTTGCCGCAGTTCGTCCGACTGCTGCGCGTCGCCCTGCGCGGCTTGCGCCTGAGCGGCTGCGGCCGCTTCGAGTTCCGCCCGCTCCGCGCGGAGCCGGTCGTGCTGTTCTTTCAATTCCCGCGCGATGCGGCGGCGCTGGAGTTTGGTTTCGCTCGCTTCTTCTTCCAGCCGGTCGCGCAGCGCGTCGAGGGCTTGCTGCTTTTCTTCGAGCCGCTTTTTGCCGCGTGCAACTTCCGCCGACTGTTCTTCCAGTTCTTGCTGCGCCCGCTGATGCTGGCGCTGTAGATCGCGGAGCGCCGCTTCGCTCGCGGCAAGTTTCGCTTCGCGCTCGTGTACCTGCCGCGCGCGCTGCTCTAGCTCGTCATGTTGATGTTGAAGTTCGACGGCGAGCGTTTGTTGCTGCTGCAGGGTGTCATTCTGGTCGGCGAGCAGCGCGGCGCGCTGCTGGTCGATCGCGCCAAGTTGCTCGCGGACGCTCGACTGTTGCTGCTCAAGGTCCGTCCGATCGCGCTGGAGTTCCTCGGCGACCGTCTGCATATGGCGGGCGAGTTCGGCCTCCATCAGTTCCAGCCGCTCGCGCTGCGCGACGAGCATCTGCCGTGCCCGCGTGCGCGTCGCTTCCATCGAGTCGGCAACGTGTTCCAAGGCCGCACTGACGGAACGGGTTGAGGAGGTGTGCTCTTCCATGGATCGCTTTGAGGGACACGGCCGAGTGTCCCGTAAGTGGCTGGCTCGCCGGTTCTTCCGCCATCGGAGGTCGATTCCCGGCGCAAGAGGCCGTTGCGCGGAATCTTCCAAAAGTCTTATAGGTCGTGCTCCCTGGACCGTCAAAAAACCTGCCGCGGCGAGCACCGCTCGGCGCGGTCGTAGCGATTGTGCAGCGGGCAGCCTTCGCGGCAGGGGTGGCGGGGGCGCACCGCAAAGAGCGGAAGCCCCCGGAACAGAGGAAAGGCGGAGGGCGGAAAGCCCCGCGCAGAGCCGTCCTTCCCGCGCAGGCGGCAGTCGAGACGGTGGACTCCGCGCTCCTGGACTGCCGCCTGCGCGGGAAGGAGGTGCACTAACCGCTGATAGCTAAAAGCTGATAGCTAACCGCGCAGCCCGAGCCGCCCAGAGCCTCCCACCACCGCCTTCGCGGTACATCACCTCACGCTCGGCGGCGAAGATTTTCAAAATTGCTTCGCGGCGGAGGCTGGCTTTGGGCGTCAGTTCGCCCGACTCGATCGTGAAGCCGCGCGAGAGCAGCGTGAACGCGCCGATCTGTTCGTGGTGGGAGAGCCTGGCCAGCAGCCGGTCGATTTCCTGCCGATAGAGGGCCAGCACCCGGCGGTGTCGCAGCGCCCCGCGGCGGGAGAAGACCCACAGCCGCCGCGCGCGGATCTCGGCCCGCAGTCGCTGGGGATCGGGAACCACGAGCGCGGTCAAGAACTTGCGCCCTTCGCCGACGACGAGCGCCTGCAAGATGAACGGGGACTGACGCAGCAGTTGTTCCAGATAAGCGGGCGACACTTTTTTGCCCGCCGCCGTCACGAGAATTTCTTTTTTCCGCCCGGTGATCCAGAGATAGCCGTCGTCGTCGAGTCGGCCAAGGTCGCCGGTATGGAGCCAGCCCTCGCGCACGACGGCGGCGGTTGCAGCTTCGTTCTTCCAGTAACCGAGCATCACATTCGGCCCGCGCGCAAGAATCTCGCCATCCTCGGCGATGCGCACGTCGATGCCGCCGATCGGCTGACCGACCGCGCCGGGGCGGAAGGCGGCGCGCTTGGAAACGGAAATCACCGGCGAGGCTTCGCTTAGCCCGTAACCTTCGAGAACCGGCAGGTCTTGGCTTGCAAAAAAATCCAGCACGCGCTGCGGCATCGCCGCGCCGCCGGAAAAGAGCGTCCGCACGCGGCCGCCAAGCAGCGTGCGCAGCACGTCGTGGCTCTCCGTTTTGCCGGCGGCTTCGAGGCGGCGGTAGAGCTTTTCGTAGAAGTAGGGGACTCCGTTGAGGAGCGTCGGCTGCACCATTTGGCAGTCGTCGAGGATCGTCTCGCGGCTGCGGGCGAGCGCCAGTTGCGAGCCGCGATAGAGCCAGGTGTAGATGTCGCAGGTGCGGGCGTAGATGTGGCTCAGCGGCAGGAAGCACAGCCGCAATTCATCGCGCTGCGCGCCGTACATCTCGGCCGTGGCGATGGCGTTACTCGCCAGGTTCAGATGGCTCAACATCACCCCCTTCGGCTCGCCGAGCGTGCCGGAGGTGTACATGATCGTCGCCAGATCGTGCGGCTCGATTTCCTCTGTCCGCCGCGCGGCCGCTTGTTCGTCCGTCGGCGTAACTGCTTCCCGCAGCGCCGCGAGTGGCTGCGGCGCGAGCGGGTGCTGCGCGCGGCCGGGCCAGTCGTCGTAGACAAAAAAGCGCACGTCCGGCAGCGACGGGCGATGCGGAGCGAGCGCGTCAGCCAGCGACTGCCCGGCGAGCAGCGCGAAGTTTGCTCCGCTGTGGGCAATTTGTTGGGCCATCTGCGCCCCGGAAAGCGAAGCGTGGATCGGCACATGCACGCCCCGCGCGGCGAGAATCGCCAGATCGGCGATGAGCCACTCGTAGCGGTTCTCGGCGATCTGGGCGACGCGGTCCCCCGGCTGTAGCCCGGCCTGCCGCAACCCCGCCGCCAGTTGCAGCACGTCCCGCCGCAACTCGCTCCAAGGGACCGCACAAAGCCGCTCCCCCCGCGCCACCTGCAGCGCCGGCCGATCCGGCTCGCGCGCGGCCGTGGCGAAAAAGAGCGAGCAGATTGTCGGTTGCAGGTCCACGGTGGCCATCGCCGCGTCCGCTTTTTGCGGGGAAAACGAAGGAGGCAAGCCGCCATCATACCGCACCGGGGCCAACAAGGGGCAGCCCCAGCCACCCCTCCGCTTTCCGCTCTCCGCTTTCCGCCCTCCGCCTTTCCTCCGCCTCGGGGGCTTCCGCCTTGCGGTGCGCCCCCGCCACCCCTGCTGCTAAGGTCTGCATTTTCTTGCAAAATGACCCCCGTTTTGACTATACTCGTGGGAGCGGTGTCGGCCGGGCGCTTCGGTTCGTTTGCGAGTCGAGCGATTCTGGTCCGGCGCCGTGCATCCCGCCCGCTGGACCTCCGCGTTCGGCTACCGTCGCGCCCGATGGCGCGAGGGATCGGCAAGGCCGCTTCTTTGGCAGTGATACGTTCGACGGCTCGTGTCAGGACGTTTCTCTCTCCCCAGCCGAGGTGCTTCTTTGATGGCGCGAAAGCATGCCGGGATAGGGTGCTTGCTTCTGCTCTGCGCGAGCATGGCGCAGGCCGACACGAAACCGGCCGACGACGCCGGCGCGGTGAGCTACTACAAGCAGATCCGTCCCATCTTCCAAGCCCACTGCCAAGGCTGCCACCAACCGGCCAAGGCGGGCGGCGAGTACGTGATGACCGACTTTGCCCGGCTCATCGCCGGCGGCGAGAGCGGCGAACCGGCGATCACGGCCGGCAAGGCGGACGAAAGTTACCTGCTCGGGCAGATCACGCCCAGCGACGGCGAAGCCGAAATGCCCAAGGGCAAACCACCGCTGGCCGACTCCGAAATCAAACTGATCGAGCGCTGGGTTGCCGAGGGAGCCAAAGACGACACGCCGGCCAGCGCCGCAGTGCGCTACGACCGCGAGCATCCGCCGACCTATACGCTGCCGCCGGTGGTGACGGCGCTCGACTTCTCGCCCGATGGAAAGCTGCTCGCCGTCTCGGGCGCGAATGAAGTGCTCGTGCATCGCGCCGACGGCTCAGAGCGCGTCGCGCGGCTGATCGGCATGTCCGAACGCATTGAGTCGATCGAGTTCTCGCCCGACGGCTCGCTGCTGGCGGTGACGGGCGGATTGCCGGCACGGATGGGCGAAGTGCAGGTGTGGGATATGCAGACGCATGAGCTCAAGCTCTCGGTGCCCGTCACCTACGACACTGTCTACGGCGCAAGCTGGTCGCCCGATGGCAAGCTGATTGCCTTTGGCTGCGGCGACAACACCGCCCGCGCGATCGACACCGCGACGGGCAAGGAAGTGCTCTACTGCGGCGCGTCGACCGACTGGATACTCGACTCGACCTTTTCCACCGACGGCTCGCACCTGATCGTTGTCGGGCGGGATATGACCGCCAAGCTGATTGAAGTCAGGACGCAGCGGTTTGTCGACAACATCACCTCGATTACGCCCGGCGCGCTCAAGGGCGGGCTGTGCGCGGTCGATCGGCATCCGACGAAGGACGAGATTCTCGTCGGCGGCTCGGACGGCGCGCCGAAGACGTACCTCATCTATCGCACCAAGAAACGGGTGATCGGCGACGACCATCAGAAGATCCGCGACTACGAGGCCCTGCCCGGCCGCGTTTATGCCGTGGGCTACAGCCCCGACGGAACGAAGGTCGCCGCCGGAAGCAGTCTCGACGGCAGCGGCGAACTCCGGCTCTACGAAACCGACTCCGGCAAGTTGCTCTGGAAACATCGCGGCACGCCGGTCTACGCCCTCGCCTACCGGCCCGACGGAGCGGTGATTGCCGCCGCCGGGTTCGACGGCAAGGTACGCTTGCTCAGCGCGGCCGACGGAAAGCTCCTGCACGAGTTTGTTCCGGTGCCGCTCGAACAGGACGCGGTTGCCACGAAGTAACACATTGCACGTTTGCTGACCGGACGACGTGTGCGTTGTCGGTTCACCAGAAAGCAAGGGAATGTCATGACGATGCTATCCCGCGGCGGATTCGGGTTCGTGGTGCTGCTGCTCTGGGCCGGCGTGGCGGCGGCGGGGGAAAAACTCCCCGACGGCTCAAGACTCGTCTCCATCGCGGCCGAGCCGGCGTCGATTGAATTGCGGCACAAGTACGACTACACGCAGCTTGTGCTCACCGGCACGCTCGAAGGGGGTGAAACGGTCGATGTGACGCGGATGGTCAAAACCCGCGGCGCGGGCGAGGTCGTGGAAGTCTCCGCAAACGGACGGGTGCGGCCGAAGCAGGATGGCGAGAC
The DNA here is from genome assembly GCA_964481585.1 of uncultured Pirellulales bacterium. Lineage (GTDB taxonomy): Bacteria > Planctomycetota > Planctomycetia > Pirellulales > CAYZVT01 > CAYZVT01. The sequence continues at coordinate 6,248 of CAYZVT010000178.1, forward strand.
GGTGCTCGTCTTCTCGCACGCCGGGCAAACGGTCGAAGTGCCCGTCGTCGCCAGCGGCATCGCCGCCCCCTACAAGCCCGACTTCATTCGTGACGTAACGCCGATCCTCTCCAAACTCGGCTGCAACGCCGGCACCTGCCACGGCTCGCAGGAAGGCAAAAACGGCTTTAAACTCAGCCTGCGCGGCTACGATCCGCTCTACGACCACCGCGCGCTGACCGACGATCTCTGCGCGCGACGATTCAACCGCGCGGCGCCGGATCAGAGCTTGATGCTGCTCAAGGCGACCGGCAGCGTGCCGCACGTCGGCGGGCAGCTGATTAAGCCGGACGACATTTACTATCAACTTCTGCGGGCCTGGATTGCCGACGGCGTGAAGCTCGATCTCTCGACGCCGCGCGTCACGCGGATCGAACTCGTGCCGAGCAACCCGATCGTGCCGCGCGAGCAGATGACCCAGCAGATGCGCGTACTCGCCCACTACGCCGACGGCGCGACCCGCGACGTGACGCACGAAGCCTTTATCGAGACCGGCAATCAAGATGTGGCCGTGACCGATCCTGCGGGCTTGGTCACGGCGCTGCGGCGGGGCGAAGCGCCGATTCTCGCCCGTTATGAAGGCGCCTACGCCGCCACGATCGTCACCGTGATGGGCGACCGTAGCGGCTTTGTGTGGCAGGAAATGCCGGCGAACAACTACATCGACGAACTGGTGGCCGTCAAGCTGCAGCGCACCAAGACGCTCGCCAGTGGGCTATGTGACGACGAAACGTTTTTGCGGCGGGTGTATCTCGACCTGACCGGCTTGCCCCCGACCGTCGAACAACTGCAAGCCTTTTTGGCCGATTCGCGGCCGACGCGCGTCAAGCGCGACGAAGTGATCGACCGGCTCGTCGGCAGCCCGGAGTATGTGGAGTACTGGACGAACAAGTGGGCCGACCTGCTGCAAGTGAACCGGAAGTTTTTGGGGGCCGAAGGAGCGGCGGCGTTTCGCAACTGGATCGAACAAGCCGTGGCGAGCAACCTGCCCTACGACGAGTTCGCCTACGCGGTGCTGACCGCCAGCGGATCGAACCGCGAGAACCCGGCCGCCTCGTACTACAAGATTCTCCGCGATCCGGTGGACATCATGGAGAATACGACGCACCTGTTCCTGGCGGTGCGGTTCAACTGCAACAAGTGCCACGACCATCCGTTCGAGCGCTGGACGCAGGACCAGTACTACCATCTGGCCGCGTACTTCTCGCAGGTCGGCCTGAAAAAAGATCCCATCTCCGGTAGCGAGACGCTCGGCGGCACGGCCGTCGAAGGGGGCAAGCCGCTCTACGAGGTCATCTTCGACAAAAGCGCGGGCGAGGTGAAACACGACCGCACGGGCGAAGTCGCCCCGCCCGAGTTCCCCTACGACCATCCGTTTGAGGCCCCGCCGGACGCCACGCGGCGCGAAGAACTGGCAAGCTGGATCACCGCGCCCGAGAACCAGTACTTCGCCATGAGCTACGTCAACCGCATGTGGGGCTACCTCACCGGGCGCGGCATCATCGAACCGATCGACGACATCCGCGCCGGCAATCCGCCGACCAATCCCGAACTGCTGCGGCGGCTGACCGAGCAGTTCATCGACAGCGGCTTCGACGTGCAGGATCTCGTGCGGACGATTTGCAAGTCGCGCACCTACCAGCTTTCGGTCGAAACGAACCAGTGGAATGAAGACGACACGGTCAACTACTCCCACGCGATGGCGCGGCGGCTGCCGGCCGAGGTGCTCTACGACGCGCTGCACCATGTTACCGGCGCGCCGAGCAAGTTCCCCGGTCTGCCGGCCGGCATCCGTGCCGCCGAACTGCCCGACGCGGGCGTGGGGCTGCCGAGCGGCTTTCTCGAAAAGTTCGGCCGCCCGGCGCGGGAAAGTGCCTGCGAATGCGAGCGCAGCTCGGGCATGATGCTCGGCCCGGTGATGGCGCTGGTCAATGGTCCCACCATCGCCGAGGCGATCTCCGATCCGAAAAACGCCATCACCCGCCTGGTCCATGAGCAGCCCGACGACGCCAAACTCGTCGAGACGCTTTTCTTGCGGATTCTCAATCGCGCGCCGACGGCGAGCGAATTGCAGACCGGCATTGAAGCCCTGCACGGCATGGAGCCACAGCACCAGCAAATCCTTGCCGAACTGGAAGCCCATAAAAAAATGCTTCCCGCGAAGGCGGCGAAGTGGGCGGAAGCGGCAGCGGAAGCCGATTGGGTTCCGCTCGATCCGATTGAGTTCACCGCCAGCCAAGGCGCGCAGCTGACGAAGCTCGCAGACGGCTCGCTGCTTGTCTCCGGCCCGAGCGGCAAGGGGAACTATCGCGTCACCGTGCAGACCGATCTGGCCGGCATCACCGCCTTCCGCTTGGAACTGATCGCCGACGAGCGGCTTCCGCATCACGGGCCGGGCCGTTCGCCGACGAACGGCAATTTCGTGCTGAGCGAGCTGACCGTCTCCGCCGCGCCCAAGTCCGAGCCGTCGAAACAGACGCCCGTCGCACTGGCTCACGCCGAGGCCGATTTCAGCCAGCAGGGCTATGACGTGGCGACGGTGATCGACGGCGTGCTGGCCCCAACCGGCAACGGTTGGGCATCGCACCCCAGCCTGGGCGAAAGCCGCGTGGCGATTCTTGAAACGGCCGAGCAGGTCGGCCATCCCGGCGGCACGCTCGTCACCTTTGTGCTCGACCAGCAGTATCAAGACGGTCAGCACGCGATCGGCCGCTTCCGCTTGCTCGCCACCACGGCGCCCCGGCCGGTGAGCTTGCAAGGTTTGCCGCAGCCGGTCCGCAACGCCCTGGCCGTGCCGGCCGAGGGGCGGACCCAGGAGCAGCGCGACGCGCTGCTGGCGCACTACCGCAACCACGACGGAGAGCTAAAAAAGCTGCAAGCGGCCGTCGCGCAAAGCTCACAACAGCTTGCCCAACAGCGGCTGCTCGGAGCACAGGACTTGGCCTGGGCGCTGATTAACAGCCCGGCCTTTTTGTTTAATCACTAGCTGTA
>CAYZVT010000179.1:0-9241 GCA_964481585.1 uncultured Pirellulales bacterium
GGGGCCGGCGACCCTGCGGACATCGTTGCCGGCGCAAAGCTGCTTAGCTCGCCGCGTGGCCAGGTGCAGGCAATTCCCTCCGCCGGTTGTTTGCTCGTCATCGACTACCCCGACCGCGTCGCCCGGATTCGCCAGTTTGTCGCCAGTCTCCCCGCGCAAGGCCCGGCGGTCGAGGAGCAGCAGCCCGATGCGCTGCAAATGGCCCACTTCTCGCCGCAGTTTGTTTCGGCAGTCGCGCTGAAAGAAGCGTTCGCCGCCGCGCTGAGCAAAGACGGCCGCGTGGCGGTGCTGGAGCGCGAGAACCGGCTCGTCGTGATCGACCACCCGGCGCATCTCAAGCTCGTCGAGCAGATGCTCACTCGGCTCGACGTGCCGCGTCCGCAGGTCCGTATCACGGCCTACATCTACGACATTGCGCTCGAAGACATGCACGAGCTAGGCATCAACTGGCACAGCGCGCTCAAGGGGCGTCACAACGCCGAGGGGAACCCGCAATCGCTGTGGGCAATCAACTCGCTCACGACCGTGCCGTTCGACCAGGGCGCGGTGGCCGGCGCGATGACGCTTGCCAACATGAGCAAGTCGTTTGATCTAGCGACGGTGATTCAAGCCCTCGACTCGGCGAGCGATTCGCGGCTGCTGGCCGATCCGAATATTGTGGTGGTGAACAACGAGCCAGCCGAAATCGCCATCATTTCTGAAATCCCGTATCAGCAACTCACCCAAACCTCCGCCGGCGGCAACATCGGCACGACCGCCTTCCGTGAGGCGGGCGTGAAGCTCACGGTCACGCCCCGCATCGCCGAGGATGGGACGGTGCTGCTCGATGTTCAGCCGGAGTTCAGCCGACTGACTGGATTTACGCCTGAAGACAATCAGCCGATCATCGACCGCCGCACCGCGCGGACGCAAGTGCGCGTCGCCAACGGGCACACGCTCGTGATCGGTGGCCTCAAGCAGCGCAGCGACGTGGGCGATTTTGCCGGGATTCCCTACCTGAAGGACATCCCTAAAATCGGCTTCTTGTTCCGAAGCCGCAGCAGCACGATCCGCGAGAGCGAACTGGTCGTGTTCCTCCGCCCCGAAATCATCCAGGTCTGCGAGCCGCCCCGCTGCCGCGAGCAAGCTGCCGCCGGAGCGATCGAGTTTCACCTGGACCAAATGCCGGTCGGGCAAGGGTACGAAGTTCTGCCGCCGGGCGTTCCGCTGCCGGTCGAGCCGGTGCCAGCCGGAGAGCCAATCCCCGAGCCGGCGGCCGAAGCCCCGCCCGTCCCGCAGTTCCCGATCAGTGGATACCCGCTGCCGCATGGATTGCAGCGTCCGCACTCGGGCGGGACGCCATCCATCGCCGCGCGGCCGCTTCCAAGTCGCGCGCCGCCGCAGCTGACGCGGCTGCCGGTGGTTGAAACGCCACCCGCCGTCGCCCATCAGCCGCCGACACCACACCCTCCGACCGCGCGGCCGCCGGTTCAAGTGGCGGACCGGCCGGGCCTTTTGCGCTGAGCGAGGAACAAGCGATGTGCGAACGAACGAACTGCAAACGAGCGTGCTGGGCATGCGTGCTGGCGCTTGCCGGCTGCGAGGCGGAACTGCCCGTTGCCGAGCCTGCTGCTCCGGTGGCTCCATTGGCGGTACAAGTTGAGCCGGCTGCCGAGACGCCTGCCGCTGCCCCCGCCGCGACCGCAGGGCAGGCGAGCGCGCCAGCGGCGGAAGCTCCCGCCTCATCAGCGGAGGCGGCGGCTGAGCCTTCAGCCGAGGCGGAATACGAGCCGCCCTTTCCGCCGCGTGAGAACCTATTCGCCCCGCCCGATCGCGGCGCGCAGCCGGTCGTCGCCCGCTCGCCCGAAGACGGCCAAACCCATGCCCGCGTGGCCCTAAAGGGTTTCGTCCGCGTCGACGCGCCGCGCGCGGTGCTGCTGATCGGCGAGGAGATCACGGCGCTCGCCGTCGGCGAAGAACACGCCGGAGTGACGCTCCTCTCGATCGAGCCGCCCCAAGTCACCCTCCAACGCGGCCGTACCCGCTGGAGCGAAACGCTCGCCAGCGAGTAAACTGGGCTCGTGAGCAGGCCAATTGCTTTCACGCAAGTCGCCCAGGTTGCTGCCATCGGGTGCCACTGCTGGCTCGTCCAGCAGTGCCGTCCATCAACCTTGCCGGCCGCCGTTTGGTATCGCTAGGAGCAGTCCGAACGACCACGGCCGGGCCGGAGGACGCCTGATTGCCGGTGAGGCTTGGTGTCACTTCTATCAAAAGAGATTGGTGCTCCTTGGGGAGCACTGCTGGCTTGCCCAGAAGTGTCACCCGTGATCGCGGTGGAGCGCCGGGTGCCACTGCTGGCTTGCCCAGCAGTGTCCTCAATGAGCGCGGTGGAGCGCTCAAAGTTCTTGTGAAAACTTGAAACCGAGCGAGCAATGAATGGATCGGCCTGCGGGACCGAGTGGCTCGTCACCTCGTTGCGGGGCGAGATCGCTTTGCAAAGTGGCGTTAATTCTCGGCCTGCTGGGCAAGCAAGGTAGGGGCCGCCCCTCGATCGCCGCGATTTTCCCGAGTCGGGCTTTGTGTGATACAATGTCCCCAGCACTATACGGCCTTGATTGAGGATGGGGAGCAACGGATGGCACACTTTGGAAGGCGTCAGTTTCTCAAGCGGTCCGGCTTGGGTTTGGCGGCGGTTGGTTCGGCGGGGCTGGTGCTTCGGGCCGAGGCGGAGCCGACCGAGGCGAGCGGCGAGGTGGGCGAGTTTCAGCGGATTCTCGATCTGGAGCCGTCGCCGAATGTGAGCGCGGAGTTTGCTCCGACGGAAGACAATATCCTCGGGCCGTACTACCGGCCGGGAGCCCCGTTTCGGGCCAAGATCAGCCCGCCGCAGGCGGCCGGTATGGCGCTGCTGGTGCGGGGGCGGGTGTGGGGGCACGATACGCGCCAGCCGCTGCGCGGGGCGGTGCTTGACGTTTGGCAGGCCAATGCGCACGGCCGCTACGACAACGACGATCCGCAACAGCCGCCGCATGAGCGGCTGTTCGTCAATCGTGCGCGGCTCGTGACTGATGAGACGGGCTATTACGAGTTCGAGACGATCCATCCCGGCGCGTATCGGACCGGGCCGAACCAGTGGCGGCCTTCGCACATCCACTATCTCGTGCGGCATGAGGGTTACGCGACGCTCGTTACGCAGCTTTACTTTGAAGGCGATCCCCGCAACGCGACCGACCGCTTCATCAAGCCGTCGCTGATCGTCGAGCTAGAGCCGCTTCGCGGCGAGCAAGGCCCCTACGAGCACGGCGTCTTCGACATCGTGCTCGCGCGCAAGACCGGCGACGCGGCCCGTTGAGCGCCGGGCGTTCGCCGGGTGCCACTCTCTGGCTTGTCCAGCAGTGCTCTTGGTGAGTGTTACTTAATTGATTGGTTTTGCCGTGGCAAGACGTGACGAGAAAGCTCCATCTCGCAGGCCGATGTTTCCTCGATTTCGCATTGCCGCTACGACATTCGACAGTAAATCCCATCGGCGGAGAGCACTGCTGGACAAGCCAGCAGTGGCACCCGACACCACAGGACGGACTCGATGCTTGACTCGACGATTCGCTGCGCCGCGGCGCTTTCGACTCATCGCATGATTAGCGAAGCGGTGCGGGAAGTGTGCCAGCAGGCGCTGCATCAGCTTGCCGCGCCGCCCGATCTGGCGCTGCTGTTCGCTTCGGCCGAGTACGCGCCGCAGATGGAACGCATCGCGGGCGAAGTGTGCGATATTCTGCACAGCGAGACGCTGCTGGGCTGCACGGGCGAAGCGATTTTGGGCAACGAGCGCGAGGTCGAGGGCGAAGCGGCGCTGTCGCTCTGGCTGGCGCATCTGCCGGGCGTGCGCGTCGAGCCGATGCACCTGCACTTCGAGCGCACGGCGGAAGGCGGCAATTTTCACGGCATGCCCAGCGGCGAGCCGTGGCCGGAGGATGCGGCGCTGCTATTGCTGGGCGAGCCGTACTCCTTTCCGGCCGATGCGCTGCTGGAACGCCTGAATGAAGACCGTCCCGGCGTGCCGATTCTGGGCGGCATGGCGAGCGGTGCGACCGCGCCGGGGGATAACTGCTTGGTGTTCGGACGGCGCGTGCTGCACGAAGGGGCCGTCGCCGCGCGGCTCTCGGGAAACTTGCGCATACGGAGCGTCGTCTCGCAGGGCTGCCGGCCGATCGGCCGTCCGCTGGTCGTGACCAAGGGCGAGCGGAACGTGATCTATGAGCTGGGCGGCGTGCCGTCGCTCGAACAACTCAACGAGATGTTTCCCACGCTCTCGCCGCGCGAGCAAGAACTGGTCCAGAGCGGGCTGCATGTCGGCCGCGTGACGAGCGAGTACCAAGAGAGTTTTGACTACGGCGATTTTCTGGTGCGCAACGTGCTCGGCGCGGACCCCAACAGCGGCGCGCTGCTGATCGGCGACTACATTCGCATCGGGCAGACCGTGCAGTTTCATGTGCGCGACGAGCGAACGGCCGACGACGATCTGCGCGGACTGTGCCGCGAAGCGGCCGAGGCGCAGGCGGCGCCGCCAGCCGGGGCGCTGCTGTTTACCTGCAACGGGCGCGGCACGCGGCTCTTTAGCGAGGCGGATCACGACGTGCGCTGCTTGCGCGAGCAGTGGCCGGGGCTGCCGGTGAGCGGCTTTTTTGCCCAGGGGGAAGTCGGGCCGGTGGGGGGCAAAAATTTCCTCCACGGCTTTACCGCGAGCATTGCCCTATTCGAGCCGAAATAGCCGCCCGCCCAGGCGGTTTCTGCCGCCATTGTTTCCCGCCCCGCCTCCGCACCTCCCGCGCGGCCTCTGTCCCTCGCCGGGGGAGCCAGGTAGCATGGTGGGATCAGACGTGCCGCGACGGTTTCAGATGAGGGCAGAGTGAGGCGTGGACGAGCGACTGCGTGATTTTTTCGACCACGAGGTGGAGCAGGTGCTCTACGACCTGCCGGAGTGGGTCATCCGGCTGTTGGACGAAGCGCCGCTGCATGTCGAAGACCATCCGCCGCCGGATTTGCTCAAGTCGCTCGGCATCGAACACCGCGACGAGTTGTGCGGACTCTACACCGGGATTCCCATTACCGAGCGGTCGGTCGCCCTCTCCGGCAATCTGCCCGACGTGGTCACGATCTACCGTGAAGGCGTCATGCGGCTGGCCGAAAACCAGTACGGCCAACTGGACCACCAAGAACTGCGGCGGCAAATTCGCATCACGCTGCTACACGAAATCGGACACCTACATGGTATCGGCGAGGAGGAGCTACGCGAGTTGGGGTATGGGTAGTAGCGGTCAGCTATTAGTTATCAGCTTTTAGCTATTTAGCTTTAGCGGTTGGAAAAATTCTCCCTTGTCATTTTCCGTCTGCCGAGGAAAGTGCTCACCACTGACGGCACCCTGACCGCGCCCTCTGTCCTTCCCGCCTGCGCGGGAAGGACGGGGATTAAGGGCCGCTGAGTGCCAAATGCTGACGGCTGTTAGCTGATGGCTGATAGCTAACCGCTTCCAAGGAGTCAAACCATGAAAAGCCGTCTCATCGCCGCTTCGTTGGCTTTCGCTTGCTGGGCGCTGGCGCTGCCGGCGGTGGCGCAGGTGCAGGTCGAGGCGTATGTCGGCCAGCCGTTTGGGGTGGGGCGAATGACGGTTACGGTCGATCGTTCGCCGGAGCGCCGCATTTACGAAGACGGCTATCTGCTCATCGAGCGCGACGGGCGGGCGCTCTACTCGGCGCTGGACGATAAGCCCGTGCAGCGGCTGCTGCGCGATCTGTTTAACGGCGGGCGGGCGATTCTCGCGCGGCCCGAAGCGGTTACGGTGTACTTTCTTTTCCAGGGACACGAGCCGCTCGATCTGACCTTTTACACGCCCGAAATGCGGCGGGCAGCCGTCGTGCCGCGGCACGACCCGCGGCGCTACGAGCGGCTGTTGAGCGAGTGGTGGCGCGAGTACACCGGGCATGTCAAAAATCTCGCCCGCTCGGGCGAGTACCCGATGCTCGTGGAAAACTACCTTACGCCGATGCTCGCCAATCGCATGCGGCTCGAACTGCCGCGCAGTCTGTGGGGCGAGCCGAAAACCGGGCTGCATGAGTCGCTCGAACTGCTCGCCGGGACCGAGTCGCTCGAAGCGGCGATGCAGCAAGACGCGCTGCTCCGCATCGACGAACTCAGCCAGCCGGCCACGCTGCCGCTCCCCGAACCGATCGCGCCGCCGGCGGTCGAGCAAGTCCCGCCGGCGCAGCCGGAGCAAATCATCGAGCCGATTGCGATGCACGTTCCGGTCGAGAGCCTGTACGTGCGGTTCGGCAATTTCAGCAACTACCTCTGGCTCCGCGAGTTCATGAAAGCCTGGGGCGGCAATTTGCAGAACATGATCCAGGTCCGCAGCCTTGAGTACGATCTGGTCGAGCGCCGCTCGCGGCAATTGGTGCTGAAAGAATCGGCCTTGGCGGGCGTGCTCGGGCCGACGGTGATTGCCGACGTGGCGTTTGTCGGCTTCGATACGTTCATGCGCGAAGGCCCCGCCTTCGGCGTGCTCTTTCAAGCCCGCAACAGTTTTGTCCTCAGCGCCGATTTTGTGAGCCAGCGGCAAGAAGCCCTGCGGGCGAACCCCGACCTGCGCGAAGAAAAGTTGCAGATCGCCGGGCATGAGGTGTCGTTCCTTTCCACGCCCGACAACACCGTGCGGTCGTTTTACGCGGTCGATGGAAATTTTCATCTGGTGACGACCTCGCGCGCGCTGGTCGAACGGTTTTATGAGGCGGGCGAGGGCAAGGGGGCACTCGGCAATTCGGCGGAGTTTCGCCTCGCGCGCCGCCGCGTGCCGGTCGAGCGGGAAGACCAGGTATTCATCTACCTTTCGGAGCCGTTTTTCCGGCAACTGGTCAGCCCGCACTATCGCATCGAGATGCGACGTCGCGTGCGGGCGGTGGTCGAGATGCAACTGCTGCGGCTGGCGCGGCTGGCGGCGCGGGCGGAAGGTTCGCCGGCTCGCTCGATTGAGGAACTCATTGCCGCCGATCTCTTGCCAGACGGCTTCGCCGAGCGGCCCGATGGGAGCCGGCCGGTCGAGCATGAAGGCGAACTGATCGACTCGCTGCGCGGCGCGCCGCGGACGTTTTTGCCGGTGGCCGATGTTCCGCTTGAGGCGGTCACGCCCGTCGAATACGAGGCTTACGAGCGCTTTGCCCACTGGTATCAAACCGAGTGGCGGCAGTTGGACCCGGTGATGATCGCCGTGAAGCGCGAGACGCTCGACGACGCGGGGCGCGAGCGGCTACACGTGCAAGCTCACGCCAGTCCGTACCTCCGCGAGCATTATGGTCTGCTCGGCAAATGGCTTGGCGCGCCAAGCACGCGGATGGCCAAGCCGGTGCCGGGGGATATTGCCCACTTTTCGGCGGTGATGGGACAAGGCCCGCCCGACTCGCCGCAGCGCCCGCCCGATTACTTGATTTTCGGCGCGCTGCGCGATTTTCAGCTTCCGCTGGTCCGCGATGGCGATCAGGTCCGCATGGTGCTCGGTACGCCACTGCTCGAATACGTGCGTGGCTATCTCGGCGCGTGGCCGGTCCCCGGCATGCTCACTTTGCTGACCGGAAACGGCCTCCAGCCGCCACGGGAAGATCCGCTGGGCTATTCGCCGATCCTGGCTGGGTTTGGTTGGCAACGGCGTGCTGGCGACTTTACGCTCCTGTCGCTGAAGCGCGAGGTGCTGGAAACGATCACACCGCAACTGCAAATCATCGACGCGCCTGAACCGGCCCAACTGCGGCTGTGGGTGGGCGATCCGCACGCGGCGGGCGTGGCCGAGACGCTTAGCGCCTTGGGCTACAAGCGTGCCCGCGAGGCGACGGTGAGCAATTCGCGGCTGATGAACCGGCTCAGCGACCAGTTGCGCGTGCCCCGCCCCGAGAGCCGGGAAGAAGTCGAGGAGTTGCTGGACGCAGAGCTAGTCTCGTCGGTTGGGGGCGAATACGCGCTCGTGCAATTCCCCAGCGGCCTGCGCATCTGGAATTCGACCGCGCTGGCTCCGCAAGCCGACGCCGATCCGACCCAAGCCCCGGAGGAGTACGAGTTTCCGCTGCTCAAATGGTTCCGTGGCCTAAACGCCCGCCTCGTGATGGACGACCAAGCCCTCTCCGCTTTCGTCACGCTCGAAATTCAAGACACCGCGCCGAAGAAGGAAGGGTTTCAGTTGCCGACATTGCCGGGGTTTGAGTGAAGAAGGCTGCGGGCCGCGAGCTATAAGCTGGAGGCTTTTGGCTTACAGCGTACAGCCTGTAGTCTATGGCTCTTTGGCGGCCCTACGACGCCTTGAGTTTGCAACGTCTCCTGGTCCGAGGCACGGAGTGCCTCGGCTAAACGGTCTGCCTCGGAACCGGCTGTCGCGTTCTGGGCCTGTAGCTCGTAGCCCGTAGCTTGCAGCTCATCGCCCCATGCGTTTCGCTCCTCAATTGCCGCTGCCTGCTTACTCTTACGTGCCGGGGCATTCGCCGCGGCCGGTGGGGGAGATCGTTGCGCAGGGCGGGGCGGGATTGGAGGGGGAGGCGTGGCGAAGTTGTCTGCCGTTTTTATATGGCGTGGATCTGTTTAATTACGGCTACTATTGGGAGGCGCATGAGAGTTGGGAGACGCTCTGGCATGCGGCGGGACGGCGCGGAGCGGTGGCGGATTTGCTCAAGGGACTGATTAAGCTGGCGGCGGCGGCGGTGAAGCTGCGCGAAGGAAACGCCGCCGGTTGCCGGCATCATGCCGAGCGGGCGGAGCAGCTTTTTGCATCCGTTGCGGCGGGGCCGGCCGAGACGAATTGCTTTGGCCTTGATCTCGACGAGCTACGGCAGGCCGCGCGGCAGCTTGGCGGGCCGCTTGCCGAGCGAATTGCCGGTCCCGCGCCGACGGCGCGCGTGCCGCTGAGGATTTCCGTTGCTCTTTAGAGCACCTTCCCTTTAAGCGTAGCGTGCCCCGTTGGGGCGATGCTCAAAAGCCCAGAGTGCAGCCCTGGGAAGTCGTGACGCGACAAACAGCAATGGAAAAACCAACAGCGGCCAGCAAGGCCCAACGGGCCGCTACTGTCGGCACCCGCGCGGGACGCCCTTCGGGCCTTCCCCAATTCCAGCGCTTCCACCACTTCTATTGGGCTGCCGTTTCCCCAGGGCTGCCGCCCCGGGCTTTCGAGTTCGGCCCCGTTGGGGCTGGCAGAAGATCGCGCTAGGGAACGACGGTAGGTTGGGTCGATGTGCC
>CAYZVT010000180.1:0-9175 GCA_964481585.1 uncultured Pirellulales bacterium
TTCTGCCGGGCTTCGGCGTGATCAGCGAACTGGTGGCCGCGTTCTCGCGCAATCGCGTCTTCGGCTATACGTTCGTGGCCTTCGCCAGCCTGGCGATCGCCGTGCTCGGCTTCTTGGTGTGGGGCCACCACATGTTCGTCAGCGGCCAGTCGGTTTACGCCGGCATGGTGTTTTCGCTGCTGAGCTTTTTGATCGCCATTCCGTCGGCCATCAAGGTCTTCAACTGGACGGCCACACTCTATCGCGGGCATATCACCTTCGCCACGCCGCTGCTCTATGCGTTGGGCTTTATCGGCCTGTTTACGATCGGCGGGCTGACCGGGCTATTCCTCTCGACACTCGGCGTCGATGTGCATGTGCATGACACCTACTTCGTCGTCGCCCACTTCCACTATATCATGGTCGGTGGCGCTGTGATGGCTTACGTCGGCGGCATCCATTTCTGGTGGCCGAAGATGACCGGACGCATGTACCCCGAGTCGTGGGCACGCTTCTCGGCGATCCTGCTATTCGTGGGCTTCAATCTGACCTTCTTCCCGCAATTTCTGTTGGGTTATCTGGGCATGCCCCGGCGGTATCACATTTACCCCGAGGAGTTCCAGGTGCTCAACGTCATGTCGTCGGCCGGGGCTTCGATCTTGGGCTTGGCCTACATCTTTCCGATGTTCTATCTGATCTGGTCCCTCAAGTACGGCCCCCTCGCTCCGTCCAACCCTTGGGGCGCGACCGGCTTGGAGTGGCAGATCCCCTCGCCGCCGACGACCCACAACTTCGAGACCACTCCGATCGTCACGGAAGAAGCCTATGCATACCCAGAAAGCGCAGTACCATACAGCCATTGATCGCGGGCCGCTGCTGGCCACGCATTTCGATGACATGGAGCAGCAAAAAGCGGCTTCGGTCTTCGGCATGTGGCTATTTTTGGTGACCGAAATCATGTTCTTCGGCGGGTTCTTCCTCACGTACATTGTGTACCGAGGAGCCTACCCGGCCGCCTTTGCCGAAGCGAGCAGCCACCTCGACGTGACGGCCGGCACGTTCAACACCTTCGTGCTGCTCACCAGCAGTCTCACGATGGCGCTGGCCGTTCACGCCGCTGCCGCCGGCAAGAACAAGCAGCTCGCCCGCTTCCTGATGGCGACGCTCGTGCTCGGTGCGCTCTTTTTGGGCATCAAGCTGACTGAGTATTACCACAAGTACGAGACGCACGAGATGCCGGTCGCCGGCTTGCCGTTCCACTATCACGGCGAGCATGAGGAGGGCGCGCGGCTGTTTTACAGTCTCTACTTCGCCATGACCGGAATGCACGCGCTGCACATGATCATCGGCATCGTGGCGCTGCTGCTGTTCATCCTCGCCGCACGCAAGAACCGCTACAGTCCGACCTACTACACGCCAATCGAGGTCATGGGCCTCTACTGGCACTTTGTGGATATTGTGTGGATCTTTCTGTTTCCGCTGCTCTATCTCATCGACCGCACGACCAACTAAAAATTATGGATCACGACGAACACGCCCTGCATGAGCCGTCGCTGACGGTCTATTGGGTCATTTACATCCTGCTGATGATCGGCCTTGTGCTCACCGTGGTCGTGGCCTACGTGCCGTTGGGCATGTGGAACACGCCGGCCGCGCTGACGATCGCGTTCGCCAAAGCGTTTTTGGTCGTGCTCTACTTTATGCACGTCCGCTACGGGCTGCGCCTGACTTGGCTCGTCGCCGCCGGCGGCTTCATCTGGCTGGCGATCCTCGTCGTCTTTACCGTCAGCGACTACGAGACGCGGCTGTGGCTCGAAGGCCCGACCGCTAACCCGCCTTTGCAGAGCCGCACGCAGCACTAGCGCGTTTTCCGGATAGCCGCGCTATTGATGCTCTTTTCGCCCGCAGCCTCCAGGCCCCCTTAGCCGCTCTGGCGCGCTTTAGCGCCGGGGGCTTCCGCTCCTCGCGGTGCGCCCCCGCCACCCCATCCACCACCCAAAATCCGCCATCCACCATCCCCTGCCGGCACGCGCTCTCCGCTACTGCTCGATTAGTTCGTCAAGCTCCGCGCGAAGCTCGTCCATCATGTTCGGCCCGATGCCCACGAACACGCGCTGCACGATGCCGTCGGGTCCGATCACGACGGTCTGTGGAATCGATGCCACGTGGTACTTTTCGCTTACCGAGTCGTCCGGGTCGAGCAATACCGGCAGTTCGATCTCGTTTACTTCCACGAAGGCTTTCACCGCCTCCGGAGTCTCTCCCACGTTCAGTCCATAGACGGCGACTTGATCGTCGTCATACTGTTCCGCCAGTTCAGCTAGTTTCGGCAGCGATTCGACGCAGGGCGGGCACCATGTGGCCCAGAGATCCAGCACGACCGCCTTGCCTTTCAGATCGGCGAGCGAGACGGTCTCCCCGTCGAGCGTGGTCAGCGTAAACTCGGGAGCCGGCTTGCCCACAAGTCGTTCCGCAGCGCCCTGGCTGGCCAGTTCGGTGATTGACTGCGCCCCGACCGGCGGCTGCCAAGAAAAATAATCGACCGGGAACGAGGCCCCCGGCGCGACGCGGGTGTAATCAATCGTCAGTTCTGCTTGCTTCACGTCCGGCGTTTGCTGCGCTTGCAGCCCTTGCTTGAGATCAATTCTGATCTGCCGCAGGAGATGCGTTTCCGGGTCGAGAATTGCCGTCAGGCCATCCCCAGCCGGCATTTCGATTCCCACCGCCGGATGCGCGACTCCCTCGATTTCCACATCGTCGAGCTTCTCGACGGCCTGGGCATTACGCAGCAAATACTTGAGCGGATCATCGACGACGGCGAACAGGAGCGACGGATCGCGGGCTTGGAGTAGCTCGTAGATCGCCCCCAATGACTTCCCATCGAGCGCCTCCCCTGCCGGAATCTCGGACTGGTAGAAGGCATTGGCCTTGGGATTGTACATATAAAGCGAGTCGCCGGTCGAGCCGACAAGCACCTCGTCCTTCACCTCATGCCGGAAGAAATTCGGTGCCTGAAAGGAACTGTCCAGCTGCTGTTCGAGCGACTGCTGTTTGCCGGCCACGTCGAACTGGCCGGTGATTTTTCCCGCGAGTTCGAGTGTCTTAAGTTCTTGGTACGCCTCGCGCATCTGATCGAGCAGCTTTTGCGCGTCGGGCGTGATTTCGAGGTGAGCGGTTTTGGCAGTGGTTGGCGGTTCTGGCTCGGCTTCGGCCGCTGGCTTTCCGGCGCGCGCTTGGCAGCCTAGCAGCGAAAGCAACAGCAGCGAGACGAACAGCAGCGCTACCGCCTGCACCAGATGCCACGGTTGTCGTGATACGCGTTGCATGGAAGGCTCCTCGTTCGTGTTCCGCAGTTCAACTGTCCAGTCTATCGAGCAAATGCGATGCCGCCGGGGAGAGCTGCGCGAAGCGCGCACCGCCGGGCGAGTAAAGCGACCGACAGACGGGGAGGTTCGCATCGGGTTCTGAACCTGACCTTGCTGCAAGGCTGCGGCGGTTGATCGCAAAATTCTACCCCACCAAAAGAGCAAACCATTCCACCCCCTCGGCGGACGGACGGTATAATGAAATTCCCCAGAAGATAGCGACGCCGAAGATTCGTGCCCGGAAGCAGTCCCAGCGACAGGCAGGGAGCCATGGCCGCAGATTACGACTCATGGAGCCGTGAAGAGCTCCTTCACGAATTGGCGCGCTTGCGAGCGGAGGCCGCCGAGGCGGAGACGCTTCGGGCGCGAGAAAGCGAGCTGCGTGCTCTGGTCGATGCCGCCCCTCCGTTTGTCGTGACCGATGAGCGGTTGGAGTGCCGCTACGCCAGTCCGCCCTTTCTGCACTACGCCGGTCTGCGGGATGATCAGGCGTCGAACACGAAGTGGCTTCAAGCGGTCCACGTGGATGATTTGGCGCGGGTGGAGACGGCGCTGAAAAACCCGCCCTACGAGGCGGAAGTTCGAGTTCGCCGGCACGACGGGCAATATCGCTGGTGTCTCTTGCGGTTCTCTCCGCTGCCCGCCAGTGACGAGCCTGCCCAGTGGATCGCGTGTCTCACGGATGTCGATGACCTTCAACAGGCCGAGAGCGCGCTGAAGCAGCAAAGCGAGAAGCTGGCACATCAGGTCGCGGAGCTACGAACGGACCGCGACGCCGCGGCCGCCATCGCAGCGACTCAAGCCGAACAGCGCGAGCGGCGGCGGCTCGCTCAAGTCCTGCACGACCATCTTCAGCAACTGCTGGTGGGAGCGAGCTTGCAGATTACGGCGCTGCGCGATCTCAGTCGCGAAACCTCCCTCCATCCGCGGCTGGTGCGGCTGGGCGAGGTGATTGCCGAGGCCATTGATGCCACACGGTCGCTCACGGTCGAGCTTTGTCCCTTGCAGCTTTACGAAGACGGCTTCGCCCAAACGCTGCACTGGCTGGGCCGGACGAGCTACGAGAAGCACGGCTTGCGCGTCCACGTCAACGCCGAGGATTCGGCCAACCCGCAGTCCGAGGAAGTCGCGACGTTGCTCTTCGACGCCGTGCGCGAGATGCTCTTCAACGTGGTCAAACACGCCGGCGTGAGCGAAGCCGAGGTGAGCCTGGAGCGCGTCGCAGAGCAGCGCGTGCGGGTGACGGTCGCGGACCTCGGTCGCGGATTCGACCCCAGCGCGCAGCAGCAAGCTGGCACCGGCTTTGGACTCTACTCCATCGAGCAGCGGCTGCGACTGCTCGGTGGGCATCTCCAAATCGACGCGGCCCCGGGCCAAGGCACGCGCATCACCATCGAAGCTCCCGCCTCCATCCCCCAAGCGTCGGCGACGGCCGGCGCTGCTGCGGCCAGCATCGTGCCGCCGCCAGCGCCCGCTGCCGTGCATGAACCTGAAACGCCGAAATTGCGCGTACTCTTGGTCGACGATCACAAGCTCGTTCGGGAAGGCTTGGCGGGCGTGCTCCAGGCCCAGCCCGATCTGACGCTGGCGGCGGAGGCGGCCGATGGCGAGACGGCCGTACAGCTCACCGCGCACCATCATCCCGACGTCGTCGTGATGGACATTAACATGCCCGGCATGAACGGCATCGAGGCGACGCGAATCCTAAAACGCGACTTTCCCGACGTGCGTGTGGTTGGCGTCTCCATGCACGAGTCGGAACAGATGGCCCAGGCGATGTACGACGCCGGAGCCTCGGCCTATGTGAGCAAAGACGCCCCCAGCCGTGAGTTACTCGCCGCGATTCGCGGCGTCTCGGTGCCGCAGTCGGAAGGGTAGGCGCGTCTCGGCAGCGTGTCGGGTGGCGGGGGCGCATCGTCGGGTGGCGGGGGCGCACCGCGGCAGCGGAAGCCCCCGGGGAAATCCGCGTAGCACGCCATCCCCCGCAGACGGAAACCGACCGCCGGACGTGCTTCGTCGCCATCCCTCGTCAAGTTCGCCCTCGGTCCGATTCGCCGGGCACCACGGGCAAGTCCTGGCCTTCCTGTTGCTCGACGGGGGCTTCCGCTGTCGCGGTGCGTCCCCGCCACCTGTCGCGACAGGCGGATCGTCACGAGCGGTTTGCCACCGCGCGCGTATGATCGGCCGTCGTGATTTCCCACTCTGCGCGGTTGAGCCGCTGGAGCGCTGCTTCGGCGGCGTTTCTACCGGCGATGAAGGCATGGTCCGAATTGTAATACTCCCACTCGCTGTAGCGACCGGCGAGCAGAATGTCCTGTTCGGAGAGCCAATCGCGGATGATTTGCACGTTCTCCGAGCGCTGGTGATCGTACACGACATAAGCGAACGGCATGTCGACTTGCAGCGCCGACCACACTTCATCCTCGGGATTGAAAATCCCGACTGTATGGCAATCGGCGATGCAGCGGTCGATCAGATCCTGGCCGTCGCACGGGAGCGGCTTGTCCGGCGAATAGGTAATCTCGCAGGTCAGCCCGAATCCGCCCGGCGGGTTGACATGCGGGCTGGCGTTGCCTTGGACGAAAATGCGGTGGAAGACCGTGTCCTCGGGGTAGTAGATCCAGTGCTTTTCGGTCAGCTTCTCGCGGCCGATGCCAAGATGGACACAGCGGACCGAGACGTACCGCAATCGCTCGACCGCCTCGCATACCTCGCGCGGCGCTTCGTCGCCCATGCTGCGAATGAGCACCGGCAGCGGCATCGTGCTGATGAGCACCTCGTAGGGGAACTGCCGCCCGTCGCGCAGCGTGAGCAGGTGCTCCGACGGCGAAACTCGTTCCACAGCCGCTTCCGTGATGAGCCGGTCGTTCAGATGCGGCAAGAAGCCTTCCATCAGCGCTTGAAAACCGCCCCGCAGCGGATAGCCGAAGCGAGCATTGGGACCCATTGGTTTGGCGGCGGGGGTGAGCGAGTAACGGATCATTTCCTCCAGGTCGGGCATCGGCACCCGGCCGCCGAGCCAGGAGGTTTCCATCTCGGTCAGCGGCACCGCCCACAGCTTGCGGTTGTAAGGAATCGCAAAATGCTTGGCGATCCCTTTGCCCCAGACTTGATAGATGAACTCCTCAAAATTCCGTGGCTGCGAGCGCTGCGGCCCGCCGCCGGCCGATCGCGCGGCGACAAGCGGAGCTTCGGATTCTAGGATTCCATCTCCGCAGCAGTCTTCGAGCGATTTGGCATCGCAGGCCTTCTGTCCGTTGCTCGCGTTCTGGCCGTCGGCTGATTGGGCAGCCGATTTCTGCTGGGCGGCGAGTTGTCCGTTCGGCCTGGAGTGGCCGTTGCTTGCTCCGTTGGCCTCTTTGGCTCCGTTTGCCGTGGCGGCGTTCTTGCCGCTGGTCGCACTGTGACCGTTGGAGCCGCTCCTGGCGTGGTCGTTCCCTTTGGCGGATGCCTTTTGGCCGCCACCGCTGCGCGCGGCCGCTTGGCTGACGGTATCCTCAACGGGTGCATCCTCGGTGAGCGGTCCGAAACGGGCTTCGATCGCGCCGAGGATGCACTCGACGATTACGTCGGTCGGCAGGCCATAGAGGCAACCCTGGAACGGGTAGCGGGTGTAGACGCCTTGGCTAAAAATCCAGGCTTCGCGGTCTTGCCAGTGGACGTTGTCGCCAAGGAGCATTTCGTACATTTTGTGGACGTACGGATCTTTGGAGAACATGATGTGCCCGGCCAGATCGTAAGTAAAACCCCGATCGTGAATCGAGCGGCACAGCCCGCCAATCTGCTTACTGCGTTCCAGCAGCAGCCCCTGTTCTCCGAGGTGGTATGCGGCGCTCAGCCCGGTCGGGCCGGCGCCGATCACGACGACCGGCGCACTCTCCTCGGAGTCGTCGCTGGCTTGGGTATCGGCGGCTTGCGGCTCGTTCGAGCGGCTTTTACTCTGCGTCTGTTCGCGGCGGGCGATGGCGGCTTCGATCTCTTGGTCCATCGCCGTGGCGGTCTTGTCCCACGAGGTTTGCTGCAAGACTTTCCGCATCCCCGCCAGGCGCGCCAGCTTTTCTTGCGGCGGATCGTTCAGCGCATGCTCGCAGGCCGTGATAAACTCCTCGGCGGTGCTTCCCAGGTAGACAATTCCGCCGTAGGGCTGGGCGACATCGGTGATCGGCGTGCTGACGATCG
Source organism: uncultured Pirellulales bacterium (assembly GCA_964481585.1). Classification (GTDB taxonomy): domain Bacteria; phylum Planctomycetota; class Planctomycetia; order Pirellulales; family CAYZVT01; genus CAYZVT01. The sequence goes on from CAYZVT010000180.1 coordinate 7,524, forward strand.
GCTTTTCGGCCGCCATGTATTCGAGCGTCTTGGTGGGGCTGATAAATTCCGTCGATTCGTTGCGGGCAAACGGTAGTAGGCAGACATCCCAGCCCGACAGATAGGCCGGCAGCTGCTCGTACGTCCGCTGGCCCGTGTAGTGGATGTTCTCGCGCTGCGGCAGGCTCGCCGGGTCGATCTTTACGACCGGGCCGACCATTACCAGTTGCCACTCAGGCCGCGCCTCGGCCACTTGCGCGACGAGATCGGCGTCGAAGCGCTCGTCAATCACGCCAAAAAAGCCGAGCCGGGGATGAGGCAGCGCGCGTTGGTCTTCAGGCTCGGCCAGCGCTTGGCTGGCTTGGCCGAAATGGGCGGCGTCGACACTGCTCGGGAAGCAGCGGACGTGGGAGTGGCGCTCTTTCTTCGCCTGATAAAGGCTCGGCCCGCCGGTAAAGACGACATCGGCTTGGCTCATCAACTCGCGCTCGCGCTGGAGCATCTCGCGCGGCGCGCCGCGGAACTGGGAAAGCTCGTCCATGCAGTCGTAGATTACCGCCTTCGGCTCTAGCCGATCCAAGAGCGGCAGCGCCATCGGCGTGTAGAACCACGTAACGTAGGACTCAAGCTGTTGGCGTTCGAGCAGTTCGCCAAGCAGCGCTGCGAGATAAGGCTGCTGCTGGTCGCAATAGCCTGGCGGTCCGGTGAGCGGCGTGTGGGGACAGCAGACGGTGACGCCCGCCTCCTCGCGCAGCTCCCAATGCGGCTCGTTCCCTTCGCTCGCCATCGGTTCTTCGATGAACAACACGCGCCGCTGCCGCGCCAGCCGCGAAAGCAGATGTTGCGGCCGCTGAAAGACGAAGTTCCAACGCAAATGCGAGAAAACCAAGAGTGGATATTTCATGGCACTTCCTATTTATCCGTAAGTTCCGTAGGCCCCTTTAATCCTCTGCGCGACTCGATGGTCGCAACTTCTGCATCTTCCGCACCAATCCCTTACCATTTTTCGAAATCGCCTCAGTTCCACCTATCAGGCTCCGTTGGAGTTGCTGGTTCGGGGAAATCAGGCAGCGCCGGTAGCAGAACGGGCTACGGCACTGGGGGGAGCAGTTTTTGCACCCGCTTCCATTCCTTTGCGTACGGCTCGTAGAGCACGCGCTGCAGCGTGCCGTGGCGATCGAGGCGGAGGTCCCACATGCCGCTGTTGTGCCAGTGCGTGGAATCATCCCAGTCACAGCGGTCAATGATCGGATATAAGCAGACGCCGCCTAGCGGCACGCCCAACTCCAGAGCGCCTTGCACTTCTTCACAAATGTGGCGCAGCCAGCGGGCGCGGCCCACGCCGATGTGGCTTGTCTCGCCGATGATGATCGGCACGCGATAGCGCTCGTACACGTCACGCAGTAAGTAGCGCGGCGGAATCCGGCGCGGGTCGGGCGGATCGGTTTCCCAATCGAGATAGCCGTCGGGCCAGATCCACTGGTTGTTAAAGTAGTAATTGACGCCGATCGTGCCGAGGTATTTGGGATCGCCGCCAAGTTCGGGGGCTACGCGGCCGGCCAGCATGTCCCAGGCTTGAAATTGGCCTGTGTTTTGCCCATCCGCCTCGCGCTGCGCTGCCTCGTCGCCGGGCGGGGCGATACGGTCGCCCGCCCTGTTCTTCCGTCGCCGTC
>CAYZVT010000181.1:0-9156 GCA_964481585.1 uncultured Pirellulales bacterium
GCCGATCTCGCGCGTCCGCTCGGTCACGGTGGCGAGCATGATGTTCATGATCCCAATGCCGCCGACGACGAGGCTGATCGCCGCAATCGAGCCGAGCACCACATTAAAGATCATCCGCAACTGATCGGCCTGGCGCAACAATTCAAGTGGCACGACCAGCGCGTAATCGCGCTTGCCCTCGTGCGTCAGTGCGAGCGACTCGCGCACGGCGTCCGCCGTGGGCAGCACATCCGCGCGGTCGCGGACTTCGAGCGTGATTTGGTTCAGCTCGACCGTCTCGCCGGTAAACGAGCCGCTCTGCCGCTGGATGATCGTATCGCCGATCCGCACTTGAAACGTGCGAATCGGAATATACACGTCCTTATTAAAATCTTGTCCCGAAAGGCTGCCGCCGATCGCGGCCGACGCGACGCGGGGACGGGTGACGCCGATCACGACGTAGCGCAGGTTGTCGACCTGAATGCTCTTGCCGAGCGGATCGTCGCCGGGAAAAAGAATGCGCGCCACTTCGGACGCAATCACCGCCACGTTGGCCATCGCGTGCTGATCGGCGTCGGTGATGAACCGCCCGCTGGCGAGCGCGAGATGATTCATCTCCCGGTACTCCGGCGTGCAGCCGACGAGTCGGCCGTTGAGCGTGCGGTGCAGATAGCGCAGCTCCTGCGTCGACTCACGGATCGGCGTGGCGTTGACGAGCGTCGGCAGCGTCCGCGCCAGCAGGTCGAAGTCCGAACGCCGCAGCCCATACTGAAACACAAAACTCTGTGACTGCCCCGACGGGTTTTCTTCGGGCGGCTTGACGGTCCGCAAGATGATGTTGGTCGCGCCGAGTTCGAGCACTTGTTTCTGCGCCTGCGCGCTCGCGCCTTCGCCGATGGCGAGCATCGCGATCACCGAGAAGACGCCAAAGACGATGCCGAGCACCGTCAGCCCCGAGCGGAGCTTGTGCAGCATCAGCCCCTTGGCCGCCAAGCGAATGGTGCGGATCAGCTCAGCCATCGTGCGTTACGTTTCAAGCAGGGATCGGTGCTGCGAGTCGTCCAGCCGCGTTTCGCCCGCGATGCGGCCGTCTTTCATCATGATCTGCCGCCGCGCGCGGCGGGCGACTTCTTTTTCGTGGGTGACCATGATGATCGTCCGCCCTTCGTCGTTTAGCTCGTCGAGCAGTTCGAGAATCTCGGCCTCGGTCACGGAGTCGAGATTGCCCGTCGGCTCGTCAGCTAGCAGGATTTGCGGATCGTTGACTAGGGCGCGGGCAATCGCCACGCGCTGCTGCTGACCGCCGGAAAGCTGCACCGGCCGGTGCGTCAGCCGTTCGCCCAGCCCGACGCGCCGCGCCAGCTCCGCGCAGCGCTCGTCATCCTCTTCGGCAACGCCGGCGAGGTCGCGGCGGTAGTGGAGCGGCACCTGGATGTTTTCGAGCACCGTGTACTGCGGGATGAGGTTGTACGACTGAAAGACGAAGCCGATCATGCGGTTGCGAATCTGCGAGAGATGGTCGTCGTCGAGTTGCGCCACGTCCTCGCCGCCGAGAAAGTACTGCCCGGCCGTCGGCCGGTCGAGCGTGCCGAGCAGGTTGAGCAGCGTACTCTTGCCGCTCCCCGAGGAGCCCATGATGGCGACGTAATCGCCAGCGGGAAAATCGACGGAGACCCCCTGCAGCGCTTTGACGACCACGTCGCCCATCTGGTAGTACTTGTGCAGGTCGCACACGCGAGCGGCCATCTTCATGAGTGCGGCTCCTGCTGCATGCGCGCGAAGCTGGAGGCCGCCTGTTGCCACTCGGCTTGCGTGACGTGCCCATCGCCATCGGCGTCGAGCTGCGCGAAATGCCCTTGCAGCGGAGCGGGCAGCTCGCTTGCGACGAGCTTGCCGTCGGCGTCCTGATCCAGTCGCGCGAAGGCCGCCGCCGGGTCACCTCCCGCCCGTGGTCCGCCCCCCACGGCCGGTGTTTCGTCACTTGCCGTCGGCGGCGTGTCCGCCGTCGGCGCGGGAGTCCTCTCCGCCGGTGCGGGCGTTTCGGCCGTGGCCAACTCGGTACGCTGCTGGGCGAACTGCGTTTCTAGCGCGGCGATTTCCTCATCGAACGAGGACCGTGGATTGAGGACGACCATCTGCCCTGCTTCAACGCCGTCTGTGACTTCGACAAAGCGGTCGTTCGACATGCCGACCAGCAGTTCACGGCGCTCGACCTGTCCGTCGCGATTGACCCAGGCGTAACGCTTGGGGCCGATGTTGACGACCGATTGGATCGGCACTTGCAGCACGTCGCGGCGCTGCTCGACGACGATTTCGACTTCGGCCGTCAGCCCCGGCCGCAGTTGGCGGATCTGCTCGCTGGCGTCCGTCAGACGGACGACGGTTTCATATTCCTTCAGATCGCGGTTGAACCAGTTCGTCGAACTGGGAACCGAGGCGACCGATTCAACAGTTCCGTGAAAGGTCTGGCCGGGAAAGGCATCGACGCGGACCACCGCCGGCAGTCCGGGTTTGATTAGCCCGATGCGCGACTCGTGAATCCGCGCGTCGACCTTCATTTGCGTCAGATCGGGGATGTTGATGATCGCTTGCCGCTCGCGGACGGTGGCCCCTTCTTCGATAACCTCTTCGCTCCGCCCCCAGCGTCCCGAGTCATTCGCATACACAACCGTCCCCGCCTGCGGCGCGAGGAGCTTACAGGCTTCGATCTGCTCGGTGAGCCGTTCGTACTTCGTCTTTTCGACCTCGTAGGTCAGTTGCCGCGCTTCGTAATCGGCCTCCGCTTGGGCGAGCGCCGAGTCGGCCTTGGCTTTCACACGCTCTAGCTCTCGCTCAAATTCTTTGGCATTGGCCTGGAGTTCGGCGATGGTGCGCTTGGCGGTGTACTGTTCGAGCACGCGCAGCTTTTCTTGCGCGACGCCGAGCGCGATCTCCTTCTGCATCGCCGCGATGCGGGCGGCTTCCACGTCGTTCTGGCTGCGGTAGCCCTTCTTGGCGATGCGGCGGGTGAAGTCGTAGCTTTCTTGTGCCCGCGTCAACTCCTCCTGGGCGAGGGTGATTTCGCCTTTGATTTCGTTGCGTTGTTGTTCGTACTCGCCTTCCAAGAACTTTTCACGGTCGAGCCGCGCCAACTGCAGCGCCAGCTCGGCGGCGGCCAAGTCGCTCTCGTTTTGCGTCCGCTGAATTTCGACATTCTCCCGCGCCTGCTCCATCGCCGCCTGCGCTTGGGTCACGAGAATCTTTTGCTGTGTGCGGCTTTCGGAGAGAGTCGAGGAGTCAAGTTCGCAAACCAGATCGCCCTGCTTGACCTGGGTGCCTTCGGGCACGATGAAGATGATCGTCGCTTGCCCCTCGACGTTACTACTGAGCGTCGAGTTGCGCAGGCTAGCGAGATGGCCGCGTTCGGTGACGCTGATGCGGAACGGGCCGCGGCGGGCTTGATCCTGGACGAGGTGGCGAGCTTGGGCCGGCGTCGAGCTTAGCCCGCTGCGGAGGCTGGGCCAGGCCAGTCCTCCGGAAGCGATGAGAAACAGCCCGGCGAAAATCCAAAGACGCGGCATGTTCCGACTCATCAGAAGAAGTCTTGGCGGGAGGGGAATAGGCGGCGCGCGTCACCGGCGCGTCGGCAGGCGGAGCCGGTACGGCCTCGGGAGCCGGAACCGGCCGCGTCGGGGCGGGCCGCCCGCCTTCGCGCTTGGCCTCGCCGCAGAGCGGCTGATACAGCGGATCGACCCAGACGCCACGGGCATCAATTTCCATAATACCCATGTCGCGGTAAACGTTAAGCCGATTTCGCTCGTAAGCGACCCAGATCTCAATCAAATTGTCCTGCGCCCGCAGGATGCTACTTAAGGCTTGCAAAAGATTTAGGCCCTGCCGGCCGCCGAACTGCTGCTGCCCCGGTTGGACCGGCGCAGCGCTTTCCTCGACTGCTTGGTCTAATTGTAAAGCGGCGAAGCGGACCGCCTGGCGCGCGATTTCAAAATTTTCCCGCAAGACCTGAAGTTGCCGCCAGGCTTGCCGCACGTCGAGCTTCACCTGGTCCTCCACGAGCAGGTAGTCGCGCCGCGCCTGTTGGTACTCAATCAGCGCGGCGCGGTAGAGGTTCCGCTCCTCAATCTGGTCAAGAGGCGCGGTGAGCTGCAGTCCCGTGCGAAACTCGCTCTCCGCTCCCCGGAAGTCGAGCGGGTTGTTGCCCACCGGCGTGCGGACATCGCCTTCGACGACCACGTTCACGACCCCCTGCAGAGCGTTCGCGGCCAGGACGATTTTCCGCCGCGCGTCCATCACGAGCGCCCGCTGATTCATCAGGTCGAGCCGGTTCTGGAGCGCCAGTTCGGTCGCCTCTTCGAGCGACAGTTCAAACTCCTCAAGCGGGATCAACTCCGTCCGCAGCCCGATCTGCACGACCGACAGGCTTTGGGTGACGCGGAGCAGGTCTTCGCGGAGCACGGCAAGCTGGACGATGAGGTCTTGCTGCTGGTCGCGCGTGAGCGTGTCGTCCGCCGCGAGGGCACGCATGTCGGCGATTTGCTGCTGAATCGCCTCAAACCGCGTCCGCGAATCGCGGAACAGCCGGCGGTCGCGTTCGAGGTTCGCCAACACCTGTTCTCGCCGTGCTGCATCGAGCGCTTCCAAACGCCGCGGCGCGATTGCTTCCACGCGGCGAAAGTCGCCTTCGACCCTTTGCAGCCCGGCGGCGAGCACTTGCTCGGCCAGTTCGCTCATTTGCTCGATCGCCGCCCGCAGCGGCTCGATCTCGGGGGCCTCGTCGTTCAGTTCCGCCCAAACTTCGATGAACGCCACAACCCGGTCTTCGATTTCTGCCAAGTCCGAATCGATCAGCTGAAACTGCTCCAGCAATTCTTCATCCAGCGTGATGGGCATGTCCGGCGGCAAGCCGAGGAAGATCTTGTAGCTGTCCAAATTATCGGCGTAGGCCGCTTCGAGCGAAAAGAGCCGCTGCCGCGACGTGGCAAGCTGCGTTTCAAGCTGGGCCACGTCGAGCGTCACGACCTCCGATTGCACGCGCTGAATCAGCTCTGTCGCCGCGCGGGTGAAATCGGGATCGTTGCTCACACGGGCGAGCAACTCCGCCTGCTCGTCGGTCATCGGGCCTCGCCAGGCGAGCAACCGCCGCAAGGGATCGTACCGCAGCGGCTCGGCGAGCGGCTGGGGAATCATCAAGCCCGGCGGCAGCGCGTCGAGCGGCTCGAACATGACCTCAGGCTTTTGTGAGGCGAGCGCGCGGAGCCGCTCGACTTGCAACTCCAGCGCTTCGATGTTGTCTTGCTGGTTGAGAATCTGCTGCCGCCGCTGCAGCGCGCCTAAAAAGCCCCCGCCGGGGCCGCCCGCGACGATGTTGGTGAAAAAGATTTTCCGAAACCGCGCCAAATCGCGCACGGCGTAAAGCACGTTCCGCTCGGCTTGCGTCAGGTCTTCGAGCGCCACCTTGCGGCCGGCTCCGCGCAGCAGCGGCTGGACAAGCGAATACGATAATACCGACGCGGTAGTCGATTGATTGTCGCCCGAAAAGAGCCAGATGCTGTTGTTCGCCAGCTCAACAATCCATTGTCCGCCCGTAGGGAGCAGCCGGCTCACGCCAAAGGAACTGCCTAGGGCCAGCGTGTCGGAGCCGCCGGGCACGTTGGCGTAGGTCAGATCCGCCGACGGCTCGCCGCCAAAACCAAGGAAGCGGACATCGAAGCGGAACCGCTCGAACGTCAGCGCCAGCGCCGAAAGATACACCTCCTCGATCGCCGTCTGGTAATCTCGATTGTGAATGTTCGCCAGCTCGATTACCTCATCGAGCGATAAGTCCTCTAGCGCCGGCAGCGGCTGGGGTGTCACGTGGGCGGCCGTGGCGACGGCGTGCTTGGGACGCTCCGGATAGAGCATTTCCGGCGTTAGCCCGAAAGGCTCAAGCCAGTGTGGATTCTCGATCGCCAGCGCTCCGCCCAAGTCGTGCCAGCCGCCGTGCATCCCGGCGACGCAGTGCATGTAGCGATGCGCGGCCGGATCGTCCGGCGGGAGCGGCTCGTGATCCGGGCAGTAGGGATCGAAGAACCGGCTGCGCGGGTCGGGCTGGACCGACAGCCGAGGTACATCCCAGAGCGGATGCGCGGCCTTTTGTTGCAACAGCCGGTACGTCTGCGCATCGGCGTGATTGCGCCAAAACGAGAGCGAGCAGCCGCAAGCCGAGAGGGCAATGGGCATCAGGAGCGCAATCGCCGCGAGGCGCGCGCCGAAGGCGGGGCAATTTATCGCCAACTGCGATCGCAAAACGCAATTCCCCAAGCGACGCCCGATTGCGCCGCCGTGGTGCAGGACGTGTAGTGATTACCCCCTGTCTGCGTTTTTCGGCCGCTTGGTCCTCGGTGCTGTACTCAAAATCCGCAAAATCGGCAAAGTTGGTCGGCGAGTGTGGGGATGAGGGGCGAGAGGCGGGATACGAGGGATTGAGGACGGGGGGCGAGAGATCGGCGATCGCGGCGCGCATCAATCCCGCGCAAGCGGGAATCCAGTGGCGAACCAACCCCGCTTCCAACCTCTCCGGCCCAATTTCCCTTGTTCCCAGTCCTCCAACCCTCGCCCCCCGTCTCTAAAACTCGCAGAAATCATCGTTCCCCGCGTCGGGGAGCAGAATTTCTTCGGTGTCCTCCTGCCCGGGTTGGTACTCGTCTTCGGCTTGCTCAAAGTCCTCGTTGAAGTCGTCGTCGAAATCGTCGTCGTTGAAGTCAACGTCGCAGGTGAGGGCGCTGAGCGGAATGCTGGGGGCGGTGGGGAACTTCACGTGGAACCTCCTCTTGGTTTTAGGGACGGCGGAGGATGCTGCCACGCCCGAAAACGCGACAACGCGGGCGAAAAAAAACGCCCCTCGACCTCATGGCCCAGGGGCGCTTTGCGATCTGTCAGTCGATCCGGCAATCACGCCGGTTGTCGATGCCTTTACGCAGGGCGGACGCTTGTGGCGCGGGGGCCTTTCGGGCCGCGGCCGACTTCGTACTCGACCGTCTGGCCTTCACGCAGCTCTTCAAACGTCACACCTTGGACTTCCGAGTGATGGAAGAACAGGTCGCCCCGATCTCCTTCAATGAATCCAAAGCCCTTGTCCGCAATGACTTTCTTAATCTTACCTTCAGGCATTCCTGCCCTCCTCGAAACAAAAAACGGGGGCAGAATCGGCACTTCGTTTAGTACGATCCCACCCAACACAGCCGGAAGCAGATTGCCACGTGAAGCAAGACGGGCACTTGGAACAAGGGCACAACGTCGGCGGAATGCGGCCTGACGAAAAGAAGGGAAGGGCGGGAGACGTCCAGACCACTCTCTTGTCTCTGCATGTCGCGATTCGTCGCGACGGCCGCAATTATACCCGAAGGGGGGAAAAGAGCAAGCACCCCCGCCATTTGCCCGACGGGTGGCCGGGGCGCACCGCGCTCGCGGAAGCCCCCGGGGGGCAAGAAAGCGGAGGAAAGGCGGAGGGCGGAGGGCGGAAGCCTACGAGGTCGGTCCTTCCCGCGCAGGCGGCAACTCGGATTCTCGCGTCCAGCCCTCTAGCTTCCGCCTGCGCCGGAAGGACGGCTGGGAGCCGGCTACTTCTTCTTCCGTCGCTTGGTGGGCGTCTGCGCCGCTTGCGGGTTGCGGTCGGGGCGATAGCCCTTGCCGGGCTTGAAACGGGACTGCTTGCGCTTCCCCTTTTTCTTCTCCCCCTGCCCACCGGGAATGGTGTGGACGTAATCGCCGCGAAACGCACTGTTGGCATCGCGGCGGCGGCGGTCGATCGCCTCTTTCGGCGGCGTCGACGGGATCAGGCTGTCGCACTCGTTGCCGATCAGGTCTTTCCGCCCGGCCTGAATCAGCGCTTCGCGGACCTCAAAGTAGTTTTCCGGCTTGAAGAACTGGAGCAGTGCTCGCTGCAACTTGCGGTCTTTCAGCGCCTTGGCGATGTAGACCGGCTTTTTCGTAAACGGGTCGATGCCGGTGTAGTACATCGCCGTTGCCACGTCGAAGGGTGCGGGAATGAAGTCCTGCACCTGATCGGGGCGGTAGCCGTTGAGCTTCAAGAAAACCGCCAGGTGAATCATCGCGTCGAGATCGCTCCCCGGATGGCTGGCGATGAAATACGGAATGATGTACTGCTTCTTGCCCGCCTTTGCCGACTCCTTGTTGAACTCCTCGGTAAACAGTTCAAAGTCGTCGTTGCTCGGTTTGCGCATGCGGTCGAGCACGTCGGGGTCGGTATGCTCGGGGGCGACCTTCAGATGTCCGCCGACATGATGCCGCACCAGATCGCGCATGTATTCGGGCGACCGCCGCGCCAGATCCATGCGAATCCCGCTGGCGACGAGCACCTTTTTCACGCCCTCGGTTTCGCGGGCTTCTTTCATCAGTTCGACCAGCGGACCGTGGTCCGTGCCGAGCAGTTTACAGATCGTCGGATGCACGCACGACTGCCGCCGGCACTTGGCTTCGACTTCTGGACGGGTGCAGACCATCTGGTACATGTTGGCCGTCGGCCCGCCGATGTCGCTGATCGTGCCTTTGAAATTCGGATCGGCGGTCATATCGCGGATTTCAGAGAGCACCGACTCCTTGCTCCGCGACTGGATGATGCGTCCCTGGTGCGTCGTGATTGAGCAGAACGTACAGCCGCCGAAACAGCCCCGCATGATCGTGACCGAGTCTTTGATCATCTCGAAGGCAGGGATCGGCTCCGTATACGACGGATGCGGACGCCGCGTGTAGGGCAGGCCGTAGATTTTATCCATTGCCTCCTGCGAAATTGGCAGGGCGGGCGGGTTCGCCACCACCGGCTGGCGGCCGTGGTACTGCACCAGCCGCCGCGCGTTGTAGGGATTCGTCTCGTTGTGAATCACCTTCGTCGCTTCGGCGAAGGCCGGCTTGTCGCTGCTGACTTCTTCAAAGCTCGGCAGCACCAGCGCATCGCCGGGCGGCGATTCCGACGCGCCCATCGCATAGGCCACGCCGCGCATGTCGCGCAGGTCTTTGACCGTCTCGCCCGCTTCGAGCCGCCGCGCAAGCTCGACAATCGCATCCTCGCCCATCCCGTAGACGAGCAAGTCGGCTTTGCTGTCGAGCAGGATCGAGCGGCGGACCTTGTCGCTCCAGTAGTCGTAGTGCGCCAGCCGCCGCAACGACGCCTCGACGCCGCCG
>CAYZVT010000182.1:0-9152 GCA_964481585.1 uncultured Pirellulales bacterium
GCGGAACTCGCCTTGCCCGCTGCGGCGGCTTCTTGTATCTGTACGCGACCTTTCACGGGCGGCGTCCTGCGCAGCGGGCGAACGGACTGGCGCGCAGATGCGGGAACTCCTGCGCCGCCGCTCGGCGAAGGAGGCGCGACAGCGCTCGCGGCTCGAATTTGCAACGCTGCCCAACGCACGGAAGCGACGAACCTTGACGAACTGGAACCTGCTTCGCATCGCGGTTTGGAGTGTGGCTGCCGTGGCCGCTGCGCAAGTCGGCTTGGCCCAATCCCAGCCCGCTCCGGCCGAGCAGGTCGTCGATGTGCGAGTGGTGGGCAACAAGGCGATCTCGGTCGCCAAAATCCGCGCCGAACTCCAGACCCGCCCCGGTCGCCCTTTCAACGAGGAAGTCGTCCAGCGCGACGTGCGGCATCTCGCCTCGCGCGGCTGGTTCGTCGATGTCCGTCCGCTCTACGAACAAGTCCCCGGCGGCCGCGTCGTGATCTTCCAAGTCAGCGAACGCCCCCGCCTGCGCTATGTGAAATATCTGGGCAACTACTATCTCAAAGACAAAGTTCTCGACAAAGAAACGGGCCTGAAAGTCGGCGACGCGCTCGACCCTTACGCGATCGAAGAAGGCCGCCGCAAGATTGAGCAATACTACAAAGACCACGGCTATAACCGCGCCCAAGTCTCGATTCTCGAAGGCACCAAAGTCTCCGACTTAGGCGCGGTCTACGTCATCAACGAAGGCGAACTGCAGCGGGTCTGGTCGGTCGACTTCATCGGCAACTCGATCGCCAGCGACGCGCGGCTGAAAACGCAAATCCAATCGAAGCCCGGCTTTCTCTACATTTTCAAGGGCTACGTCGATCGCAACAAGATCGACGAAGATCTCGACCGGCTGACGGCCTACTACCGCAGTCTCGGCTTCTTTCGCGCCCGCGTCGGCCGCGAGCTGAAGTTCAGCGACGACGGCCGCTGGCTGTATCTCACGTTCGTCATCGATGAAGGACCGCGCTACAAGGTGCGGAACATCTCCTTCCTGGGCAGCCAGAAGTTCGCACCCGACTCGCTCGCCGCAGGGCTGGAGCTGAAAGAGGGCGAATTCTTCGACCAGGCGAAGATGACCAAGGACATCAACAACCTCCGCGATCTCTACGGCAGCCAGGGCCACGTCTTCGCCGACGTGAAAGCCGATCCGCGATTTCTCGAAGAGCCGGGCTTGCTCGATCTGGTCTACGACATCGAAGAAGGCGCCCGCTACCGCGTCGGCCGCATCACGGTCCATATAGAAGGCGAAAGCCCCCACACCCGCGCGCAAACCGTGCTCAATCGCGTCTCGCTGCGGACGGGTGACATCTTTGACATTCGCGAGCTGCGGGCCAGCGAGCGGCGGCTGCGTGCGTCGGGCTTGTTCGTGAACAATCCCCAGATGGGTCAGCAGCCGCGCATCGTGTTCAACCCGCCGGGAGCGGACGATCTGCGCGGAGGCAGCTTCCGAGGCCAAAGCCCCGATCCCGCGCCCCGCACGCTGCCGCTTCCGCAGTTGCGGCCGGGCGTGGAGCTGATTGATCTCCACGTCACCGGCCAGGCTGCTCCCGCGCCGCAAGCCGCTCCCGCGCCGCGAGCCACTCCCGCGCCGCAGTCCGCTCCCGCGCCGCAGCCGGCCCCGGCGAGGAGCTTGGCCCCGGTGGTGCGCGGCCAAAGTCCCGACACCAACTCTTGGCCCTATGCCGCTCCGAGCGGCGGCTACGGGGGCCACGCCGTCGGCTCGACCGGCCCAAGCGATCGGTCGTATGCCGTGCGTCAGACGCAGTACGCTCCGGCCCCGCAATACACCGCGCCGCAGTACGCTTCGCCCGCCCCGGTCGCGGCTCCGCAGCCAGCCGCCGCACCGCAGTACGCGGTCCCCACGCAGCCGCCAGGCTACGGCGGCGTGGCTCAGGTTCCGCAGCCGCAGATGCCGGCGCTTTACAACCCGCCGCCGGCGGCACAACAACCGGCCACCGGCTGGCCGAGCACGCCGCCGACGCCGCTTTTTGGCGGACCCGGCCTTCCGCAGCCCGGCCCGATCGCCGGCCCCGCCGCGCCGGAAATCCTGCCCGAGATCAATCCCGAGATCTATGTCGAAGAAGCGCAGACCGGCCGCTTCATGCTCGGCGTCGGCGTCAACTCCGACGCCGGGGTCGTCGGCCAAATCACGCTCGATGAGCAAAATTTCGACTGGCGGCGCTGGCCCAGGTCGTTCGAGGACTTCCGCAACGGCACCGCCTTCCGTGGCGCGGGCCAGCGCTTCCGGGTCGAACTGATGCCGGGCGATTTGGTGCAGCGGTACATGGTCAACTTCCAAGAGCCGTACTTGTTCGACACCGACATCAGCCTCGGCCTGAGCGGCTTTTACTACACGCGCATCTATCGCGACTGGACCGAACAGCGGCTCGGCGGCCGCGTCTCGCTCGGCTATCAGCTTACGCCCGACCTTTCAGCGGCAATCGCCTATCGCGGCGAAGAAGTCAAAATCCGTGATCCGGCCCAGCCCGCGCCGCAGGACCTGACCGACGCGCTCGGCGACAACCAACTCCACGGCTTCAAACTCTCGCTCACGCACGACACGCGCGACAGCGCCTTCCTGCCGACCGAAGGGCACTACATCCAAAGCGGCGTCGAGCAGGTCATCGGCACCTACCAATACCCGCGCGTCGACTTCGACGCGCGGCAGTACTTCCTCATCCGCGAGCGCCCCGACGGCTCGGGCCGGCACGTGCTCAGCCTCAGCGGCCGCGCCGGTTGGACGGGCGAAGATACGCCAATCTATGACGAGTTCTATGCCGGCGGCTTCTCCACGATTCGCGGCTTCCGCTTCCGAGGCGTCGGTCCCCGCGAACTGGGCGTCTTCACCGGCGGCGAGTTCCTGCTGCTCAGCAGCGTCGAATACCTCTTCCCGATCACGGCCGACGACATGATTCGCGGCGTGGCGTTCGTCGATATGGGCACCGTCGAGGAGGATGTCGAGATCAACACCTGGCGCGTCGCGCCGGGCCTCGGCTTGCGGATCACGGTGCCGGCCCTCGGCCCCGCCCCAATCGCGCTCGACTTCGCCGTGCCGATCGTCGACGAAGAAAGCGACCGCACCCAAGTCTTCAGCTTCAACATCGGCCTGCTAAGGTAGCGGCCAGCCGTCAGCGGTCGGCGATCGGTAGTCAGCGGTCGGTGGTCAGGTTGGAGCTTTTCACTCCGCTGGCCGGTGGGGCGTTGCCCCACGGCTAGGGCTGGCGTTCGCTTCCACCTTTGCTCCGCCTTCCGCCCTCCGCCTGTCTCGCAGCGTGACAAAGGCGGGACACGAGCGGGACACGGCGGCGCGAAACGTCTCGCTTTGTCACGCTTTCGCGGCGCGATTTGGCGTGTTCTGTCCCGGAATGTCTCGCTTGAGCATGTTTTTCCCGCCAGCCCTCCGCAGCAAGCGGCTGCACCACAACCGCTACGTTTATAGCACAAATAGCCAACAAAAACAACACTTGACGTGCCGCTAGCATGCCCCCGAACCGCTGGCCTGGTTGCTCAAGAGGCAATCAGCGGCGCGGCTCCAGCGAGGCGGGATGCCCTTCGAGGCCGTAGCGGGAGCCTTCCTGCGGCACGGTCCAAAAACAGGCGACCAGGGCGCCGTCGCGCAGCACCGGCGTGATATGGCCGCCGTAGGCGCGGTGACGCGGTTGCTCGCTCGTCGAAAGATAGCGCTGGTTGGGAGCGACGGGCAGGAACATCTCATCGGGCGCGGCGGCGGCCAGATGCGCGATGGGCAAGCCGCGCGGTGGCGCGTGTTCGATGACCAGCAGCTGCACCGTGCCGTCGAGATAACACGCGCCGGTCAGTTCCTGGGCATTGACGTTGCTCGGCCGCGCGGTCACGTCGCGCGCGGGCGGCCAAGAGGCGGGATCTTCGGGCGTCGGCGACGCCGTGTAGGCGATGCGGTAGCCGCCTCGGCCGGTGCGGCGGTGGTAGAGGTGCAAGCGCGGATCGCCGGGCATGACCAGCACGGCCGGATCATCGTCTTCACTATTCATGATGTCGCTGATCGGCTGCGGCGTCTTCGACCAAGGGAGTTCTTCCGGGTTCGCACCAGACCAAGCCAGCCCGATGCCGCGCTGGGTAAATTGGCTCGTCTTCCGCGCGCTAAAGGGAACGTAGAGCCGGCCGTCGAGATACGCCATGCCGGCGGGAGTCGCCGCGCCGTAGCCGTCGTAGGTGCGACCGGGCGTGCCCTTGGGCACCGCTACCCCGTGATACGTCCACTCCGCCAGATCGGGACTCGACCACAGGTGCAGTTCGGTGTCGTAGGTGTTCGGATGGTGAGGACTGTCGAGCGGCACCACGTCCGCCACGAGATAAAACTTCCGCTTGCCGGGATGCCAGGCGATGGCGTGCTCGCGGATGCTCGCCGGACCCAGCGGCGAAGCCTCGTCCAACTCCACCTGAAAAGTCGTCTGTGTCTGGAGCACGATGCGAGCCGGCCGCTCCTCGTTGGAAGGAGCCGCCATAAACATCAGTGCCGGCAAGAGAAGCCATTGCATTGCTGAATTTCCTCCAAAGGGGCGTGAGGCAGCGGTTAGCGATCAGCGATCAGCGGTCAGCGGTCAGCGGTCAGCTATCAGCCGTCAGGGAAATGGGGACCAGCAATCTCCGTCTTTCCCGCGCAGGCGGGAATCCAGGGGACTGGTGATTTTGAATGGTGGATTGGGGACCGGAGCGCGTCTCTTTCCCCACTAGCGTGCGCTGCAGCTCTTTTCGCCCATGGCCTCCAGGCCGGATAGCCGCTCTGGCCCTACAAGGAAACGAAGTCTGCTCTCTAGATTCCCGCCTGCGCGGGAATGACATGTTTTGCTGACCGCTGACCGCTGATGGCTGACTGCTCGCGCTAGCCCATCAGGCAATAGCCAGCGATGCCCGTCCCCGCCTCTCCTTCGATGCGCACATACAGGGAGTCGGCTTGCCGAAGCGCTTCGGGAATCTCGAATTCGTACACCTGATGGGCCTTGGAGGGGAGGGTCAAGTCCTGCCAGCTTTCGTTGTCGGCGGAGACGGCGACGCGGCTGGGCTGGCCTTCCTTGCCCGTACCGAGATGGCCGAGAACCCCGAAGCGTCGCGGCGCGCCGGGGCAGGCTGCCAGCGGTAAGCGATAGGTCAACTGCTTGACGTAAAACCAAAACGTCTCCACGTCGGCCGCCTCGGCGCGGACCAAGTGGGGGCGATCCCCCTCGCCGACAAGAATTTTCCACAGCACGTCGCGGGCATGCTCAAACGGTTTGGAAATGGGCTGGGGATCGGCGCGCGAAATGTCACCGGCAACGCGATAGCCGTGGCCGAGTCTGCGGAAGATTCGGCAGGCGATTCGCCCCTGGGCCACGCCGTAGATCCAATAGCCCGGCTTTTCCGGCCCGCCCCAGATCCCTTCCGCGCTGCACACTTGCGAAATCTGCGCGATGGTGGTGTTTGCCAAGGCAAAGACTTCTCGGCTGTTGCGATGCACATGCCCGCAAATCGCCCACAGCGGCCCGCGATGCTTTTCGAATGCGGCCTGGATCGACGGGGCGATGCCGCGCTCGTTGGCGACGCTCCCCAGCGAAGGCTGATGCACGAAAACGGCCGCCTCCGCGTCGCGGTCGAGATGCGAAGCCCTGTCGATCAGCCAATCCGTCTGGGCCGAATCAAGGAACCCATCGCTGTGTCCGTTGAGGATCAAGATCGGCAGGCCGGCCAACTCGAATGCCTGGTACGGCGGGTGCTCGGGAAAGACTTGCGCGAACAGTTCGGGCTTCAATTCGCCGGGATAGGTGTCGTGATTGCCGAGCGATAGTTTGAGCGGAATTTGGGGATGCAATCGCTCGACGTGCCGCCGAAAAAGTTTGAACTCGTCGATCGCCTTCTGCCGCTGCGCGGCGTTGGGCCGATGGCCGAAGTGGATCGACGCGGTCGTAATCAGATCGCCATTGACCAGAAAGAATGCCGGCCGAGGCCGCATCGCGTTGACCTGCTCGATCACCGGCAGCAAGCCGGCGGGCTGGCAAGTGCCGTAATGCGTGTCAGCCGCCACGACAAACAAAGCGTGTCCGGCTGCGCCGGGATTAAACCGCGCTTGCGCCAGCGCCTGGGCCAACGTCGCGTGCGGATACACCTGGCTCGCGGCCCACGAGTGGCCCGCGACGGCCAGCGTCCCCAGACTCCCGACGGCGGACTGAAGAAACTCACGACGGCGCATCGTGGTGAAAGCTCCTGATTGCGAGTTTCTCATCCTCTGATTGACAACTGCTAATCCCGTTTAGCCGTGAGACAACGTCTCACGGTCCTTTCGTGGGACGTTGTCCCACCGCGAAAGGGTTTTATGAGCAGGTTCTGCGCGGTTGGTTCCTCCGGCGGCGCCACATCAGCGCTACGCCTCCCAGCCCCATCAGCTTGAGGCTTCCTGGCTCGGGGACCGCCATCATTTGCTGTTGAATCTCGCCCTGATTCAGCACGTCCATGAAAACGCGCACATCGTCCAGGCCGCCTTTCATCATATTGGCGCCGGAACCCGCTTTGCGGCCGAGCGTCAGGTCGGTGGATGAGTCGCCCAAAATGGCCTGGTCTTCGACTAGAGCTGTCGTCCCCCCCACCTGTTCACCATTGATGTAAAACTTCAATTCCCCGGCGTCGTAGTCCACCGTCACCGCGATGTGCGTCCAATCGCCGGTTGCGACGGTGGTCGCGGTGCTGCTGACCGGACTGAGAACCGCCCCGTCGCTACGGCGGTGGGTAAAGCCGAGTTGGCCGTTGCTTAGCACGGCAAGCGCAAATCCGCTGGGAATCCCCGAAGTGCCGCTGGTCGCGTGCAACACATGGCGCAGGCTGGCTCCGTCAAAATCCGGAATGTTTACCCACGCCATCGCCGTGAGCTTCTGATAGTTGCTCTGCAGGCTGGGAAAAACTCCGGCGGTAGCACGGGAGCTGGCGTCTCCATCGAACAGCAGCGAATGGCCGGTGCTGTGTCGTTCGCCATTGTTGGGTTCGGAGGTTTGAAATGTGACGCCGCTGGAGAGCGACGCGGCGGCGGGGCCTTGCGAGCCGGTGTTGGCGGTGGCCGCTCCGCTCGTCTCGGGCACCAGAAATTCCGCAATCGAGATGGGGATCGCCCGAGCGGGAACCGCCGTGGCGCAAGACAACATCGCAGCCGCGACGAACAGAGAGAACTGCCGGATCATTGCGAAATCTCCTCGTTTGAGAAAAGTAAACTCGTTGTCTCGTGAGGGGAGGGGGACGAAAGCCTACAAGCTGCGGTCCGCAAGCTACCAACAACCCTTCCCGCAGCCTGTAGCTCACAGCCCGTAGCCCAAAGCCGGCTTTCCGCTTTCCGCTTTCTTGCGCCTCGGGGGCTTCCGCTCTCGCGGTGCGCCCCCGCCACCCCTGCCCTTTCCGCCCTCCGCCCTCCGCCCTCCGCCTTACAAATCAAAATCAAACTGTTCACCCGTCGAGCCAACCTCCACGGTCAGGGTCGATTCGCGGTTGAACTTCGCGGGGATATAGTCTGCGTAGCGTACTTCCATCGCCGGGCTGTCTTGCTCGACCGGCCGCGAGGCGCGGATCTGGACGGTCTTTCGGCCCGGTTTGACGCGCAGATCGTAGCGGCCGTCGCGAATCTTGCCGCCGTCGGGAGCCAGCTCTTTTTCGTGCGGCACGAAACTGATCTCTCCCTGCGAGACCGGCTCGCCGTTGTAGGTGACGTGGCCGGTGACGGGCACCATGTGCGGCCCGCGATCGCATCCCAAGCCGGCGAGCGCGAGGAGCACCAGCACGCGAAGGCGGAGGGCGGAAGGCAGAAAGCGGAAAGCGGAAAGCCGGCTTGGGGCGTCGGGCTGCAGGCTGCGAGCTACAGGCTGCGGAAAGGGTTGTTGGTAGCTTGCGGCTTGTAGCCCGCAGCTTGTAGCCTTTCGTCCCCGACCCATCAAAAATCCTCCGACACGACTTCGCCGCCAGCACGGCTGCCGAGCGATTGATAGACGACGTTGCTGATCGAGTCGGAGATGAAGCGAACCGACCCATCGGCCAGCGCGGCCGTCGCGCCGCCGGAATGATAGCTCCGTGCCGACACGACCACGTTGTCGGCGCTTTTCTCGCAAGGGGCGAGCGGTGTGTTGATGCAAAAGTTGATGTGGTCCGATTGCGACGTGTTCGGCGGAAAGAGGGTGCTGAACAGCGCGCCGCAGTGTTTGGCGTTATGGTAGCGCCCGCGCATGTCTTCCTGGTTGGAGCCGACCGCGCCGTCGGGCACGAGAATCAACTCGCTCAGTAGTAGCGTGTTGCTGGTGCCGTCGCGGATGTCGCTGATCGCGACTTCTGAGAAGGGAAAGAAGACGCCGTTGAGGTTATCGCTCTCGTCGTAGCCATTGGCGTTGAAATAGTCATTGCCCGCGTTGCCGACGTAGTTGCCGTGAAAGCCTTGTTGGTTGGAAGCGGTCGAGCCGTTTTGTGTTTTGGGATTGACCGGATCGCTGGGGCACACGAACGTGGCGACGGGCGTTTCTTTCTTCGGCAGGTTGGTGTAGGAGTGCTTGTCGGCGGTACCGGTTTTGCCTTGGGCGATGTGCTTTGCGTAGATTTCAGCGAGCGCCTGTTGCTCGACGTATGGCAGGATGCCGACGTACCAGGTCCAGCGATCCCAGTCGACCGGGCCGTTGTGGTCGATGTAAATTACCTGCCCGATGGGGAACTGTTGGTTCGGGCCGTGGTAGTTGTGCATCGCCAGCGCGATCTGCTTGAGATGATTGCTGCACTGCGTCCGCCGCGCCGCTTCGCGCGCCGCCTGCACCGCCGGCAGCAGCAGCGCGATCAGAATGCCGATAATGGCGATCACGACCAGAAGTTCCACGAGCGTGAAGGCTCGTGGCGCGGGCACGGAACCCGAGGACTTGCGGACCATCTCCATCACCTTGCTCCAACGATGTGTTCCGAGCGTCAGGTCGAGGGATGCCTTCCGTTTAGGGCTGCCTTCCATGAGAGAACGAGCGGCATTCTAATCGTCCCCGCCGCGGTTTGCAATTTTTCTCCCCACGAGCTTCCCATTCTGGAAGTCCAATAGCCGGCGAGCGCGTCCTTCCCGCGCCGGCGGCACGGACGCTTCCGCGAAGAAGAGCCTCAAA
>CAYZVT010000183.1:0-5577 GCA_964481585.1 uncultured Pirellulales bacterium
TGCTGGTTGCAAAGTTCGGCGCTGGCCAGCGCCACGGCAGCCGCGAGCGACTGGGGCGGGTGCTGCGGGTCGACGAGCAGATCCCGCCGCAGCCGCGCCGTCTCGGTCGCCATTTGCTCCGGCAAGCCAATCTGAGTGTACGCCCGCTCGTCGTAATGCGCGATCGTCACCGGCTGCTGCGGTCCCAGCCCGGTGGTGCCGATTACCTGAACGCGCTGGTTCATCAACTGCTCGGCCACGCGGGGCATGATTTGCGGCACCGAGGCGTGCAGTTCGAGTTCCTCGGTCGAGCGTGCCCGCACGCTCACCAAACCCGGCGCGGGGGGCTGGGCCTGCGCCGCCGCCAGGAACGGCACCTCCAGCGGCGGCAAGCTCCGCTCCTCGGCGTAGGCCTCAGCCAGCCGGCTGCGCCAGCGGAGCAGATCATCCGTCGCCGCACGATAGGCCGCCACGTCCTCCGCCAACTGGGGCGATCCAGCGGCCAGCGCGTCGAGCGGCGACTGGAGCGCCGTTTCCAACTGATCGTCACCGGTAATCGCCACCAGCGGCGCCAGCGCCGCAAGATACTGCTGATAGCGCTCGACGGCATCGCTGCTCTCCCGCACGGCATCGGCCGCCACGAGGTCCGCCAGCGCGGCGATGGCCGCCGTGGTGAAGTCGCGATGGGCACGTTGCAGCGCCTCAAGATCGCTTCTGGCAGCCGAGCCGCGCGCCCAATCAAGCCCGTGGCATTGCAGCGTGGCGTGATGCAGTTTGCGCC
Source organism: uncultured Pirellulales bacterium (assembly GCA_964481585.1). Taxonomy (GTDB): domain Bacteria; phylum Planctomycetota; class Planctomycetia; order Pirellulales; family CAYZVT01; genus CAYZVT01. The sequence goes on from CAYZVT010000183.1 coordinate 761, forward strand.
ACGTCTCGCCAAAGCGCTCCACGACCTGCGGCCCGGTGAGGATGCCGCCGGCGTAATTCGCCTTGCCGTTCTGGCTCACGTGCCGCGCGGCTTGCTGAAGCTGCTGGAGGGCCGCGTCAAACTTCGGGGCAAGCTCCGCGCGCCGCTGCGCGAGCGACTCCTGGGCCGCCGCGCGTCGGATCGGGTCCAGATGATCTTCCACGGCCCGGCTCGCGTCGTAGTAGTCGTGCAAGACCGCCCTGCGCTGCTTGTGGTTGTACCAGACGGCCATCGTCATCAATTCGTCGAGGACGCTGTACAACTCGCTTTCCGCCCGTTCCCACAGCGCCTGCTCGCCCAACTGCTGCACGCGCACCAGCGTCTTAGCATGCTTTTGCGCTTCGTTGCGAAAGATTTGGTAGCCGTGGCCTAACTGAGCGGAGACGCCCGGCAGCAAGCGATAAGCGTCGACCAGCTCGCCAATCTGCGCGTCGAGCTGCGTCGCGCGGAGTTGAAAATCATACCCTGCCGGCTCGCCGAGCCAGATGAGTTGCTTCGCCAAGCGCTTCAGGCGGACGTTATCGACATAGGCATCGCCGATCAGCCGCGGCTTGACCAGTCGCAGTTGGCCTCGCTCATGCTGTTCGAGATAAAGCTGCACGGGCACGTCGATCTGCACGTACAGCGTTTGGGCCTGTTGCTGCAACTGCTGATTCGTCGGCACGTCCCGCACTTCCAGCGGCGCGGCAGGCTCCTCGTGGCTCGGCGCCGCCGCCAGCGGACCGGCAAAGGCCAACATCCCGACGGCGACGGCGGCGCGCAGCACGCGGCATTGCCAGCGCGGGAGGCGAGAACGTGCTGAGATCGAGAAGCGGTTCATGGAACAGTCGCGCTAAAGATGCCTTGGATCGTGGTGCGTGCCGTGCTCGCCGTGTGGCGTAGCTCGCCACCGCTGATTTCTGCGATCACCGCACGCGGATTGGCCGACGTGACGGTCAGTTCGACCGGCGCGTCGGACGCGGAATGCCAGATCGGGCCGTCCTCGACCGGCTGGATGTAGAGCTGTCCCGGGATTTTCTTGCCCACGAGTCCGCTCAAGGATGAAGCCCTCACCGCTCCTTGAAAGAAAACGGCGGGAAACACCTCTTGGCTGGGGCTGGGGTAGCTCGTCAGTTGCAGCACCGCAGGCCGGCCTCCGCCCAACGTAATGAGCCGGGCATAGCAGGCCGACGTTTCGACCGGCGGTTCGCCGGAATTGGCGAGCGTGAGCCTCGCGCTGGTTAGCACCTGCGGCGTGACGGGCTTGGTCGCTTCGGCAGTGTCAGAAGGGACCGGCTTAGCTTGTCGCTCTTGCTCCGGCTGGGGCGACTGAGTGAACCGCTGGATTTGATCGCAGCCCGCCGCGCCGAGCACCAGCGCCGCGCACAGCGCCCCGAGCGCAGCCCGGCTGGGACTACGAAAATCGCAGTTCATAAGGCCCCCTCTCTCCCGCACGCAGCATGGTGCTCATTCTGCTTCATCGTATCGTGAAACGGCCTGGGGTGCAAAACTCCGGTCGCTTCCCGGCCGAGGCAAAACGCCCGGCGGCCATCGGCCCCGTTCCGCCTACAGCGGCTGGCGCGACTGTGACGCTTGCAAGCTGTCGCGGCGCCTGGGAGAGACCGCTCGACCGTCGCGGCGGGGGTGCGGCTCGTTATACTGGAGCTTTGGCCTGCTCCTTCTCTAAACTCGTCTCCCGGCAGGAATCTTCCGGCATGCTTGCTGCCCGGCTCGAACAGCAGATCCGTGACCAATCGGCCACCGTCGGGATCATCGGCCTGGGCTATGTGGGTCTGCCGCTCGTGCGGGCACTTGTCGAGAGCGGCTATCGAACGCTCGGCTTCGATGTCGATTCGGCCAAGGTCGCGCTGCTTGCGCAGGGCCAGAGCTACATCGCCCACGTCTCGGCGGATTCGGTTGCCGACTGGATGGCACAGGGGAGCTTTTCCGCCACGGCGGATCTGGCGCGGCTCGCGGAGCCGGACGTGCTGCTCATTTGCGTGCCGACGCCGCTCGATGAAAGCCGCAATCCCGATCTGAGTTCGGTCGCGGCCACTGCACGGCAGATTGCGGCCGTGCTGCGGCCGGGGCAGTTGGTCGTGCTCGAAAGCAGCACCTACCCCGGCACGACGCGCGACGTGGTGCTGCCGATTCTCGCCACGAGCGGCCTGCGCGTCGGCGAAGACTTTTTTCTGGCGTACAGCCCCGAGCGCGAAGACCCCGGCAACCCCGATTTTTCCACCCGCCGTATCCCGCGCGTGGTGGGCGGCATGGACCCGGCGAGCCGGCGCTTGGCCGAGCTACTTTACCGGCCGGTGGTCGTGGAGGTCGTGCCGGTCTCCTCCTGCGAAGTCGCCGAAGCCTGCAAGATCCTGGAAAACACCTACCGCTCGGTGAACATCGCCTTGGTCAATGAGCTAAAGATGCTCTTTGACCGAATGGGGCTGGATGTGTGGGAAGTGATCGAGGCGGCCAAGACCAAGCCCTTTGGGTTTCAAGCCTTTTATCCCGGTCCCGGCCTCGGAGGACATTGCATTCCGATCGACCCGTTCTACCTCAGTTGGGTTGCACGCAAGCATGGCCTGACGACACGCTTCATCGAGCTAGCCGGCGAGATCAACACCGACATGCCGCGTCACGTCGTCGAAAAACTCATGGCGGCGCTGAACGAACAGGCCAAGCCGCTCAAGGGGAGCAAAATTCTGCTGCTCGGCGTGGCCTACAAGCGCGATGTGGATGACCCGCGCGAAAGCCCCGCCTTCGTCCTCTTTGAACGGCTCGGGGCGGCCGGCGCGGTGCTCGCCTACAACGATCCGCACATCCCGCGTTTGCCGGCGATGCGGCATTACGACGTGCCCGACTTGAGCAGCACGCCGCTCTCGGCCGAAGTGCTCGCCGACCAAGACTGCGTGCTGATCGTGACCGACCACTCGGCCTACGACTACGAGTTCATCGTCCGCCATGCTCGGCTCGTGCTCGACACGCGGAACGCGACGCGGCATGTCACCGAGGGGCGCGAAAAAATCCGCCGCGCGTAAGGCCATCCGGCGGCCAGCGACGGCCGGGCTGCGGCTGCCTTTTTTGCGGATTTTGCCCCTTTCTCTTGCGCAGCCGTGAAGGCTCCGCTACGATAAAAGCTTTCCGGCAAGCAACAGGATGATCGGGTGGCGGGGGCGCACCGCGAGAGCGGAAGCCCCCCGGAGGCTTCTGCCTGCGAGGGATCGGCTCATGGGGGCACAGGTCAGCGTCATCACCGGCCCGGCGCGTTCGGGCAAGACCGAGCGACTGCTGGCTCGCTACCGCGCGGAGATGCTCGCCAAGCGCGGGCTACCGCACCGCGCGCTCTGGCTCGCGCCGACGCAGCGCGCTGCGGCGCAAATCCGCGACCGGCTCTTGTGCCGCGAACTGCCCGCCTGCTTTTCGCCCGGCATCGCCACGTTCGACCGCTTCGCCGACACTGTACTGCAAGCCGCGACGGTCGAAATTCGCCCGATCAGCATGCAGATCAAGCGGCAGTTGCTCCGCCGGCTGCTCGACGCCGCGCACACGGGCGGCAAGCTGCGCCACTTCCAGGCCATCGTGACAACCGAAGGCATCGTCGATCTGATTGCCTCGTTCATCAGCGAACTGAAACGCTTCGAGATCTGGCCGGAAGATTTCGAGCGCGCCTGCCGCGAGCGCGGCATGTCGGCCAAAGATCGCGAACTGGTGCGGCTGTACAGCGACTACCAGGAGACGCTCGCCAAGCACAACCTCTACGACAAAGAAGGCCGCTACTGGACCGCGCGGCGGCTGCTCCGCGAAGGGCAGCGCCGCCCGTATGAGCACTTGGAGCTAGTCGTCGTTGACGGCTTTGCCGACTTTACCCGCACGCAGCACGAAATCCTCGAAATCCTGGCCGAGCGTGTGGGCGAACTGGTGATTGCCCTGCCGCTGGAAGAGCCGCTCGTGCGCGAGGATTTGTTTGCCAAGTCGCGTGAGACGCTCCTCGAATTGCAAAAGCGGCATCCGCAACTCCATGTCGAATCGCTGCCCCGCGAGACAGCTTCGCATTGGCCGGCGCTGGCGCATCTGGAGCGCGATCTGTTCAAAAGTCCTCACGACCTGCGGCCGGTCGATGCGGTCGAACGGATTGAAATTCTCGCCTGCTCCCGCCAGCTTGGCGAAGTCCAAACCGTCGCGCGGCGGGTGAAGCAACTGATTGTCGAGCAAGGCGTGCGGCCGGGCGACGTGGCGGTGGTCTTCCGCTCGGTCGATGACGTAGCGCCGCTGGTGCGCGAAGTGTTCGGCGAGTTGGGCCTACCGATCGCGGTCGAGACCAACCCGACACTCGACACCGCGCCGGTCGTCAAAGCACTCGCGGCCTTGCTGCGGCTGCAAACCGAAGACTGGCCGTTTCGGCAACTGCTCGCGCTGCTGACGAACAACTACTTTCAGCCTGAACTGGGCAAGGACGAACTGCCGCGCGCGCGGATCGCCGCCGAGCGGCTGGTGCGCGCGCTGCAAATTCCCAGTGGCCGCAGCGCGCTGCTCGAACAGTGCGAGCGGTGGGCGCAACGGAACGACTCCGGCGAGCCGATTTGGAGCGGGTGGGCCCAGCAGCGGGCCAACGACGCGCAGCGCGCGTGGCCGCTGCTTCGCACGCTGGCTGAAGCCCTGGACGCACTTCCTCGCAAAGCGACACAAACCCAGTGGGGCGCGGCCCTTGCCGTGCTTGCGCAAAAGTGCGGGCTGCTGCGCGTCGTCGCGGACGAGGCGCGCGCTGCCGAGGCAAGCCGGCTCGATCAGATCGCTTGGCA
>CAYZVT010000183.1:5587-9152 GCA_964481585.1 uncultured Pirellulales bacterium
CTGGCGATCGGCTCTCGCAATGGCTCGGCGAAAAGCCGCCCGAACTCGACCTGGAAGAAGCCCTCAAGCTGATGCTCGACACGCTCAGTTGGGAGGCGCTGCCGCGCGGCCACGACGAATCGGGACGGGTGCGGGTGCTCTCGGCCCCCAGCGCGCGGGCACTGCAGATTCCGTATCTGTTCTTCGCGGGCCTATCCGAACGGGCCGTGCCGCCGGCCGATCGCGAAGATCGGCTCTACGGCGAAGGCGATTACGCACGCTTCATCGAGCAAGGACTTCCGCTCGTCGACCGTCGCGGGCGAAGCCAAGCCGAAATGCTGCTCTTTTACGAAGTGCTCACGCGGCCGACGCAGAAGCTAGTGCTCAGCTACCCGGCGCTCGACGAGGCGGCACAGCCGCTGGCGGCGAGTTCTTACCTGCTCGAAGTCGAGCGGGCCTGTGGCGAGAACAAGATTCCCCGGACCAGCGATCCTGATCTCAGCCCGGTGCCGCGCACGCCTGAAACGCCGCTTGGACCGTGCGATTTGCGCGTGCGTGCGGTCGATGCCCTGGTGCAGGGAGACGCGAAGCTGCTGGCCGGGCTGCTGCAAGCGGAGCCGATGCCGGGGCTGGCCGACAATCTGCTGGCCGCGCTGCGCGTATCCCAGGAGCGGCAGCGGGGCGACAGTTTTGGTCCCTACGAGGGGATTCTTACCAGTTCCGCCGCGCAGCGCAAGCTGGCCCAGCAGTTCGGCCCCGATTATCTCTGGAGCCCCAGTCTTTTTGAGACGTACGCAAGTTGCCCCTATGCTTTCTTCCTGCAGCGCGTCCTAAAACTGGAGCCGGTTGCCGAACTGGCGCTCGAAACGGATTACATGAAGCGGGGGCAGTTGTTGCACGACGCGCTGTCGGTCGTTCACCGCCGGCTCAACGAGCAGGAGGGCAGCCCCCGTTCGCCCGCGGACTCGGAGCAGGACGATTTTCTCAAGCATTTTGGCGACGTGCTCGAACAGCTCATCGCGGCCCAGCGTCGCGGCGGCGACCTGGAAGCCGCGCAGCGTGAGATCGACCGCCGGCTGATTGCCCAGTGGAGCCAGAAATATCACGAGCAGCATCGCAAGTACGACGAAGGTTGGACCGGCTTTGAGGCTCCGCTGCGGCCGACGCATTTCGAGGTGCGGTTTGGCCCCGGCCATCCGGCGCAGCAGGAGGATGGCGAAGACGGCATTTCAACGAACGATCCGTTCGTGCTCGACCTGGGCGAGGAGACCATTCGCATTACCGGCCGCATCGACCGTATTGATGTCGGACAGGTCGCGGGGCAAACCGTGTTCAACGTGCTCGATTACAAATCGGGCAGTACCCAAAATCTTCGCCCGGCGGACATCATCGCCGGCACGGCGCTGCAGCTTCCGCTGTACGTCATGGCCGCCGAGCAATTGCTGCTCGCCGATCGCGGCGCGATCCCCTGGCGGACCGCGTACTGGTTCGTGCGCGAGGCCGGCTACAGCCACCACAGCGCGCTGGCGATGCACGAACTCGCCGGAGGGGAGCTTGTGCCGAGCCAGCAGTGGCTCGAACTGAAAGAGACGGTGCGGCAGCGCGTCGCAACGCTCGTGCAGGGCATCCGCAACGCCGACTTCCCGATGTCGAGCCTCGACGACGACTGCACGAGCCGTTGCGAGTACAGCACGATCTGCCGGGTGAATCAAACCCGCGCATTGGAAAAGACCTGGCCCGCCCGGGCGGCGGAGGCGTAGATGGCCACTTCCCCGCGACTGACCGACGAGCAAGCCCGCGCGCTCGAAACGCGCGAGGCTTCGGTGGCGCTGTCGGCCGGTGCCGGCTGTGGCAAGACCTTCGTGCTCACCGAGCGGTTTTTGTCGCACCTTGAGCCGGGCGACGGCCTGGACCCGGCCGACTTGAGCGAGCTGATCGCCATCACCTTTACCGAGCGCGCGGCGCGCGAGATGCGCGATCGGATTCGCCTCAAGTGCTATGATCGCCTGCGAGCGACCGAAGGCGAAGCGGCGCGGTATTGGATGAGCCTGTTGCGGGCGATTGACCGAGCGCGAGTGAGCACGATTCACGCCTTTTGCGCCGCGCTGCTTCGCAGCCACGCGGTCGAGGCCGGAATCGATCCGCAGTTCGCCGTGCTCGAACAAGCACAGGCCGATACGCTGATCGCCGAACTTATTGAAGACCACTTGCGGCGGGGGCTAACGCGGCTCGATGAGCTGACGATTGGCCTCGTGACCGACTTTGGGTTGGAAAACTTGCGCAAGGGCATTCAGACGCTGCTCGCCGAGTGGCAGGAGGTGGATGTCGAGCGCTGGCGCAACACCACGCCCGCGCAGCAAGTCGAACTGTGGGCGAACTTTCACCGCGAGCAGATCGTGCCGATGGTCGCCCGGCTTGTCGGCACCTCGGAAGCGGCGAGCGACGTGCTGCAAATTCTCCAGAGCTGCGCCTTCGCGCACCCCACGATGGCCGAACGCAAAGCGGTGCTCTGCGATCTGCTGCCGGGCCTGCGCGAGAGCAAGAGTCCCGTTGCCGATCTGGAAGCCATCCGCGAAGCGGCGAAAGTGCAGGGGGTGACGAAAAAACATTGGGACGATGAGCAAACGTACGAACGCTATAAAGAGGCCGCCAGCAAGCTGCGGAAGGCGATCACGGATACCGGAAAGTACGCCGAGTTCGACCCCCAACAGGCGCTTTCTACCGCCGAGCGCGGACTGCGCTTGCTGCAACTGACGGCCGCGATTGCCGAAGCGTACGAAGCCCGCAAGCGCGAGCTGGGCCGGCTCGACTTTGCGGACCTGATGGTGCGGGCACGGAAGCTCCTGACCGACCCCCGCCACAAATCGCTGCGGCAAAGGCTCTCGTCGCAGATTCGCCTATTGCTGGTCGATGAGTTTCAGGACACCGACCCGCTCCAGGTCGAACTGGTCAAGGCGCTTTGCGGGGAAGGTTTTGCGGACGGAAAGCTGTTCTTCGTGGGCGATTACAAGCAGTCGATTTACCGCTTCCGGGGCGCCGATCCGCAGGTCTTTCGCCAGTTGCAGGACGAAACGCCGGCGGTGGGCCGCTTGCCGCTGACGCTCAACTTTCGCAGCCAGCCGGCCGTGCTCGATTTCGTCAACGCGCTCTTCTGTCAGCCATTCGGCAGCAGCTACGAGCCGCTTCGCCCGCATCGGCCGCAGGTGACCGAGGGCAAGTGCATCGAATTTCTCTGGGCCGAACTGGAACTCGATTCGCTTGAAAAGGGAAACAAGGAGCAGCTTCGCCGCTGCGAGGCCGATTGGATCGCGCGGCGGCTGCGAAAGATGCTCGACGAGCAGCAGCCGCTCGTCTTCGACCACGAAGCGGCCAAGTCCGGCCAGCCCGCTGCGCGGCCGGTGCAGATGGGCGACATCGCGATTCTGTTTCGGGCGCTGTCCGACGTGCAGTATTACGAGGAGGCGCTACAGAACTATGGCATCGACTACTATCTCGTCGGCGGCCATGCGTTTTATGCCCAGCAGGAAATCTACGATTTGCTGAACCTGCTTCGCGCCTTGACAAGCCCTTGCGATCAAATCGCGCT
>CAYZVT010000184.1:0-9141 GCA_964481585.1 uncultured Pirellulales bacterium
CTCGGCTGTGGTCGAGATTCTTGTCAAGCGGGGGGCGCGCTGCCGGTACACGACAATCCAGAACTGGGCGAACAACATCTACAATCTGGTGACCAAGCGCGCCGTCGCTTACCAGGACGCCCTGATGGAATGGATCGATGGCAACCTGGGAAGCAAGCTGACGATGAAGTATCCGGCCGTCCACATGGTCGAGCCTGGCGCGCGCGGCGAGATCCTCTCGATCGCCTTCGCTTCGGCCGGCCAGCACCAAGACGCCGGGGCGAAGCTGGTCCATGCCGCTCCCAATACCTCGGGCAGCATCATCTCCAAGTCGATCTCCAAAAACGGCGGTCGTTCGAGCTATCGCGGCTTGTGCAAAGTCGAGCGCGGCGCGACCGGCTCCAAATCGAACGTCGTCTGCGACGCGCTGATCCTCGATCCGAAGAGCCGCAGCGACACCTATCCGTATATCGAAATCGACGAGCAGGATGTGTCGATCGGCCACGAGGCCAGCGTCTCGCGGATCGGCGAAGAACAACTGTTCTATCTGATGAGCCGGGGGCTGAGCGAATCGGAGGCGAGCACGATGATCGTCAACGGCTTCATCGAACCGCTCATCAAAGAGCTGCCGATGGAGTACGCGGTGGAAATGAACCGCCTGATCCAACTGCAAATGGAAGGCTCAGTCGGCTAGCCCCGCCCCATCCCTTAGCGTCCGTTAACCCCCTAGCGCCCGTTTACCGGCGGGACAACGTCCCGCGCGTTTCTGAGCTTCCGCGCAGCCGTCATCGAATCCCCTATCACGGAACATGAGCAACATCACTACTGCCCCCGGCTTCACCAAGGACGCTTTCGAGGCGTTCCTCGCCGCCCGCGACGAACCCGGCTGGCTGACCGAGATGCGCCGCGCCGCGTTCGAGCGCTTCACGGAGTTGGCGCTGCCGACGATGCGCGAGGAGGAGTGGATGCGGACCGACATTCGGCTGCTGAAGCTCGACCGCTTCGCGCCGCCGCTGGAGTTGCCCCCGGGCGTCGCGCCGCCGCAGGCGCTGCTCTCTGCCGGCATGGAACTGGCCGGGCAATCCAGCTCGCTCGACAGCCGTCCGCTGAGCGCAGCGCTCGACAAGAAGTGGGCCGACCGTGGCGTGCTGTTTGGGAGCCTGGAAGCCTTGGTGGCCGAGCATGGCGATCTGCTTCGGCCGCACTTCGAGCGCCGGGCGGTGAACCCATTCTTTGACAAATTTTCGGCGCTGCAAGCCGCGTTTTGGTCGGGCGGAACGCTGCTCTACGTCCCGCGCGGCGTGACGATCGATCAGCCGCTGCACACGCTCTCGGCGATGTCCGACGGCGGCGTTGATTTGAGCCGCACGCTTGTCGTGATGGAAAGCGACGCGGAAGCGACGCTCGTCAGCGAAACGCGCAGCATCACGCCGACCGCCGGTGGGCTGCACTGCGGCACGATCGAACTTTTGGTCAGCCCGCAGGCGCGGCTGCGTTACGTCAATTTGCAAAACTGGGGCGATCAGGTCTGGCACTTCGCCCACCAAAAGGCGCTCGTCGACCGCGACGCCCAGCTACAGTGGACGATCGGCGCGCTCGGCAGCCGTCTGGCGAAGGTCAATCAGCACGTCGCGCTGACCGGCGCGGGCGCCGATGCCCAGGTCAACGGCGTGATGTTCACCGAGGGCAAACAGCACCTCTCCTACCACACGCTCCAGCACCACCAAGCCCCGGCCTGCCGCAGCGATCTGCTCTACAAAGCCGCCTTGCAAGACCGCTCCCGCACCGTCTGGCGGGGAATGATCAAGGTCGACCAAGAGGCCCAGCAGACCGACGGCTACCAGCGCAACGACAACCTGATGCTCTCCCACACCGCGCGGGCCGACTCCATCCCGGGCCTCGAAATCGAAGCCGACGACGTGCGCTGCACCCACGGCTCGACGAGCGGGCGGGTCGACGAAGAAACCATTTTTTACTGCCGCCAACGCGGCCTGACCCGCCAAGAGGCGATTCGCCTGATCGTCTCCGGCTTCTTCCAACAGATCTACGACCGCATCACGATCGAAAGCGTCCGCGAATCCCTCGGCCGCGCCATCAGCGCCCGGATTCGCGAGTACGAGTAGAAGTTCTTTCCCGCCTACAGCTTATAGCGCGCAGCCCACAGCCCCCAATGCCGAACTTCATCCCCGTTGCCAAAGCCAATGAACTTGCCGATCCTGGCAAACTGCTCGTCGAGGTCGAGGATCGCTTGATCGTCCTCTACCACGTCGGCGGGCGGTACTACGCGACCGACGATGTTTGCACTCACGACGGCGGTCCGCTGAGCGAGGGGCGGCTCGTCGATCACACGATCGCCTGCCCGCGCCACGGGGCGAAATTCGATATCCGCACCGGCGCGGCCCTCACCATGCCGGCCACGCGGCCGACGGTGGCCCATGAGGTGAAACGCGAAGGCGATCAGATTCTCGTGCGGCTCAGCGACCAATAGGAGAGAGAAACTATGACGGCCGTTAGCGAAGAAAAAGTGCTCGAAGCGCTGAAGCAGGTCATCGACCCGGAGTTGTTCGTGAACATCGTCGATCTGGGACTGATCTATCAGGTTGACGTGGAAGAGGTCGAAGGCGAAGCCGGCAAGGCGAACGTGAAAATTGAAATGACGATGACCAGCCCGGCCTGCCCGGCGGGACCGCAGTTGATCGCCAACAGCAAGCAGTTCGTTTCGCAGTTGGACGAGGTCCACGACGTCGAAGTGAAGCTGGTCATGGACCCGCCTTGGACGCCTGACCGGATGACGGAAGACGCCAAGGATCAGCTCGGTATTTTTTAGCGGTAGCCAGCGCAGGGGATGCGGATGAGTCAAGGACTTGCCGTTACGATTGAAGAACTGTTCGACACCTTCGATCTGCTCGAAGAGTGGGACGAGCGCTACGAATACATCATCGAGCTGGGCGATCAACTGCCCGAGATGCCGGAGGCCTGGCACACGAAAGAGAACCGCGTCGAAGGCTGCCTTAGTTCCGTCTGGCTCGTGGCGCTGCCGGGCGAGCGCGACGGACAGCCGGTTGTCGACTTCGTCGCCGATAGCGACTCGCTCATCGTCAAGGGGCTGGTCGCGCTGCTGCTGGCGATCTACTCCGGCCGCACGCCGGAAGAAATCTTGGCCGTCGATATCGACGCCATCTTCGACCGGCTGGGCCTGCGCAAACATCTCAGCGGCACGCGCCGCAATGGCCTCAGCGCCATGGTCAAGCGCATCCGCGCGGCGGCCGAGCAGCAGTTGGGCTAATCCGCGCTTGCACCTGTTTCTCTACGAACTCGTCACCGGCGGCGGCATGCTCGACCAGAGCGCCGTGCCGCCGTCTCTGCTTGCCGAGGGTAGCGCGATGCTCGCTGCCCTGGCCGCCGACTTTGCAGCCATCGGCGACGTGAAAATCTCCGCGCTCCGCGATGGGCGGCTGGAGGATCTTGGACTGTCAGGCTGCGCAGCGCATGTCGTCCGCCATGCGGATCAAGAGCGCGGCCTTTTCGCACAACTCGCCGCCGAGGCGGATTGGACGGTCGTGATTGCGCCCGAGCTTGACGGCATGCTGCTCCAGCGCGTCCGCTGCGTCGAAGCCGTCGGCGGACGCCCGCTTGGGCCGGGGAGCGAACTGGTTGCGCTCGCCTCCGACAAGCAGCGTACGGCCGAGCATTTGGCGGCTGCGGGCGTCCCGGCTCCGCAAGGGCGCGTCCTCGCCGCCGACGAGCCGCTGCCGGCCAATTTTTCTTACCCCGCCGTGCTCAAGCCACTCGACGGGGCAGGCTCGCACGAGGTCCGGCTTGTCGCCACAGCCGATGCCGCGCCGGCAAGGCGTTCGCAGCCGATGCGGCTCGAACGTTTCTGCGAGGGCACGCCGGTCAGCGTGGCGGCGCTCTGCGGGCCGCGTGGGCATGTCCTCCTGCCGCCTTGCCGGCAACGTCTATCCGGTGACGGACGCTTCCGCTATCTCGGCGGCAGTTTGCCGCTCGCTCCGCCGCTTGCCGCGCGGGCGACCCGGCTTGCCGAGCAGGCGCTGGCCGCGCTCGACCATCCGCTCGGCTACCTCGGCCTTGATCTGGTCCTCGGTCCGGAGCCGCACCGGCCAGAAGACGTCGTGATCGAGATCAACCCCCGGCTAACGACTTCCTACGTCGGCCTCCGCGCCGCCTGCACCGGGAACCTCGCGGCGGCGATGCTTGCACTGGCCCAGGGCGAGCCAGCCGTTGTCGCCTTCCGCCCCGAGCCGGTACAATTCGAGCCCGCCCCAAAAAGAGCTGCGTCCCCTTTTTCATCCGGCGACCTCCCAGCCTTCCCATAAAAAGAGCTGCGTCCCTTTTCCGATATGATGAAGCGATTGGCGTTTGACATCGGCGGGGCGAATCTGAAGGCGGCCGATGGAGCGGGCTATGCCGACTCGCGTTACTTTCCGCTCTGGCAGAAGCCGGAGGCGCTCTCGGGCGCGCTGCGGGAAATGATTCACGCGGCGCCGCCGGCCGATTTGCTCCTGGCCACGATGACGGGCGAGTTGGCGGATTGTTACCGCACGAAAGCCGAAGGCGTGGCCGCCATCATCGCGGCGCTTGAGGCGGCGGCCCAGGGGCGGACGGTGAGGATCTATCTCACCGACGGCCGTTTTGCCACGCCGGCCGAGGCGCGCGAGCATCCGCGCGCGGCGGCGGCGGCAAACTGGCACGCGCTTGCCCGCTTCGCCGGCCGCTTCGCGCCGCACGGTGCGGCGCTGCTCGTCGACATCGGTTCGACGACCAGTGATTTGATTCCGCTCGTCGATGGACAGCCAACTGCCCAGGGAACAACCGACCCCGAGCGGCTCACCAGCGGCGAACTGGTTTATACGGGCGTCGAGCGCAGCCCCATCTGTGCCGTTGCACCGGCCTTGCCCTGGCGGGGTGAGCTGTGCCCGACGGCGCAGGAGCTGTTCGCCACAACCTGGGATGCGTATCTGCTCTTAAACCTGCTGCCGGAGGAGCCGCAGGCTCGGCACACGGCCGATGGCCGTCCGGCGACGCGCGAGTTTGCCCGCGAGCGGCTCGCGCGGGCGATCTGCGCCGACCGCGAGATGTTTAGCCAGCCAGACGCCGAGCGTGCCGCCCGCGCGGTAGCCGACGCCCAGCTTGCGCTGCTTGGCGCGGCGCTCAAGCGTGTCGCGGACCGTCTGCCGGCGAACGTGCAGATCGTAATCGTCAGCGGCCGCGGCGAGTTTTTGGCCCGTCAGCTGGTCGCCGCGCATCTGCCGTCGGTCGAGGTGGTTTCGCTTTCGGCACGGCTTGGCCGCGAGCTAAGCGGATGTGCCACGTCGCATGCGTTGGCGGTCTTGGCCGACGAGGAAGTGTAGCGATGCCTGCCGCTTCCGTTCGTGTCGCCAAGCTCGGCGGCAGTCTACTGACGTCCGTGGAGTTGGAAGCGGCGCTGCGCCGCTGGCTCGCCCGCACGCCAGACGTGCACACCGTCCTTGTTGTCGGCGGGGGAGTGATCGTGGACGGGTTTCGTCAACTCCATCAGCAAAGTCCGTTTGACGAGGCGCGGATGCACTGGCTCTGCATCGACGCGCTGAGTCTTACCACGCGCTACGTCGCCGAGCGACTGCCCGAGCTAGGGCATGAGGAGCAGTTCGAAGCGCTGCAAAGCCGCCTCGCTTCGCCGGGTGTAAGCTTGTTCGACGTGCGCCGCTTTTTGCGCGAGCAAGAGCCGGCGCTGGCGGGCACGCCGCTGCCGCACACTTGGGATGTGACGAGCGACTCGATCGCCGCGCGACTGGCCATCGCGCTGGAGGCCGTCGAGTTGGTGCTGCTAAAGTCCGCCCCACCGCCGTCGGACGATCTGGCGGAGCTAGCCCAGCACGGCTACATCGACCGCTTCCTGCCGCAGCTGGCGAACGAACTGCCGCCGCTGCGTTTCGTGAATCTGCTAGAGAGCTGTCCGTGATTAGCTATTTTTAGCTACTAACTGTCAGCTATTAGCTATCAGCCGTCAGCAAGACACGTCCTTCCCGCGCAGGCGGGGAATTTAGAGAGTAGGTTTTGCCTCACGGTAGCGCCGAGCGGCTACCCGGCCTGACGGCCTTGGGCTAAAAAGAGTACCCCGGCTGCAAGCTGATCACTGATAGCTAACAGCTAACAGCTAACAGCTTCTCAGTTCCACCACCAGTTGGCCGCTTTCGCCAGCGTCTGCTCGCGGACGGGGGCGAGCGAGTCGGTTTGCTCGGTGTTCGAGGCGACCTGGCCGGGGAAGATTTGCACGCCGCCTGAGGCGCTGATGAGCCAGTTGCGGCCCTTCTTGACGAAGCTGGCGCGGCTGGCGACGCGGCGGGGGGCGTCGTAGGATTCGATCATTTCTTCGCCCATCAGATACGGTGCGGCGAGGCCCGCGCGGTCGAAGAGATTTTCTTTTTCGATCAGGGCAGCGACGACGGCCAGTTCGATCACGTTGCGGAGTTGGCCGAAGGCGCTGTCCTTCTTTGACAGTTCCTCGTACTTGGCGGTGAACGTGTCGGCCCAGCGGCGGGCGACGGCGCTGCCTTTGCCGGCCCCTTGCTGGCGGGTGCCGTCTTGGGCGAGGAAATCTTCTTCGGTTTTGCACTGCACGCTTAGGGCGGGGATCTCCCACGAAAGCCGCTCGGCGTCGGTCAGCAACGGCTCGGCCTGCGGC
Source organism: uncultured Pirellulales bacterium (assembly GCA_964481585.1). Classification (GTDB taxonomy): domain Bacteria; phylum Planctomycetota; class Planctomycetia; order Pirellulales; family CAYZVT01; genus CAYZVT01. Next base: position 6,665 of record CAYZVT010000184.1, read on the forward strand.
GCGAGCCACCAGCGGGGGAGCATGTTGCTCATGCCCGTGCGCCCGGCCTGCATCATCTGCAAAAAGCTCGGCAGCCCGGCGACCGGAGCCGGTTCGAAGTTCATCGCCAGGCGCTTCATGCGAAAGTCGGCGGCGACCATGACGCGGGCGAAGTGGCTCGTCGCCGGCACGCCCCGCACCGAGATGACTTGCGGCCCAAGCGCTTGTTCGATTTGGCTCATCGTCTGCTGCGGGTTGCCGATCGTCTTGAGTTGCCGGGCAAGTTGCTGCAACTTTTGCAGCCCTTCGGGCGTCGGGTCGATCGAGCAGCTCAGAACCCCTTCCCGCGCGCTGCGCAGGGCGACGAGCAAGTCGTCGAGTTCCATCACTGGCCGATCGGTGGTCAGGCCGACGACATTGCCGAGCGAATCGACCTTCCAACCTTCGGCCGGGCCGACAAGGATGATGTCGTGCTCTTGCGGATCGACAAAAATGTATTTGATCTGCTGCAAACCGCCGAGGTACTGAATCTCATCCGGCAGCGGCACGACTTGGGTGCTGCGGTGGTTGCGAATTGCTTCTTCGAGCCGGCGGAGCGAAATTTTGCGGAGCGGGTTGAACGCCTTCATATCCCCCGGCACTTCATCGAGCGCCTGCTCGCGTGCGGCTTGCAGCGCGCGCTGGTCTTCGACCGGCGGGGCGGACAATAGGCCATCGGTGTCGATCATCACGCCCCCGACCGCACCGGCGCGTACGGCGCCGGCGATCACTTCCGAGAGATCGCCGGCAAAAACGGCGGCAAGAAGGCAGGCCGCCAACGTGGCGACCGCCAACGCAGGGCGGCGAGAACGGCGCATCGACATCAAGATTCTCCTGTGAGTCGCCACGATGGGGCGAGTCGCGATTGCTTCGGCCCTCCGCATGAGCAGCCGGCGGGCTTCGTCTAGAATAATTGGACAACCTAGCAATCGCAATCCTAACAGCCGCCCGGGAGCCACAGCGTGCGAAAGCCGACTCGCGGCCGCATTTTGCCCGGAACCGTCGCCTGGGGCACCCCGTCAAACGCTATAACCACTACCAGCGCCGGCGGCCGGCCGTGCAGGGAGAAAATTCGCGTCAAACCCTTGAACAGATTGCTCGTAACCAATTAGGTTGAAAGGATTAACCGCTTCGCAACGTGGTGTCGCTTGATGGTCGCGTATCTGGTCATTCGTGAAGGCTCCAAATGGACCGACGTCTTCCGCCTAGTCGAGGGGGAATCGGTCACGATCGGTCGGGCACCGACGAACCAGATCGTCATCAAGGACGAACGCTGTAGCCGCAACCACGCCGAAATCTTCCACGCCCAAGCCCGCTGGAACCTCCGCGACCTCGACAGCCGCAACGGCACCACGATCGACGGCAAGCGGATCAAGGGCGACTATGTGCTCCAGCCGGGCGATGTCGTGCAGATCGGCAATTCGCACTTGGCCTTCGTCCACGATCTGTCAAGCGCGTTTCCCGATTCGAGCGCCATCTTGCGGCGCGGCGAGATCGACGGCGAGGAGACGTTCGCCGGCGCGCTCGACGACGGCAATGTGCTCGGCGCGCACGAGCCGACGACGATCACCCACCGCAAAGGCCAGACGCGGTTTCTCGAACCGCCCGAACCGGAGGACGACGAGCAGGCCGCGCCGAAAGTCGGCCGCGCCGCCGCGCAGCTTTGCCGCTTGGCGTTCGAGCTAGCCAAGAGTACGGATGTCGTCTCGATGGCCAATCTCGCGCTGCAGGGCCTCTTCGAGAGCACGCAGGTCGATGCCGGCGCGGTGCTCTTGCTCGGCCGTAGCCGCAGCGGAGCGCAGAAGATTGACGATCTGGAAATCGTGGCCTCGCGGACCGATAGCCAATACCCGTACCACCGCGTCTCGCCCTTCTTGGCCGAGACGGTGCTGCGCGAAGGGGAAGGGGTGCTGGCCCGGAACGTGATGGGCGACAGCACGCTCGGCACCCGCGACAGCAAGGGCGAAATCCACACGACGAGCATCATCTGCGCGCCGATCCGCCATGCCGGCCAAGCGCTGGGGCTGATTCATCTCTACTCGACCAAGGCCGAGCGGCTGACCGATCCCGACGATCTGGAATTTGCGCTCGCCGTGGCCGATACCGTCGCCGTCGCGCTCGACAACCTCAGCCGCCGCCAGGAATTGGCGGAAGATTTGAACCTGACGCGCGACGAAAACATGCAGTTGCGCGAGCGGCTGGGCGTGCAGAGCGAAATCGTCGGCCGCAGCCCGGTGATGGTCGGCATTGCGCAGCAGATCGCCCGCGCCGCGCCGAGCCGCGCGACGGTGCTGATTCGCGGCGAAAGTGGCGTTGGCAAAGAACTGGTCGCCCGCGCGGTCCACTTTTCCAGCCCGCGAAGCAAAGGCCCATTCGTCTGCTTGAACTGCGCGGCGCTGGCCGAGACGCTGCTGGAGAGTGAGTTGTTCGGCCACGAACGCGGCGCGTTCACCGGCGCG
>CAYZVT010000185.1:0-9106 GCA_964481585.1 uncultured Pirellulales bacterium
GCATCGCGCCCGGCGGAAACATCAACTACGTCAGCGGCCACGCCATCTTCGAAGCCACGCACGGCACCGCGCCGAAGTACGCGGGGCTTGATAAGGTAAACCCCGGCTCGGTGATCCTCTCGGGCGAAATGATGCTCCGCTACCTGGGCTGGACCGAAGCGGCCGACCTGATCGTGCGCGGCATCCAAGGCGCGATCCAAGCCAAGACCGTCACCTACGATTTCGCCCGACTGATGGACGACGCCAACGAAGTCCGCTGCAGCCAGTTCGGCCAAGCCGTCGTCGAGCACATGGGCTAAGTGTACGCCCATCGGGCAGAGTAGTCGCTGGGGTGGCGGGGCGCACCGCGAGAGCGGAAGCCGCCGAGGCCAGGGATCGGGGAAGGAAAGGGTGGCGGGGGCGCACCGCGTAAGCGGAAGCCCCCGTCGAGCCGCGCTGGGGCGTGTGCCTTTTCCTGCCGAACGGGCGTCCACCGGATCGCTCCTCCCCGCCTCTGCCGACTCTTGACCTCTCCAGAATCCTCCGTGCAGATGAGCTGCCGGTTTCTCGCAAAGGCTTGCGTCGCTGAGGCGGAGCTTCCGGGGGCTTCCGCTCTCGCGGTGCGCCCCCGCCACCCTGTGGCCTATAGCTTTTAGCTCGCAGCCTGCAGCCTATAGCTTACCGCTCTCTCCGAATCGTCGCTCGCGGTAGAGAATCAGTCCGCTGGTGGCGTGGTACAGCCCGCCGCATTCGAGGGCGACGTTTTGCGTCATGCGGTAGATGCGGCAGAGGCGGGCGACGGCGCGGGTGATCCACGGCTCGCGGATTTGCTCGTCGTCGAGCGCGAGCATGAGAAATTCGAGCGTGTGGCCGGTCGTGCTCAGCTCGCTGGTCACGTCCGGCGTCGAACCGGGCCGAATAAAGTAGTTCGAGGAAAACGAGCCGTTGGGGTTTTGGTATTTTTTGGCCGTCTCGATCGCTTGCTGGATTTTTTGTTGCGCGGCAGCCCAGGGGCCTTCGATCTTTCCGCCTTGGGCGATGTGCCGGTTGAGGGCGAGCGTGAGGCCCACCAGACGATGCGTGCCGCCGCAGGCCGAGGTGTTCAGGTCGTGGCCGGCTTCGATCTCGACGAGCTTGGGGATGCTCCAGGTCGAGCCATCGCCGGCCGTCCAGGTATAGTCGCTCGGATGGTAGAGCGTCAGTCCCATCAGCGTCCAACTAAACTCGCGGTCGGCGTTGCGGTACGAGTCGAGTTCGGTTTGGGCCAACAGATCGGCGAGCGTGTAGGTCTCGCCGGCGTAGACGATGGGCGTTTCCGGCGGCAGATCGCAGCCGGACATGTAGCCGAGCCATTGGTCGTAGTGGCCCTGTCCGGTTTTACTGCCGGGATCGACCACCGCGCGCAAGCCCCGGCGTCCGGTGGCGGGATTGACCGGCCCGGCTTCAAGTTGCCAGCCGCGCAGCTGCCCGCCGCCGAGCAGGTAATCGACCGCCGGCACGAGCTTGCCCTCGTGGCGAATCTCAAAATCTTGCTTGAAGGCGACGATTCCGTGGAGCACCTGCCAAGCGGCGTTTTGGTCGGTGCTCAGATGCCGCCTTTTAAAGGTGAAGTCAATCACCTCATCGAGTTCCTTCCGCAGCGCGTCCTCGTCGACCGGCTTGGCCGCCTGCGGCCGGGCTTCGGCTGCCGAACGCTCGCAACCGCCGAGCAGTGCGAGACCGCCCAGCAGAACCGCGCAGGGTGCGACCGTGCGAAGGCGGAAAATACGAAAGTAGTGAGCCAAGGCAGGCCGTACCATGGAAGCGGACTCCAGATGAGGCTCCAAACGAGCCGGCGTCAGGCGGGAAGGGTCAGTCGGGGGGGCACGCCGGCGGCAGCCGCGTTTCGCTCTAGGACGTTTTGCGGCCGTTAAGTATGATAGTTCGAGTGCGCTGGCGTTGCCGTTTATCTTACTTCCGCCGCCGACGGAATAATAGTAGCACACCCGCCGCCGCACTTGCCTTGAAGTAGACAAAATCGCTTCCATCCCGGCGTTCGCACGGTATCCGCCCGAGTCGGACGACTTGGCTCTCGCGGCGGAGGACGCGGATTTTCGAGTGTGGAAGGCAAATGTTCGCCGGACTTGTTGCCCAGCTGCGATCCCTGAGGCCGACTGAAAAGCTCCTTCCCCCCTTGCGGCCGACTCTCTCCGAGCGCCGGGTGGCGCGCTCCCTTTAGGTTTCGCTTTATGAAGCCCACGTTCTTCGCTCGCCGGTCGCTGCTGATTCTGGCGATTGTGCTATTTCTCGTTCCGTTCGCGCTGCGCGGCGCGCGGATGTCGGCCCAGCGCATGAAGAACGACGTGAAGGACTGGCTGCCGGCCGGCTTCGTCGAGACGCAGCAGTTGGACTGGTTCCGGGGGCACTTTATCGGCGAGCAATTCGTCGTGGTGAGTTGGCCGGGCTGCACGCCGGGCGATGCGCGGCTGGAACTGCTCGCCCGGAAGCTCCAGCCGCCACGCGAGCCGAGCAAGACGCTGGCGAGCATCCATAAGCTCGGCTTGCGCCCGGTCCCGAAATATACGAATTGGGGCGGCCGCGAGGAAAAATGGCTCGTTGCCGACGGTCAGCAGTGGTATTTCATTTTGCCCGACGGCGAGCTGTACCGCTGGGAAGGCTCCGCGACACCGTGGGCGGCAGTAAGCCGCACGCTCGGAGGCGACAGACAGGCCGCAGGAACGCGGATCGCCGCTTTCGCGCAGCGGCACTATGCCGATCCGTGGCTGCTTGCCGATCCGCTGTTCAAAACCATCACCACCGGCCCGCAATTGCTCGCGCAGCTGACGGGCGAAACCGGCGGCGCGGGGCTGGCGACCGACGAGGCGCTCGCTCGGCTGAAAGGGATCGTCTTCGGCCCCGACGGCGAGCAGACCTGCCTCATCGCGACGCTCACCGAGCGCGGCAAGTCCGATCTGCACACGGTCGTCGGGCGCGGCATTCTCGGCAAGCCGCGCGGGCGGATTTACACGCTCGCCGAGCAGTGCAGCATCAGCGAAGACGAGCTTCGGCTCGGCGGTCCGCCGGTCGACAACGTGGCGATCGACGAAGAAGGCACGATCACGCTCGTGCGCCTGGTCGGGCTGTCGGTCGTGCTCGGCGTGGGGCTGGCCTATGCCTGCTTCCGCAGCCTGCGGGCAACGCTGCTGGTCTTCTCGATTGGCGCGATCAGCGCCGTCATGAGCCTGTCGCTCGTCTGGTGGTGCGGCAGCAATGTCGACGCCGTGCTGATGTCGATGCCCTCGCTCGTGTACGTGCTCGGTATTTCCGGCGCGGTGCATATCATCAATCACTACCGCGTCGCGGTCGAGGAACAGGGTTATCATGGCGCGGCCGAGCGCGCGTTGGCGCACGGCTGGAAGCCCGCGCTGCTCTGCTCGATGACGACCTCCTTTGGTCTTTTTTCGCTCTGCACGAGCGAGATTCTGCCGATTCGCAAGTTCGGATTTTTCTCGGCGGTGGCGGTGCTCGCCACGCTCGTTCTGCTATTCACATATCTGCCGGCCGCGCTGACGCAGTGGCCGCTCCCGCTGCGGCAAACGGCCTCGTCGCGCTTTTCCGGCTGGCTCGACCGCCGGCTGGCGAGTTTTTGGCATCGGCTCGGCTCGACGATCGTCGCCCATCACTATGCGGTCGCCTTCGCCTGTCTGCTGTTGACCGTCGGCGTCGGTTGGGGCATCGGGCACATGCGGACCAGCGTGCAGCTCATCAAAATGTTCGATGGGCAGGCCAAGATCATTCAGGACTACCGCTGGCTGGAGGCGAATCTCGGTAAGCTCGTGCCGATGGAACTCGTGGTGCGCGTCGATCCCAAGCTGATGCGTCCCGCGGCGACTGAATCCGCGCAAAACGAATCGGCCGCCGAGTCGCTCCTTTCGCTGAGCTTTTTGGAGCGGATGGAACTCGCTCATCATGTGGAGCAAGTCATCGCCCGTCGCTTTGGCGAACAGGGCACGAACGTGGTGGGCCAAACGATGTCGGCGGCGACCTTCGCCCCCGCCTTGCCCGAAGCCGGCGGCGGCTTTACCAGCTTCGCGCGGCGTGGCGGCACGAACCGCCGGCTCGAAGCGCATCGTGAGGAATTGCTCGCCAGCGATTATCTGCGACTGGACGACGACGGGGCGGAGTTGTGGCGGATTAGCGTCCGGCTCGGCGCTTTTAATGACGTGGATTACGGGCAGTTTGTCCATGAACTGCAAGCGGCGGTCGAGCCGGTCCTTGCCGCCTACGAGCAGCGCGAACAGGTTCTGCGTCAGATGCTCGAAGCTCGCGGCGACGGGGCGCTCGCCGGCGGGCGCGTGCTGCTGGTGGGCGACGTGCCGCCAGCGCCGCAGACTGCGGCCGAGCATCGACAAGCGGCGTTTGTGCGTACGCTGTACGATCTGCTCACGGTGGCCCGGCTGCGAATCGCCCATCTTGACGCGGCTGCGGTCGCCCAGCTGCCGCCGCATGCCAAGGCCGGATACGATTGCGTCGTGCTGCTCGACCAGCTGCCGGCCGCGCAGCGGGCGGTGGTGACCCAACTAGCCAAGAGCGTCGTCGAGCCGCACGTCCCGCGCGCGAAAGACGCCACCCCGTCGGTCGTGCCGGTCGATCGTAGCGTGGCGGCGGTGTATACAGGCGTGGTGCCGCTGGTGTACAAGGCGCAGCGGACGCTGCTGGAAGGGCTGGTCGAGAGCACGTTTTGGTCGTTCATCACGATCACGCCGCTGCTGATGTTCGTCGCGCGCAGTCCGACGGCCGGCATCGTGGCGATGCTGCCGAACGTCTTGCCCGTGGCGATGATTTTTGGCGCGATGGGCTGGCTGGGGATTGATATTGATATTGGCTCGATGATGACCGCGAGCATCGCCTTGGGCGTGGCGGTCGATGATACGATTCACTTTCTCACCTGGTATCGTGAAGCGCTGAGTAAAACGACCGATCGCCGGCAGGCGATTTTGGCGGCCTACGAGCGCTGCGCCACGCCGACGTTCCAGACGGCGATGATTAGCGGCATCGGGCTGTCGATCTTTGCCTTCAGCACGTTCACGCCCACGCAGCGCTTCGGCTATTTGATGCTCACGATTCTGGCGATGGGCATGTTTGCCGAGCTGATTTTCTTCCCGGCCTTGCTGGCCGGTCCGCTCGGTCGCGTCTTCAAGCCCGCCAAAGCCGCGCCCCACGAGCACGAAGCGCCGCATGAGGTGCTCCCGCCGCCGCATCGGCGGCCGACGGTGGCCGCCGTCACGGAGTCCGCGCCGTAGCACCGTCGCGCGGAGTGAGGAGGGGCCATGAAAGATACCAAAGCCATCGAAGCGGTCTTCCAAGGCGTGGACCGCGAGGTGTGGATCGTCACGGCAGCCGATCGCGCGCGGCGCGGCGGACTGGTGGCGACGTGGGTTTCCAAAGCCTCGCTCGATCCCGAGCAGCCGACCGTTTCCATCGCCATCGCCGCGAACCATTTTACCCGCGCGCTTGTCGACGCCAGCGGCGCGTTTGCGGTGCATCTAATTACGCCGGCTCAGGTCGAACTTGCTTGGCGCTTTGCCATCGGCTCGGGGCGTGACCGCGATAAGCTCGCGGGAATCGACCACGCGCGCGGCGCGAGCGGCAGCCCTCGGCTGGCCGAATGTTTGGCGTGGCTCGATTGCCGCGTCTATGATCGGCACGATGGGGGCGACCGCATCTATTACTGGGCCGATGTGCTCGCGGGCGAGCGGTGCGGCAGCGGCGAAGCGCTGACCGAGCAGCAGCTTTTGGCGCTCGCCGATGACGAGCAAAAGGCCGCCCTGCGGCAGAACATGCAGCAGGACATCGCCCTGCAAAAGCCACTGCTCGCGGCCCATCGCCAGTCGCTCCGGCGCAAGTAACGGTGCGCCCCCGCTACCCAGCCACGTTGGTCGGGGTGGAGTGGGCGTGCTGGGCGGTTTTGTTGACGGTTTTTGCCCCGGTAATTACAATCAGGGACTGTTGGCAAGGAGGCCAAAACTCCTCTAATAAGGGACGTTCGTCCCGCGCTGGCGGCAGGCAGGAAACGTGCCGCAAAAAGCGACTCCGTACCGCGAACTGCTGAACAGGGGCTGCTACGTCCGGCTGCGTGGGCCGGAACGTGGGTGGCGAAATTTGCATGAGTGACTCCGGTTCCAGCCGCCGTCTGCCGCAGCAACCGATCGCCGGCCCCGACGATTCGACCACCGCACGCGCCGAGCCGGGCGACATTGTGCCGCCGGCGATTTACGACGATCGCACGATTATCTCGGCCGCGGCACCGCTGCCGCATCGGCTCGCTCTGCATCCATCAGAATTGGGCGAGAAGCTCGAAGGCGGACGGCTCGGCCATTTTGAGCTGCGCGAGTTCATCGGCGGCGGGGGCATGGGGGCCGTCTTCCGCGCGATCGACACGATGCTCAACCGCACCGTCGCGGTCAAAGTGCTGTCGAGCGACCAGTCGAGCGACGAGGAGACGATTCGCCGCTTCAAGAACGAGGCCCAATCGGCGGCGCGCCTCGATCATGAGAACATTGCCCGCGTCTATTACGTCGGCGAAGACCAGGGCGTCCACTACATCGTCTTCGAGCACATCGAAGGAATCAACCTCCGCGATCTGGTCGCACGGCAGGGGCCGCTGTCGCTCGCCGACGCGGTGAGCTACACGGCGCAGATTGCCGCCGCGCTGGAACACGCGAGCCAGCGCGACGTAGTGCATCGGGACATCAAGCCGTCGAACGTGCTCATCACGCCCGGCGGACGCGCCAAGCTGGTCGATATGGGCCTCGCGCGGCTGCATCAGGTAGAGCATACCGACAACGATTTGACCGCCAGCGGCGTTACGCTTGGCACGTTCGACTACATTTCGCCCGAACAGGCGCGCGACCCGCGCACGGCGGACGTGCGGAGCGATCTGTATTCGCTCGGCTGCACACTCTACTTCATGCTTACCGGCCGTCCGCCGTTCCCGGAAGGAACGGTGCTGCAAAAGCTGCTAAAGCACCAGGCCGAGGAAGTGCCCGACCCACGGCAGTTTCGCGCCAGCTTGCCGGATGAATTGACGCGAACTCTCGCCACGCTGCTGGCGAAAAACCCGCTTGAGCGCTACCAGACGCCGGCGGGATTGCTCGACGATTTGCATGCGCTTTCCGAGCGGCTCGGGCTGCGGCCGGGCGAGCCTGCCGCTCCGAGCGGAGTGACCGAGCGACTGCGGCCGCCCTCTCGGCTCGTGCGGGCGGTTCCTTGGCTGGTGCCCATCGTCCTGCTATTCGCTGCCGTGGGGCTACTGGACGCGATTTGGTCGCAGCCGGGGCCGACGATTCCCGCTGCGGAAGATTTTTCCCCGACAACAGGTACGGGCAGCGCGAGGCCCGCGACCGAAACCGCGCTCGCGGCCACCCTGCCGGTGCCGCCGCTGCCGATCGACGCGGGCGAAACGGGAGCGATTGCTCCCGCGCCGCAGACCTCGACCACTTCGCCCGACGCTTCCACAACCGCCGCGACGGAACAACCGGCCGCGCGTCCCTCGCCCGATCAAGTGCGGCTCGAATCGCGGCACCCGCTGCGCGTGCGGCTCGAAGCGCTGACGAAACAAGCCGCCGCAGCGCCGCAGCCGCTCCGCGCTTCTGCCGGAGTCGCCACAACTGGGCAAGGGCTGATCGCTGCGTATCGCGCAGCCGCCGGCGAGCAGCATCTCGGGGCGGACGACCTGCCCGTTCAGCCGGTGGCGGCCGCCGTGACGACTGCCGATCCCAGTGCGCCGCGGAGTGGCTTGCTCGTGGTGGCTCCTGGCGCCGCGGCGCCGGCCTATGCGTCGCTGCAAGCCGCCTGCAGCGCCGCGCAAAGTGGCGATATTATCGAACTGCGCTACGACGGCCCGCTTGTCGAAAAGCCGCTCCTGCTGGTGAACAAGCGGCTGACGATCCGCGCGGGCGAAGGCTTTCGTCCGTTGGTGGCTTTTCAGCCGGGCGACGATGCGGTCGATCCGGTCGAGTATCCGCGCAGCATGATCTCGCTTTCGGGCGGCGAACTGACGCTGATTAACGTGCCGCTGGAGTTGAGCGTCCCCCGCAACATCGCCTCGGATCGCTGGGCGCTCTTCGAAACGCGCGGGCGACAGACCGTTTCGCTGCGGCGCTGCGTACTCACGGTGCGCAACGCGGCCGAGGGGCAAGCCAGTTACCATCCGAACGTCGCCTTCTTTGAACTCATGACCGTGCCTGGCAGCGACGGCATGATGACCGAGGGCATCGAGCTTGCCAGCCAGCCGGTAACGCTGCGGATCAACGACACGATCGCGCGGGGCGAAGCGACGTTTGTCCGCTCGGAACATTCGCAGCCGCTTGATTTGTCCTGGGAGAATGGGCTGCTGGCGACGAGCGAACGCTTGGCCGAATTGCAGAGCAGCGCCACGTCGGTTGTCAGTCGCGGCCCTTCGCTGCTGACCTTGCAGCACCTCACGGCGGTCGTGCGTCAGGGGCTGTTGCTGATGCGCAATCGCGTCGACGCCCCGCACCCGGTCGAGGTAGAGGTGAAATGCTCGGACAGCATCATCCTGGCCGGCCCCGATGCCGCGCTCGTGCAGCAGGACGGCTTGGAGCGGATCGACCGCTTCCAGAACCAGCTTTCCTGGAGCGGCGATCGCAACTTTTATGAGGGCTTTGAAATCTTCTGGGAACTCGGCGGCGAGACTTCCCCCTACGAGCCGGCGCTGATGGAACTGGATAGCTGGCAGCAGTTTTGGATGGCCCGGAGCGACGGCGACGAGAATCATCCTGCGCAGCAGGCGGTCGTCTGGCTGCGTCTGCCCAGTGCGCAACAGCCGTTTTCCGCACAGGTGCCGGCCGACTACGCGCTGAACGATCGAGCCGTCGAAAATCCTGCCCACGGCGCCGCCAGCGACGGCCGCGACGTCGGTTTTCTCGCCGATCAACTGCCGGTCGAATACCTTTCCGTTCCGTAAACGATGAAAGTCTCGGCGTTGGGTGGCGCACGGCGCACCGCGACAGCGGAAGCTCCCGAAGGGCCCGCCGTCAGGCGTCAGCAGTCAGCAGTCAGCAGAGCGCGGCGGGGCATTCCCGCGCGGGCGGGAATCCGGACCAGAGCGGGAACTCGGGGGCTT
>CAYZVT010000186.1:0-9074 GCA_964481585.1 uncultured Pirellulales bacterium
TGATCTACCTCGACCACAACCACTTCCATATGGTCGCCATCGTCGATCCGGGCGTCGGCAGCAACTATTAGGGAGTAGTGGATGGGTCGTGATGCTGTGCGAAGTCTGGGGCTGGCCGCTCTGCTCTGTCTGTTGCTGGCGGGGCGAGCGGTGGCCGACGAGGTCCGCGACCAATTCGCCGTGGCGGCCGCCCATTACGCGGCCGGTCGCTGGGAACTGGCGGCCGATGAGTTTGCTCACTTTCTGCAAAGCTACCCGGACCACGACCGCCGCGACCAGGTCGCCTTCTATCTGGCGGAGTCGCTCGTGCAGCTTCACCGCTACGACGACGCGCGGCAGCGTTATCAACAGCTTCTGGCCGACGATCCCGACGGACGCTACGCTCGGCAGTCGCTCTTTCGCAGCGGCGAGTGCGCGTATCTTGCTCGCAATCTCGACGCAGCGCGGACGGATCTGGCCGAGTTCTACCACCGCTGGCCTGACGACGAACTAGCGGCTTTTGTGCTGCCGTATCTCGGCGAGCTGGCGCTGGAGAAAGGCGAGCCGGCGCTGGCCGAGGAACTGCTCGCTCAGGCGCTACGCAAATTTCCCGGCTCAGCGCTCGCGGCTGATAGTCGCTTCCATCTGGCTCGTGCCCTGGCGGCGCAAGGAAAAGTCGAAGCGGCCGAACAGGCGTTTGCTGGATTGGTCGAGGCGGGCGGCGCTCGTGCCGAGCAGGCGCAGTACCACCGCGCGCTGATGTACTACGAGCAGGGCCGCGACGCGGAGGCTGTCGAGGCGTGGACGGCGTTGCTCGACCGCTTTCCTGGCGGCGCGCTGCGCAAACAGGCCGAACTTGGCGTGGCGTGGGGGCTGTATCGCCAGCAGCGTTACAGCGACGCCCGCACGCGGCTCGAACGGCTGGTTGATGATCCGCGGTGTGGTCTCGAAGCCCGTTATTGGCTCGGGCTTGCGCTGCGGGGCGAACAGCAGTGGGCGCGGGCGGCGGAAGTGCTGCTCGCTACGGAAGTGGGGCCGGGGCACGACCGCTACGCGGCAATTCACTTCCATGCCGGCGATAGCCTCTTGCGGAACGAAAAGCCGGACGAAGCCGCCGAGCAGTTCGATCAGGTGCTCAGCGCGGCTCCCGATGGCGAGTGGGCGGACGACTGCCGGTACGGCAAGCTCCAGATCGCGCTGGCGGCGAAGGATTACGCCGAAGTCGGCCGACAAGCTGCGGCGTTTCTGGAGAGGTTTGAACAAAGCCCGCTCGCGGCGGAGGTCCATTTGCTGCACGCCGCGGCGCTGCGCGAGCGAAAGCAGTTTGCGGCGGCGGTGGACCATTTGGAAAAATTCCTCGCCCGTGGTGCCGGTGATCCGCGTGCGGGTGCGGCCTATTTGGAGCTGCTTGTTTGCTGGCTTGAGCTGAACGACCTGCCGGAAGCGCGGCAGGCTTACCAGCGACTCTTGGAGGCGACGGGCGAGCCGGATCTGATTTTGCCGGCAACCCACCGGCTCGCCGAGGCGGTGTACCAAGCCGGCCAGCGCGACGAAGCCGCCGAGCTTTTTGAGCGCATGACGGCCGAGGGAAATGCGCCGCAGTACGTTGCCCAGGGGTTGTCGGGCTGGGCGTGGTGCAAATTGCGCTCGGAAGACCCGCAGGCGTCGGCGGCGCTGTTCGAGCGGCTGCTGCGCGACTATCCCGACAGCCCCTTGGCCGCCGAGGCCGCGCTCGTGCGTGGACAAATTTTCGAGCAGCGCGAGCAGCCCGATCCGGCGCTGGCGATGTACAACGTCGTGATCGAAAAGTACCCCCAGAGCCGCGAGATGCCGAAGGCGCTGTTGCGGGCAGCACAGCTTCACGACCGGCTGGAGCAGAACGAGCAGGCCGCCGAGCGCTTCAAGCAGCTAATTGCCGAGCACGCCGACTTCGCCAGGCTCGATGCGGCCCTGTACGGCTACGCTTGGGTGCTGACCGAACTTGAGCAGGATGAGGAAGCGGAGAAGCATTTCCGCCGGCTTCACGACGAACTGCCGCAAAGCGAGTTTTGGGCCGATGCGACCTATCGCCTGGCGCAGCAAGCGGTCGAGGCCGAGCAACTCGACGCGGCGGAGGAGCTGTTGAAGGCGCTGCTCGTGGCAGAGCGTGAGCATGCGCTGATCGACCACGCTCTTTATCTGCAAGGCCGGACCGCGAGTCTCCAGGAGCGGTGGAGCGAAGTGGACGAGCCGCTCACCCGGCTTGTGCGCGAGATGCCGGAGAGCACGCTACGGCTGCCGGCCGAGTACGCCTTGGCCGAAGCAGCGTATCGCCGTGATGATCTTGAACTGGCTCAGGAGCGGTTTGACGCTCTGGCGCGGACGATCCGAGGTCGGCAGGAGTCGTGGCTGGCGATGGTGCCGCTGCGGCAGGCGCAGATTCTTTCGCGGCAAAACCAGTGGCGCGACGCGCTGCGGCTCGCCCGCAGCGTTCACGAGCAGTACCCGAACTTTGAGCGCGGCTACGAGGCCGATTACCTGATCGGCCGCTGCCATGCGGCGCTGGGCGAGTTTGAGCAGGCTCGTCAGGCGTACCAGGCGGTGGTCCGGTCGCCTGCAGGGGGCAAAACCGAAACGGCGGCGATGGCCCAGTGGATGATCGGCGAAAGCTACTTTCACCAAAAGAATTTTGAACAAGCGCGGCGCGCGTATCTGCGGACCGAAATCCTTTACGCCTACCCGACTTGGCAAGCGGCGGCGCTGTTGCAGGCGGGCAAATGCCAGGAGTCGCTCGCGCAATGGCCGGCGGCGATCGAGACATATCTCCAGCTTTTGAAGAAATATCCCGATACCTCTTATACCGAAGAAGCGCAGCGCCGGCTGCGGGTCGCCCAGCAGCGCGCGGGCCAGAAGTAGCCGGCGACGAGATGATTCAGGGAAGAAAATAGGTTTCGCGATGGCAGCATGGATGATCCGGTGGCGACGTTGCGCGGCTTTGGGCCTGCTGGGAGCACTGGCGTGGTCGCTCGCCGGAGCTTCGCAGGTTCTAGCGCAGAGCGAGGCGGCCGCGAGCGTCCTTGCCGAAGAAACGCCCGCCGCCGCCCCGGCCGAGCTGATCCCGACGCAAAGCCTGTGGGACATGCTGATCGCCGGCGGGGCGCTGATGATCCCGATTGCCGGCTGCTCGTTCGTGTTGCTGGTGTTCGTGTTTGAACGGGTGGTCAGCCTGCGTCGCGGCCGCATCGTGCCGGGGCCGTTTGTGAAGCGGTTTTTGCAGCAGCTTCGGGAAGGACAGCTCGACCGTGAGGAAGCCTTGGCCCGCTGCGATGAGAACGCGAGTCAGGTGGCGACGGTCTTTGCCGCCGCGGTGCGCAAATGGGGGCGCCCGGCCGTGGAAGTCGAACAAGCGGTGCTCGACGCCGGCGAGCGGGCGGCCAACAGCCTGCGCCGCTACCTGCGCGTGATCAATGGCGTCGCCACGGTCAGTCCGCTCATGGGCCTGCTAGGGACGGTATGGGGCATGATGGCCTCGTTCAACGTGATCGCCACGGCCGACGCCATGGGCCGCCCCGAACTGCTCGCCGCCGGCATCAGCCAAGCGCTCGTCACGACCGCCGCCGGGCTGTTCGTCGCGATTCCCGCGCTGATCTGCTACCTGTTGTTCACCGGCCGCGTGGATCGGCTGATTATGGACATTGACGCCCTCGGGCAAGAGGTCGTGAATCTCATCTCGGCCGAGGCGCTGGCCGACAGTCGCGGACCGAAAACGACGCGGGCAAAGCGCGCAGCGTAAAGGGGGCGGACTTGCCGCACAAAGGCGAGTCCTGCGCTGCGCGCTTTGTTCCGCGCGAGCCGGCGAGCGTTGCTTGCCGGCGGTTGGCGCTTAGGTGACATCCAAAGCAAAACTTCTTCGACCCCGCCAAATTCCCATGCCACTCAAGACGCACCGCGACGAACAGCCGACGCTGAACCTGACGCCGATGATCGACATCGTGTTTTTGTTGATCATCTTTTTCATGGTTGGGACGAAGTTCAGCGAGCTAGAGCGGAAGATCGGCCTGCAGGTTCCCGAGGTCAGCCGTGCTGGCGCGCTGACGCCCGCGCCCGAAAAGCGGGTGGTGAACGTCTATCAAGACGGCCGGGTGGAACTCGACCGCGAGCCGGTAACGCTCGAAGAACTGACGCTTCGCCTGGCCGCGGCGCGAAGTCAGTACGAAGGGCTGGGCGTGCTCGTGCGGGGCGACGCCCAGAGCCAACTGCAGCGCGTAGCGGACGTGTTCAGCGCCTGCAAACAGGCCGGCATTGGAGAGTTGGGAATTTCCGTGCGGATCGCCTCGCGCGAAAGGTAAGCGATGAGCGGCGGCGATTCCACCGGCCTGATGCACTCGATTCTCAGCCTGCCGGCCCCGTGGCTGATACTGTGGGTCGGGCTGATGCTGCTCACGGCGGCGCTGCTCGTGCTGATGCGGACGCAATGGGGCCAGTCGCAGCCGCTCCGCAAGTGTGTTGTGCTCTCGCTACTAGCGCACGCGATCTTCGGCGCTTTCGCCACCACGGTCAAAATCGTCAACGACACCGCCGGCACGCCCGAAAGCAAGCCGGTGCTCGTCACGCTTGTGGACGCGGCGGAGGAATCGCTTTCTGAGCAGGGCGATGCGAAGCCGACGCGCGAGCCGGCGGCGTGGGAAGCACCGCCCAGCCCAACGGTCGAGCCGGAAACGGCTGAGCCGCAACGGACGGAGGTGGCGCGCGAGCCGGATGTGACGCGCACGCCGCAAGCGTTGCCCGATCCGGCGCCCGCCATCGAGCCGGCGACGCAGGACGTGCCGGTCGAACCCGATGCGGCCGCGCTGGCGGCTTCGCTGCCGAGGCGCGTGGAGACGGCCGTAGCGGCCGAGTCGATTGAGACGCCGGCAGCAGAGCGTCAGCAGTCGGCGGAATTGGCCCTGCCCTCACCCGAACTAGAGCGCGCGGCGCTGCCGGTGGACGAATCACTCGCCGACGCCGAGCGGTCGCGCGAGAAGTTGCCGGAGGTCGATCCGCTGCAGCGAGCGCCGCAGGTGAGCGACCTGCCGCGCGTGGAAACGCCGGCCGAGGCATTGGCCGCCACCGAGGATTTTTTGCGCCGCGCGGTGGAAGCCAAAATCGCTCGGCGCCCTGTTCCCGAAGCGGAACAGCTTGAACCGCAGCCCGAACAGGTCGCCAGCCAAACCGCGCCGGCTCCACTCGTTGAGGTGAAAGTGTCGCGTGCGGCGCAGCCGGAACGGCCAACCGGCGGGAGTGCGGGCGACATTGGCCCTTCGCTGGCGGAACTCGCCGAGCAGCGCAAGCCGCGCCACGAGTTGCCGCCGGTGTATCAGCAGCGCGTCGCGCCGAACCGGCTCGAAATCGCGCAGCGCTGCGGCGGCGGACCCGAGACGGAAGCCGCCGTCGAAGCCGCGCTGCGCTGGCTGGCAGACAATCAGAGCGCCGACGGAAGCTGGAATGCCGATCGCCACGGCGCGGGACGCGAGCAGCGCGTGCTCGGCCACGACCGCCAAGGCGCGGGCGTCCGCGCTGATACGGCCATGACGGGCTTGGCGGTTCTGGCGTTCCTTGGCGCCGGCTACACGCACCAAGACGGCCCCTACGCCGAAACCGTCGGGCGAGGATTGGAGTATCTGATTGGCGAACAAGCCAGCGACGGCAGCCTGGCCGGACGCTCAACGCTCTTTGCGCAGATGTACTGCCACGGCATGGCCTCACTCGCGCTGGGCGAAGCGTATGCGATGACGGGCGACCAAAAGCTCGAACCGGCACTGCGCCGCGCGCTGCACTTCACGCTCGCCGCGCAGGACGCGGACTCGGGCGGCTGGCGCTACCGGCCCGGCGACGTGGGCGATACGAGCCAACACGGTTGGCAGGTGATGGTCCTGCGGAGTGCCGAACTGGGAGGCATCGAAATCCCCGCCGCGACCCGCTCCGGCGCGGTCCGCTTTCTCGATTCGGTGGCCACCGGAGCCAATGGCGGGCTGACCCGCTACCGGCTGGGGCAGGCTCCGACGCGGGCGATGACGGCCGAAGGGCTGTTTTGCCGCCAACTGCTCGGCTGCCAGCGCGGTGCCGCAGCCGTCGCCGAGGCGACGGCCTTTCTGCTGGACGAAGTGCCGGGCACGGGGCAGGATAACTTCTATTATTGGTACTATGCCACCCTCGCGCTGTATCAGACGCAGGGCGAAGCGTGGCAGCAGTGGAACGCCGCGCTCAAGGGGCGGCTATTGCCGCTGCAGCGCGAGGAGGGGGAACTAGCCGGCAGTTGGGACCCCAGTACCGTCTGGGGAGGCTACGGCGGCCGGGTTTACAGTACCGCGATGGCCACGCTGTCGCTGGAGGTCTACTACCGCTACCTGCCGATTTACTCGCAAACCGCCCGGCTCCAGAGCGAATGGGGGCCGGCCCGCCGCTAGCGCCGGCTTCCTCTTGCTATAACCAAGCGCCTATTGCCGTCCCAAAACAAGCTGCGTCCCCGTTTTATCTTGGTGGAATCGAGCGCCAAAAGCCGGAGGGCAGCGCCCTCCGGTTCGCGTGAGACCGGCGAGCGTTGCTCGCCAGCAATCAGCTACGAGAATCGGCCCGAATCCCGCCGCTTAAGGGGGGCTGCCGGCGAGCGATTTGTTTGACAGCAAGGGGGCGTCTGGTAGAATTGAAGGACGCAAGGACTGGCTAGATTTATTCTTGCCGCTCTGCGCTCCGCCGGCCCGTCTCGGGTCGTCGGGCACGCCTGGATCTGGTGATCCTGCTTATCCCGCCCCCCGTGCGCCTGTCTTTTCGCGAGAGTGTCGAATGCAACTGCTGGCCTTTTTTGGCGCTCCGGGTCCGTTGGAGATGATCATCGTTTTGGTGATCATTTTGCTCCTGTTCGGCAACCGGCTGCCGTCGCTGATGCGATCAATGGGACGCGGCGTGGTGGAGTTCAAACGCGGGATCAGCGGTCAGGATGACGAGGTGGCCGAGGTGGAACACCGGGCCAAAACCGAAAAGAAAACCAGCTAATCGGCCAAATCGGGCCGACTTCATCTCTGGGTGAGAACGGATGAAGTTTCGGTGGCCGCGATAGGGATCGGGCGTTACCCCAACCGCTTGGTCTTCCTTCCCGAGAACCGCCCGTCTGGCCTTTTAACGGTGCCAGACGGACTCAGGGCGAACTATCGCAGTTTCACGAACGTCACTGGTTAATGTGAGGGAATGTCATGTTTGGACTTGGCCCGACGGAACTGATCATCTTCGGCATTATCGCCGTCTTGCTCTTTGGCAAACGGCTGCCCGAGGTCGCACGCTCGATGGGGAAGAGCTTCGTCGAATTCAAAAAAGGGATGAGCGGTCTTGAGGACGAGGTCCACAATGCCGGTCGCACGCCGCCGCGCTCCGCCTATGCCGCGCAGCAAGACGTGATCGAGGATCACGAAGAAGCGAGCGCCCCGAAGTTCGAGCCGCCGCAGAGCGAGCCGCAGGCCGAAGCGCAGCAAGCGCGGTAAGCCCTGCCAGCCGTTTTTCTTACGCCCGGCGGCTCCAGACCGCCTAGCACCGCCTCGGCCGAGACGCTACAATGGCCGGCCGATCGGGGCGACTAGCTCAGTTGGTTAGAGCGCCATCTTCACACGGTGGAGGTCACAGGTTCGAATCCTGGGTCGCCCACATTCAAGCCAAGACTCGCTCCTCGAGCGGGTCTTGGTTTTTTTGTGCGCGTTTGGGGCGCTCTCGTCTGCAGTGGCCGGTTTGCGGGCGGGAAGGCGCAAAAAGGGAGAACTGGCTGTCGCATTTGCTATAATACCGCTAGAGCGACTCTCCTTTCCCTTCGCGCGTGCGTTGCACCTCCTTTCGCCGGTGGCCGGCTGGCCGCTCGGGCGCGACAGGGAAATGGCGGCGCGCTCTCGTCCTCTCTCATCTTCGGGGGCAGCTAAGGTGAGATTTACGCGATGAATTGGCGCTTTACGCTCTTTCTCGTGCTGTTCTGCACGTTGTTTATCGGTTTCAAGCTCTATCAGGCCGGTGGTTCCGTCGCACGGACTGCCGACGCTCCGGCTGCCGAGCCGTCACTGGCGAGCGAGCCTGCGCGGCAGGGCGATCAAAATCCTGCCTCAGAGGTGGATAATGCCAGCGAAAGCGACGCGGCGGCCGAGGCAGAGGCCCAGCAGTCGGGCGATCCGGCCTGGAACCGTTACGCCCGTGCCAAGAAGGCATGGCAGCTTGCGCTGCAAAAGCTGGTCGTTCAGGAGCGTCCTGAATTCGAAAAGGTCGCGGCGGTGAACTTGCGGCTTCAGTTTTTGCTGATTGATCTGCGGACGCGCCGGTTCGAGTACCTCTTGAAGCACGATCCGCAGCGGTTGCATCGCAACCGGGGCCTGGCCTCGTTTGTCAACTTCGACTGGTCGCAGAACGACACCTTCGCGCTGCGTGCCGCCGACCCGCAGGCCAAGCAGCTCGAGTCGCGGATTCGCGCCGCCCGCCGCTCTCGCTCGCGCGGCAGGGATTGGCCGCAAATGGCGCGGTTCATTCAGGAGCATCTGAGCCACACCGAGCGTTTTAAGGCCGAGGCGGCGAAATATCGCGCCGCCTGTGGCGAGGTCGAGACGCTGCTGGCGAAATCCGCGCCGCCGCCGGTTGAGACTTCGATCGTGCCCGCCGTCCAAGTGCAAACGCTCTTGCCAGGAACCGAGCGGCTGGTGGCCGGGCTGGCCGTGAAAGCGAGCAATGGGCTGATCTACTTCACCGACGCGAAGGACGGACGCGCGATCATCTTTGATCTTCAAGGACGCGGGCCGGCGGCGCATGTGTGGTCGATCAAGTCGGAGAACGAACGCCTGGAAATCGCCGGGCTGGATCGTCAGTCGTTGATCGTGGTCTTCAACGACGGCGCGCCCTTCACACGCCCGGAACAGGCATGGCAGCCGGGCGTGGCTTATTTTCGTCTCAAGCTCGGTTCGCCAGGGCTGGGCCTGGAGCCGATTCAAATTTCAGCCGACGTGCGCCACGCGCTGCTACAAAAGTGCAAAGCGCCACGCCCCTGGCAAGAGCCGGAAGCCTAGTGCGTTTCCATTTTATGTGTAGCGGTATCCGCAGTGCCTGAAGTAGTTCTG
>CAYZVT010000187.1:0-9072 GCA_964481585.1 uncultured Pirellulales bacterium
ATTGGCGAAAGGCGGCCGGCAAAGCTGGCCGACCCGGTTGGGCGAAGTTTTCTTTTGGCGCAGGTATGGGCGGACATGGCGGACTGGGACCGACTGAACCGAAAAATCGTCGCCTGCGAGCGCTGCCCACGGCTGCGGGAATACTGCCGGCAGGTTGCGCTGCAAAAGCGGCGGGCCTACCGCGACTGGGAATACTGGGGGCGGCCGGTGCCCAACTTGGGCGATCCGGCGGCGCGGCTGCTGATCGTGGGACTTGCGCCGGCGGCTCACGGAGCGAACCGCACCGGACGCATGTTCACGGGCGACCGCAGCGGCGACTGGCTCTACCGGGCGCTATTCCGCGCCGGCTTCGCCAATCAGCCGACCGCCACGCACGCCGACGACGGCCTGACGCTCCACGACTGCGCCATCACGGCCACCGCCCATTGCGCCCCGCCGGCCAATAAGCCGACTCCCGAGGAAACCGGCAACTGTCGCCAATGGCTCGGCGAGACGGTCGATCTGCTGCCGGTGCGGGTGTTTTTGGCGCTGGGGCAAATCGGCTGGCGCAGTGCGCTCGACGAAATCCGCCGCCGGGGCTGGCACACGGGCCGCCTGCCGAAATTCGGCCACGACGCCGAAGTGCCGCTGGCCGGCGGGCGGTTTCTCCTGGCGAGCTACCATCCCAGCCAACAAAACACCTTTACCGGCGTACTGACCGAGAAAATGCTCGACGGCGTTTTCCAGCGGGCCCGCGAGCTACTGGACTCGTAGCCACCCCGGCTTGCGGCCTGGGCTGAAATCTTCGACAAAGCCCCGGCCGGTCGCTATTCTAGGAGTTCCATTCGCGCCATCCCCTCTAGTCGCTCCGCGAGGTTTGAAGATGAACGAAAACCCGTCTCGGCAAGAACGCTCTCCCCGCATCGATCGCCGCCACGCGCTGAAGCAAGCCGCCGGCGCGGCCACGCTCGGCGCTGCGGCGCTGGCTGGCGTCGCCAAAGCGGCCGAAGCCCCCGCCTCCGCAGGCAAGGCGATCCAAAACGGCAATATCAAGCAGTCGATCGTCCACTGGTGCTTCGCCAACTATTGGGACGTGGAGCAGACGGCTCAGATCGCCAAGCAACTCGGCTGCCAGAGCATTGAGCTGGTCGAGCCGAAGCATTTTCCGACGCTCAAGAAACACGGCCTGACCTGCGCCATCGCCCCTAACGGCATGCCGGGCATGCCGTTCATCAAGGGCTTTAACAATCCGAAGTATCACGACGAAGTGATCGCCCGCACGAAGGAAGCGATTGATGCTTGCTCCGATGCCGGCTTTCCGCAGGTGATCGCCTTCACCGGCTTCAAGTACCGCGATGCCGAGGACCCGACGAGCGAAGTCATCTCGCTCGAAGAAGGCAAGAAAAACTGCGTCGAGGGCTTTAAGAAGATTCTGCCCTATGCGAAGCAGAAGAACGTCGTGCTTTCGCTCGAAATGCTCAACACCCGCGAAGCCACGCACCCGATGAAGGGGCACCCGGGTTATCAGGGCGACCATACCGACTACTGCATCGAGATTCTGCGCGAAGTCGATTCGCCGTACCTCAAGCTGCTGTTCGACATCTACCACGTGCAGATCATGGACGGCGACCAGATTCGCCGCATCAAGAGCACTGCCGAATGGATTGGCCACGTGCACACGGCCGGCAACCCCGGACGTGGCGAACTGGACAACGAGCAAGAGATCAACTACCCGCCGATCATGCGGGCGTTGCTCGATGTCGGCTACGCCAGCTACGTGGGCCAGGAGTTCATTCCCACCCGCGACCCGCTCGCCGGACTGAAGCAAGCCGTCGCGCTCTGCGACGTGTGAGCGAAAGGGGCTTTGGGCTGTTAGCTGTTAGCTGTTAGCTGCCAGCGTTCGGAGTTTGTGCTTAAACGAGTACACATCCTTCCCGCCTGCGCGGGAAGGACTCTCTTGCGCCAGCCACTGATAGCGGATGCTGATTGCTGACGGCTATTGGCTGACAGCTAATAGCTAAACAGCTAAATCGCTTCTTCCCAAACCGTGCTGTACGCCCCTTGCTGCTCGAAGTATTCAAGCAGGCGCGCATAAAACGGGTGGGGGCCAATTGTGGCGCTGTCGCCGATGAGGATTAGCTTGCGGCGGGCGCGCGTCAGGGCGACGTTCATTCGGCGGGTGTCGGCGAGAAAGCCGATCTCGCCTTGGGGGTTGGAGCGGACGAGCGAGATCAGCACGGCCTGCTTCTCGCGGCCTTGAAAGCCATCGACCGTGTCGATCTCTAGGCCCGGCACGTCGAACTGTTGCCGCAGATGGCGCACCTGGGCGGAGTAGGGCGCGATGATCGCCAAGTCCTGCGGGGCTAGCCCGGCGGCGAGAAGCTGCTGCGCTTTGGCGACGACCAACTCGGCTTCTTGCACGTTGAGCCGGCTGTCGCTGTCGGCTTCCTGTGATTCGTCGTAGCCCGCTCCCGCCGTGTCGATGAACAGCAGCGGCGTGATCGTTAGCTCGGTTTCGGCCACGTCGGGCAGGTCGCATAGCAAGTGCTCGCGGACGCTCTCGTGCGCGACGAGGCTGCTATCGTAGAAGTGACTGGACGAGAACTGCATGATCGCTTCATGCATCCGGTACTGCACGGTCAGCCGCCGCGAAAGTGCGTCGCCGTGTTGTTCGACGAGCCGCTCCATCAGACTGGTGGCAAAACCCTCGCGGGCCGCTTCGCTGGAAACGACCGTCGGCGGCAGTTGACAGTGATCGCCGGCGAGCACGAGCTTCGCCGTCCGCACGACGGGAATCCAGCAGGCCGGTTCGGTGGTCTGGCTCGCCTCGTCGATCACGGCCAGATCGAATTGCCGTTGGCCGAGCAGTTCGCTGTCGAGGCCGGTGAGCGTCACGCAGAGCACGGTGGCGCTATCGAGAATCTGCCGCACGACCTGGCTTTCCAGCCGCCGCGCGTCGGCGAGCAGCGCGCCGGCTTCTTGCCGCATGCCCCGTTTCTCGCCCGGAGCGGGTTTTGCGCGGGTGAAGCGGTTGGCGCGATCGCGGAGCGCATAGGCTTCTTTCGTTAGCTTCTGCGCGAGCCGCACGTCGGGGTGGTCATCGACCATCAGGTCGAGCGTGTGCGCCCGCAGCTCCGGCAGGACGCGAGCCGGATGCCCGAGCCGCACGGCGTTCTGCCCGCGCGCGATCAGCCGTTCGAGCAGGTTATCGACTGCCAAGTTGCTTGGGGCACAGGCGAGTACCTTTTCGCCGCGCGCGATCGCTTGGCAGATCAATTCCACCACCGTGGTCGTCTTGCCCGTGCCCGGCGGGCCGTGGAGGATGGCGACATCTTCCGCCGCGAGAGCAAAGCGGATCGCGTCGAGCTGCGAACGGTTGAGGCCGGAGTTCAGCGGCTGGAAATCTTCTTCCGCGGCGAAGCGGGCCGCACGGCTGCCGAGCAGCACGTCGCGCAACTGGGCGAGCCGGTCGCCGCCGGCGGCTTCGACGCGAGCCAGCGCCGCCTCTTGCCGCTGCCGACCGACTTCGTCACTTGCCGCGTCAATGCGGAACGTGGGGCGGCTCGATTGCGGATCGGGCAGCGCGCCGGTGGCGACTTGAATCGTGTAGCGGTCGCGGTCGCTGACGATGCCCCGCAGGCTCATCCCCTCGTGCGGGCCTTCTTCCGACAGGAGCACGGGCGCGCCGATATCGAGCCGTGTCCAGGGGAGCGGCTGGAGCGGATCGCGGCGTCCGAGCGTGACCAAAATCCGCCCGCCGAGTCCCGCGTACTCCTCGCGGATCACCAGCCGCAGGAGCGTCCGGCCGCTTCGCTCAGCCTCGTCGGGGTCGGTCCGCCGCATGGCCGCCACGAGCTGCCGGGCTTCGGCCTCGGACTCCGTCCGCAACAGCCGCAAGAGCCGGGCAAAGTGTTCGTGCTCGTCGTGTCCATTGCGCTCGGCGGGGGCCCACGCCCGAATATGCCCCTCGCCGAGCGGGGAGCCATCGAGCGCCCGCACGAGCCGGGCTGCCCACGTGTCGGGCACCTCGGCCTTGGCACTGCGGCCGACCACTTCAATAACGCCGATCTTCGTCCGATCGAGTCCGCCCACCTGGGTCAGCAAACGGACAATTGTCCCCTTCGTCGTGCGGGGCGGCAGCGCGTCGAGATGCAGCAGGGACATTGGCTTATAGCTTTGAGCGGTCAGGGGGCAGGGACGAGGGACGAGGGACGAGGGCGTAGCGATTGGCATTGCTTCAAGAGTCACTATTCTCACTGTTATCGACACTCTGGGAAAGCAAGCAAAGCTCTTCGGACCGCTGGAAGCTGACCGCTGAAAGCTAATCGCTAAGCGCTGAAAGCTATCCGCTTTTTTCCGCGAACCTTTCCACGGCCGGAGGGGTCTCTACAAAATAACGGGAATGTGCTTGCCCTGGCGGGCCATTCTGGGATAAATGAAGCATCGGCTCGTGCAAACGCAGCACGAGGGGCTAGAGTGCTCGCGACGTGCCCCCCACTGGCATCGGGGGCGAAGCGACGGGTTCTAGTAGAAAGGAGGTGGTCTAGTGTTATCTTGTGACTGTAGCCAGCGAGGTGGCTCCGCCTAAGGTAACCGGCGGGTTGTCCACTGGGCAGCCGCCTCTGGGTACCACCTACCGGATGGTCCCAAAAAGCTACCGAACCCGGCTTCCGCCAGGAGGCCGGGTTCTTTTGTTGCTAGACTGCTCTGGATACTCACCATGTCCCACCAACGCCAGCAGCTTGGAACGGCTTTGAAGAACCGCCCTCAAGCGGCGTACCGGCTGCTTCTGGTTCTGCTCGCGGCGAGCGTCGCCTGCAGCCCTGCCGCATTCGCAGCCGAAGAATCCGAGGGACCAGTCATGCCAGCGTCCGATCGTCCTCCGCAGCGGCAGCCGCTTGACGTGTACGAGACGCTGCTGCGATACCTTTTGGACCGGCACGCCAAGGCCGTCACGCAGTCGGGCGGTGTTTTTGTTCAGTTCGACGGCGAGGACGCGCCGCAAGAGTTGCTCCAGCGCTTCGCTGGGCACCAGCCGCCGCTGCGGCCGGGTTCGGAGTTTCGCGACGGGGCAGGGGTGCAAGTGGAACTGAAGCAGCTTCAGTGGCGCGGCGACGGTCGTGCCGAGCTATCGGGCGCTTTTCGCGGTGGCGCGCGGTTCGGCGCTGCGGGCGGGCGCTACCAGCTTGGCACCGATGAGCAAGGACGCTGGCACATCGAAAAGGTCCTCCGCGAGTGGATGACGTAGTGCGCCCAAAGCGAGCCGCGCCAGCCGCTTCGCTCGCCATAATCGCGCCCGGCGGGCGACCCCGCGCGCGTCCGCCGCTCGGCTTTTCTGCCGATTCGTCCGATCTCCCTCTGCCGGTGAACTATCTTTTCAGTTGCCGGGATTGCCGCACGGTCGTGTTCTGAGTGCTCATCAAGCGACTGGGGAGAAGATAATGCTGGAGCAGGTGAATCTCGCTTCGCTGGTGGAGGTCATTGACCGATTGCCGTGCGCGGTCGAACTACCGCCAGACTTGAACGGCGAGATGCTCTCTCAGCCGACCGCTGCCCGCGTAGGCCGCGACCAGCGCCGCTATCCGCGTTTTGCCTGCCGGGGAGTGCATGGGCGTGCCGCGCTGGAGCTTTTCCAAAGTCTACCGGCCGTTCCCCGGAAGCAATTGGCCTGCCGGATCGTGACACTCGATCTCTCGCGCGGCGGCCTGCGTTTTCTGCATAGCGAACCGCTTTTCGCGGGCGAGCGGATGCGCGTGACGTTTCCCAATGGCAAGCGGCGTTATCTCCAGGTGAAATGGTGCCGGCGGCTTGGCGAGAGGTGCTTCGCTATCGGCACCGACTTTGCCGAACGCCCGCAGCACAACGCCGCCCGCACGCCCCGCGACCGCCACCCGCGTCTCTGGCGCGCTTGCGCATAGCGAGACGCAATTGCGAACCGGCCAATCGCGCTGCGCGCGCACATGACTGTGGCCGTCGACGTCGCTTATTGTCACCTGGAAGTAGGCCAGCATCGCGCGGCGGGATTGCTAAGCGTGGGCCGCTTGCCGCACGTTTGGCACTGCACTTGCACGGCATGAGGAATCCGCAGTGGGGGCGACACACGCCTTGCTCAGATGAGTCCGAGCACAAGCGCGTGTCACGGCAGCCCAGGTACTGCGACAACCCCATTGGGAGAGCTTCTCATGGCCGTCGACCTATCCACCCGCTATCTCGGGCTGCAGCTTAAGAACCCGCTGGTCGTGGGGTCATGCCCGCTGACGTGCGATCTGGCGGTTTTGCATCGGCTCGAAGATGCCGGCGCTGCGGCCGTCGTCCTGCCGTCGCTGTTTCAAGAGCAGATCCAGCGCGACGAGGTGGAGGTCGAGCGGCTTTATGAGTTCCAGGTCGATCTGTACAGCGACCTGCCCGAGTACCTGCCCGATCTGAACTACTTGAACAAGGGGCCGGGCGGCTATGTGCGGTTCGTCGAGCAGTGCAGGAGCGAACTGTCGATCCCGGTGATCGCCAGCCTCAACGGCCATAGCCGCGGCGAGTGGGTGAGCCACGCCCGGCTGATCGAGGAGGCGGGGGCCGATGCGCTGGAACTGAATGTCTACTTTCTGCCGACCAGCGCCGAAACGACTTCGCAAGAAGTCGAGGACCAGTACATTGACTTAGTGGGGGCGGTGCGGGCAGAGATTTCAATTCCGCTGGCGGTGAAGATCAGCCCCAACTACACCGCGCTGCCGCAGTTCGCGCGGCGGCTGGTCGATGCCGGCGCCGACGGGCTGGTGCTGTTCAACCGCTACCTTGCGCCGGACATTGATCTGGACAAGGTCCAACTTCAGCCGTACCTCGAACTGAGCGCGCCGCAGGAGCTACGGCTGCCGCTGCGCTGGGTGTCGATTCTCTGCGATCACGTCACGGCATCGCTCGCCGCCACGACCGGCATTCACGACGGCGGCGATGTGGTGAAGGTGCTGCTAGTCGGCGCTGACGTGGCGATGGTCGTCTCGGCGCTGCTGCGCAAAGGAGCGGCGCACCTGCAAGTCATGCTCGACCAGCTTACCGAGTGGCTTGAAGCGCACGACTACGAATCGGTCGACGCGATGCGCGGCATTCTCAGCCAAATCGATGTCGCGGACCCCTCGGCGGTCGCGCGGGCCCACTACATGAAATCGCTGCTTTCCTACACCGAAAAGCTCCGCTAAGCGCCCAGAGGCTTTCCGCCAACGATCAGCAAGGGTGGCGGGGGCGCACCGCGAGGGGCGGAAGCCTCCGGTGATGATGGTGGATGTTGGATTTTGAATGGTGGATGGGTGGCGGGGGCGCATGGCCGAAGGCGAAAGCCCCCGGAGCGGAAGATCATTGGTCTGGACTGCCGCCTGCGCGGGAAGGACGTGTTCTGCTGACGGCTGAGAGCCGGCCCGTCGGGGGGGTAGCTTGGCGTGGGCCCCCCCCCCCCCAATAGTGGCCCACCCAAACTGCGGACCGCCGCCTGGGGGGCTTCGCTCCGCGTGCGCCCCCGCCACCCAATTCGTGGCCCACCAATCGTGCTAGAGGACAGGAACTTTCGAATCGCTTACCGCCAACCATAGCGGAAGCGGCGACCGCGATCGCGCCAGTCACGCCGCGCGTCGCGACGCGCGTCTTCGAGCCGGTCCTGGTACTCGCGGAGTTGTTCTTCATAAGCGTCGTAGTAGTCTTCTCTCGGCTCCCAGTAGTCCTCGCGATCGACACCATAGCGCCGGCGAAGTCGCTCGAAGCGTTCCCACTCGCGCTCCCGCTGCTCGTGTACGCGGTCGCGGTAGTCCTCGAGACGCTCAATCCGCTGGTCGTAGTAGCCGTCATCCCAGTCGCGGTCCCAGCCCCGATAACCACGGCCCGCGTAGTAGGGCGGGTCGTAGAAGCTGTCCCCATCAAGGTGCAGCTCGAAGCCGGGCACGTCGAGATAAAACCCTTCGTTCCAGCCCGCGCCGCGCTGCCAGTCTCCCCAGCCACGGCGGTTGCCGCTCTCGTCCTTCCAGGGATCGGCTCCCGCTAGTGTGGGAGCGCCGACGACCGCGATGAGCACGATTGCTGTCAACAGTTTCATCATCCCCTCCTTTCGCTTACTGCCCCAGGCGCATTCTACGCAGCGCGCCCTCGGTCGGGCAGCGTACAAGGAACGCATAAAAACTGACCCACTACCCCGGCGACTTGACGCACTTCTCCGGCACACCATCTGCACGCGATCCCCGCGATCGCCCACCCCCGACCCCGACTGCAGGACTCAAGCCATGCACTCGCTTCACCAAGTCGCCCCGCCGCGGCGGAGTCAGCATCTCGACGAACTCCTGCCCGATCTGGCGCGGTTGCGGGTGTTGTTTGTGAATGCGTATTTCGTGGGCATTCCGCAGCAGGAAGGATCTTGGGTGCTCGTCGATGCGGGGCTGCCCGGCACGTGCCGTTATTTCCTTCGCGCGGCCCGGGAACGCTTTGGCGAGGTGCCGCCGGAGGCGATCATTTTGACGCATGGACACTTCGATCACGTTGGCACGGCCGCGCAACTGGCCGACCATTGGAACGTGCCGATCTACGCCCATCGGCTCGAAATGCCCTACGTCACCGGCCAGTCGAGCTATCCGCCGGCCGACCCGACGGTGGGCGGCGGGCTGATGGCGCTGTCGGCACCGCTCTTTCGGCGGCGGCCGTATGACTTGCGGCCCCGCGTGCAGACGCTGCCCGATGATGGGACGGTGCCGGGGCTGCCCGGCTGGCGATGGATTCACACGCCCGGGCACACGCACGGCCACGTCTCGCTACTGCGGGATTCCGACCGCGCACTCATCGCCGGCGATGCCTTTGTCACGGTGCAGCAGGAATCGCTGCTGGCCGTGCTAACCCAATGGCCTGCGGTACACGGGCCGCCGTCGTACTTTACTAGCGACTGGCAAGAGGCCGGCCGTAGCGTGCGCCGCCTTGCCGAACTCGAACCAGAACTCGCCGCCACCGGACATGGCGTACCGATCCGCGGAGCCGAGCTGCGCGAAGGACTCCACGCGCTAGCAGAACGCTTCCGCAGCCAAGCCGTGCCGACGCGCGGCCGCTATGTCGACACGCCCGCCGTGGCCG
>CAYZVT010000188.1:0-6045 GCA_964481585.1 uncultured Pirellulales bacterium
AAAGCGGATTCAGCTCGCCAAGTTGTTCGAGCTTCATCACCACCAGGCTTTGCCCGACCGGCCGGTAGCTATAGCCGTTGGAGAGCAAGAGGGCGTCGAGAATCTCGCTCAGCGGCGCTTGCTGAAAGACGCCGTTGACCTGTCCCTCGACCTCATCGCCGACAACGACGTTGATTTTCCAAAGCTGCCCGATCGTGAAGAGTGCATCGCGGAGCGACGTATTGCGCAAGGTCAGGTCGCCGGAGCGAGCGAGCGTTTCCTGCAAATCGGCGGCCAGCGCGGGGCCGGCTGGACCGGGCGGATCGGCACGAAGGGCTGCCGGAGGGAGCGAGCCGGCCACGCACAGCGCGAGCGCAAGCAGCCGCCGCAGCAACAACATGCTGCCGACGGGCCTCGCCGCACTCCTTGCGCGCGTGTCAGCCCTCACTCCATCCTCCGTGATTTCGGTTCCCGGCCGTCCTAGCCGGGTCTGCTTGCGCAAGCACGTCTTTCCCGCGCAGGCGGGAATCTAGAGAGCAGGCTTTGCGTCAGGGTAGATTTAAGCGGCTAGGCGGGTCGGGAGGCCGCAGGCGAAAAGAGATCCAGTGCACGCGAGACGGGAAAGAACCCGCTCTGGTTCCCAATCCCCCCTCCACCACTGCCCGACTCTGCATCACGCCGCGATTTGCTGCGCTTCCTCCAGTCCGTACAGCCAAAGCTCTAGTTCCAGCACAACCTCTTGCGTGCTCGTTCCGACCGGGCGGAGCGAAAAGTTTTTCGCGTAGCCGATCGGCTGGTGTTCTTCCAGCATCTCTAGCAGTCGCTTCACTTGCGGCATCGTGCCGCTGACGGTGACGGTGATGGGCTGGATCGTTAGTTCGTAGTCCGTTCTGTCTCTGTCGTGTTTTCCGGCCGTGGCCGGTAGCAGCGGATCGTCCTGCTTGAGCCAGGGCCGACGCTGCATGCTGGCGGTCGCCACCCGTCGCAGATGACAGCCCGACGCCCGCACCCGCGCCACGATCTCCGCGCGAAACGGCTGGATTCGGTCTTCGGAAACGGTTCGGGCTTCGATCTGTTCGAGGTGGGCCAGCTCGACGCGCACGCGTTCGGCCAGCGGTTTACGATTGCTCGCCAGTTGCTCGCACTCGGCCAACTGAGCTTCCAGCTCGGCCCGTTCCAACTGCATTCGCTGATACTCATCGACCAGGGGCAGGAGCACCACAAGCCCTATAACGAAAGTTCCGGCTGTAACGATTAGCCACTGGCGGGGGTGCTGTTCCAGCCGCCGCAAGGTTTGCTCAATCATGCGTTTCCTCCTGCGCTGCGCAGCCTTCCAACTTCGTTTGCAGGTGAAACTGCACGAGCTTTCCGCCCTCCCGCCGCCCTGGGCCAACCCCTTGCAGGGCCACGTCAGCAAACAGCGGCGTTTTTTCGAGCCAGTTCACCAGTTCAAACACCCCTTCTTCGCCGTAACTCGCGCCGGCGATCTGAAGCTGTCCATCGCGCTCCAGTTGCACCTGATCGAGCCAGACGTCGGCCGGCATCGAGCGGCCGATCAGGTCGAGCACGTCCTCCCAAGCCGGCCGCGTGAGCCGCTCGTCGATCTGCTTCAGATAACGATGCTTCATCTCCGCCCGCACCAGCGTCATCCGCTGCTGAGTAACTTGCTGGCGGAGCGGTTCAAACGCTGCGACCTGCGACGCGAGCGCGGCGACTTCGCGGCTTTGCATCACATTGATCGTCGCCAATCCCAACGCCAGCAACAGCACCGCCGCCACCGGCCAGCCGACGCGGAGCAAACGCCGCGCGAGCGATTCGGCGCGGTGTTGTTCGAGATGCTCCATCAAGTTCGGGCTGGGCCGCGCCGGATCGCCGCCGTGCGGCACGAGACAGGTGCCGATCGCCGCCGCCAGCTCGCTCCCCGGAGGCGACTCGGCGTAGCGCCAAGTAAGATCAAGCTGAGCCGGATCGAGTCTCGCCACGGTTAGCTCGCCGCTCTTTTCAAACTCCGCCTGCAGCGCATCAAGCTGTTCATGCGACCCGCAAAGATAGGCAGTGCGCAAATCTCCTTGCGCGTAACGGAAGTAGCGCGAGCAGTAGCGCCGCAGCCGCGAAAGGTGCTGCAGCACAATGCCGGCAATCTCGCCGTGCACTTCGCGGCCGCCGGGCCGGTAGTCGAGCAACAATTGCCCGCCGTAAGAAATCCCCAGCTCGACGCCGCGTTCGTCGACATTGACGATCATCGTCGGCTGGTCGTGATCGTAGCCGAGTTGGCCAACCACCCGGCTTAGCGCGACGAGCGATGGTTCGATTAGTTCCAGCTGCACGCCGACCGAGGCCGCGACGTGCAGCAGCGTGTCGAGCGTCTTTTGATTCGCCACGCTCAACAGCGCGTGCTGATGGCGGGCGTCGATCTGCCGGATGCTCCCGGCGAGCGCCTTTTGTCCCGGCCCGAGCGAGAGATAACGCTGGCTGCGTTCTTCCAACTGCGCCAGCTCGCGCCGCACGCGCTCGTCGGTGCCGGTCAAGACGCGCGTGACACAAAAGTCGCCCGTGAGCGTAATCCGCAGCCGCTTGCCCGTTAGCCGCTCCTCGGCCACCAGTTGCTTGAACGCCTGAGTCAACTCGCTTGCGCCCGCGTCGGACAGAAGCGAATGGGCTTGCTGCCGCCAGCGAAAGGTGCGCGTCCGCACGTCCGCCGGTCGGTTGGCTGCCGACCGTTCGACGGCCACCATGCGCAGGCAGGACCGGCCGACCTCGACCGTCACGAGCAAGCTCGGTCCGTCTTTGGCAGTTCGTCCCATCGCCGTTTACTCCCCTTCGGTCACGGTGATTTGCAGCCGGCGGGTGATTTCTCCCGCGACGCCCGTGCCTGTCACGAGGACCGTTCCCTCCGCGCCCTCGGCGACGGTGGCTGAGTAGGTGTCGTCGGCCGGGTAGGCTCCTTCGGTGAGCGTGCCGCGCCAGCCGTAGTCTTCTTCCAGTTGCACCAGGGCATGATGGACCGCTGCCCCGGCCAAGTACAAAGCACGCTCGTAATCGGCCGCGTTGCGGACGGCGGCAAACTGGCTCGTGAGCGTCGCCAACATCGAGACGACCAGCAGCGACGTCACGCCAATCATAAAAATCGTCATCAGCAGCGCCGCGCCCGCGCGTCGCGCGCGACGGGGGCTTGTTCGACTGGTGCGGTGGTTGTTCTGGCTTGACATGCTCGGCTCACCAACTGCGAATCCAGGCCCAGCAGGACACGCTCCGCCGGCCGCCGACGCTGCGCGGCAGTTCGGTGGTCGCGGTGCAGCGGATCAACTGCACTTCGTCCGGGCTACTCGTCGCCGTTACGCCGTCGGCCGCGTAGCCGGCAAAGCTCAGTTCGGTAATCGAGTCGGCAAGCAGGCTATCGGCCGAGCCGGTGCCAAAGCGGACCTCCTCGGTCGCGGCGTCGTGCGCCCACACGCGCGTCGAACCGTCCGCCACTTCCATCGACAGACTGCCCGAAAGCTCGCCCGGCGCGCTGATTGCCGTGACCGCTTTGGCCTGGCGAATTTCGCGGACGAGATGCCGTAGCGTGGCATGCAACGCCTGAATGTGCTCAGCGTCCTGTTCATGGGCTTGCCAAGCCGCGTAGCTGGTGCGCAGCAATACCGACACGGCGGTGACGACCGTGGTGAGGATCGCCGTCGCCAGAAGCACTTCGAGCATCGTCATGCCCGCGCGCGAATTAGCCGCCGGTCGCTTCATCTTCATACAGGGCGAGTTTGGCAATTTTGCTGCGGAAGGAAAGTTGAAGTTCATCCGAGTCACAAGCCGCGTCGCCGTCGGCGTCTTCCCAGACCACGACACGCACGGCCATCAACTGGTCGGGCAGCCCGCCGTCGGACGCCAGATCGCTGCAGGTAAGTTGGTAGCGAACCGCCGCAAAGCCTTCGGCGGCGAAACTGCCGGTTTCATTGGTGCTCGTCCAACTGGCCGCGCTGCGGGCAAGCTGCTGTTCGAGCTTGCTCACGCCGAGCGTGGTGAGCAGGTTGCGCGTCTCGACCTCGCGCCCCAGCGTGAGGCTCTCGCCCATTAGCTTGAGCGCCGGCACCAGCGCCACCGCGCAGAGCGAAGCGGCCATCAGCAGCTCGAGGAGCGTCTGACCACGGCGCCGCACTCGGAGCGGACGGGGGGAAGCGTTCATCGGCGGGCATAGGTGGGAGGAAGGCAGGACCGCCGGCAATATTCGCGGCGGCGACTCAGGGGTTTTCGAGCACACGCACGGCCCCGGTGGCCGGCACGGCCGAGACGGTCCAATTGCGGTCGGGGCCGGCGATCTCGATCTGGTACGCGGCCAGCGCGGCCCCCTCGAAGTTGAACTCGGCAACCGCGTGGCTCGGCGTGATCGTCACGCCGCGCGGGATCTCAGACACCGTATCAAGCGTCACATCGCCGCCAGCGGCGCGACGCACGAGCGCGTAGCTCGTCACCGGGCCGCCGCCGGGAGTGAACTGCAAATAGTGGTTGTCCCCCGTGCTGATCGCCCGCCGCTGCGCTTGCAACAGGTCCAGCGCGATGCGGCGTGCATCGCCCTGCGCGCCGAGGTTGCCGTAGGTCGTCTGTCCCAGCCGCGACATCCCCACCGCAGCCAGGATACCGAGCACCGTCACCACGACCGCCACTTCCAGCAGACTAAAGCCCGCTCGCGCGGCGGTCGCGGTGCGCGGCGGTCGCAATCCAAGGCAACTCGTCATGGCGGCGCAAGCTCGCTTACGGGGTATCGACCCGATGCGTGGTCGCGTCGATCGAGTAGGGCGTGGCGGAATCGACCGGGTTCGCCGGCAATCCGTCCGGGAAGTAATCCACGTCGGCGCCAATATCGCTCAAGTCGGCGGCCGGCCAGCTTCCCTCGTTGATGTAATAGCGCTCTACGGCGGCATTGATCGCCGCCTTGTTGTGCGCATGGACCTTTTGCTTGGCGGCAGCGCTGGAGCTTGTCACGCGCGGCACGACCATCGCCGCGATGATGCCCAGGATCGTCACCACCGCCAACAATTCGAGCAGCGAGAACCCGCGATGCTTGGCAGGACGTTTCATTGTTTCCGGCTCCACATACTTTTTGAAAAAAGGGACGTTCAGATCCGTGGCAGGGGCGCTCTTTTTTTCGTGGCGCCACCTCCTACTGGTAGCTATGCCCCAAAAAACTCTAGCTCGCACTTGCGGCGCGCGCCGGGCCACTGCAAAAGAATTACTGCGGCCCCCGCCGAGGAGTGACATCGGCCAATTGGCCCTCCTTCCCGCGCAGGCGGGAAGGACCGGGGCCAGGGGTCAGGGGTCAGCTTTCAGGGGTCAGCTTTCACGGGTCAGCTTTCAGGGGTCAGCTTTCAGCGTTTAGAGCGCACGGCCTTTCTCTTAGCGCGTGGGCTGCACCTCTTTTTGCCCGCAGCCTCCAGGCCCCCCTGCGCCGCTCTGCCCCTGCAAGAAAGCGAAATCTGCTCCCCTGCGTCCGCGGGAACAACCTGTTTTGCTGACGGCTGAGGGCAGATAGCTAAAAGCTGACAGCTAATAGCTACTAGCCAACAGCTGTCCGCTGGATTCCCGCCGGCGGCGGCCGGTCGTGGCGCTATTCGTGCGCGTGCCCCAGCACCTTGTGGGTGGTCGGATCGAGCGTGTAGCTAGCGCCGTCGACCGGGCAGGTCGGCAGCCCTGCGGGAAAATAGTCCGCATCGCCGCCCAGATCACTCAAATCGGCCGCCGGCCAGCTTCCCCGGTCGCGGTACCAAAGCTGGGCTTGCAGCTCGATCGTGCTGCGGTTCACTTCGCACGCACGCCGGTTGGCCGCCTCGCCGCCGCCTACAATGCGCGACAACCCCAGCGCCGCCACGATGCCCAGAAGCACCAGCACGGCCAGGACCTCAGTCAAGGTAAAGGCCGCGCAAGTGCGGCGGCGGCAATGCTGGTTCATCGCAGGTCCACTTTCCGATCCATACCCGTCATTCCCGACAAAGGCTTTCCCGTCCATCGTGCCCCCTCCGTGCTCGCCCGGGGAGGGGGCCACCGCCGGAGGCCCACGGGGGGGCCTGCAGGCGCCGC
>CAYZVT010000188.1:6055-9035 GCA_964481585.1 uncultured Pirellulales bacterium
ACCTGCCGCGCCCTACCCGTCATTCCCGAGAACCCGTCCCTCGTCCCTCATCCCCCGTCCCTCATCCCCCGTCCCTCGTCCCCCGTCCCTCGTCCCTCGTCCCTCATCCCCCGTCCCTCGTCCCCCGTCCCTCGTCCCTCGTCCCTCATTCCTCTCACCCCGCGACCGCGCCGATCATGTCGAACATCGGCAGGTAAATCGCCAGCAGTATCAGGCCGATGGCCGCCGCCAGCGAGATCGTCAGAACCGGCTCGATCGTGCCGACCATAATGTTGGTCTTGCGTTCAATCTCGCGCCGCAGGTGCTCGCGAATGTGCCCGGTCGCCTTCTGCAAATTGCCGGTCTGTTCGCCGACGATCACCAACTGGCTTACCACCGGCGGAAACATCTCGCCGTGCCGCTCGATCTCGCGGCTAAAGCGTTCGCCCCGGTAGACGGCGCTTTGCAGGGCTTGCACGCTCCGCCGCACCGCGCGATTGCCAACCGAACCGGCACAGACGGAGAGCGCCTCGGCGAGCACGAACCCGGCATCGAGCAAATTGCCGAGCACGTCCATCAGTTGCAGCACCGCCAGATCCCGCAGCCACGGCCCGACCAGCGGCAGCCGCAACAGTTTTTCATCCATGGCGCTGGCCAGCTCCGGCTGCCTGCGGGCTTGCTTGATCGCCAACACCGCGACCGCCGCCGTGAGCACAATGCACCACCAATACGCCGATGCAAAGCCGCCCAGGGCAATCAGCGCTTGCGTCACCAGCGGCAGGGGAATGTTCGCGTCGGCATACGTCTCTTCAAAGACCGGCACGACACAGATGAGCATGAACGTCACCACGCCCGAGCCCATCCCCAGCAGCAGAATCGGGTAGGCGAGCTTCTTGACGATCAGCGCGCGGAGTTGGTTTCCCTTTTCCAGTTGCACCGTGACTTGCGCGAGCGTGTCGGTCAGCGTGCCCGAGCGTTCGCCGACGCGAATCTGGTTAATCATCAACTCGTCGAACGTCTCGGGAAACGCCGCCAGCGCGCCGCTGAACGACTCGCCCGTTTCGACCTTGCGCCGCACGGCGTCGAGGATTGGCGCGTGCTTTTGCAGCGTCTTTTCCCGTGCCACGGCGTGTAGGGCCTTCGGCAGCGACACGCCGTTTTCCAGCAGCGTCGCCACGTTCCGCAAAATAAACGTCAGATCGAGCCGTTTGATCCGCGCCTTTGCCGGCGCGGGCTTCCGCGCGGCGCGCGACGCGGCGGTCGGCTGTTCGGCGGCTGCGCGGAGAGGAAAGGCGACGCGGCTCATCATTAGCTCGACGTTTTATAAAAGGCTTCTTCGAGGGTCGTCTTGCCGGCGCAAGCTCGCTCCAGCCCGGCGGCCGCCAATTCGACCATGCCTTCGGCGATGGCGATTTCGCGCAGTTTGCTGCTGGGCAGGCCGCGTTCGATGGCATCGGCGAGTGTCGGCGTGACGACCATGATCTCGTAAATCGGAATCCGCCCGGAATAGCCGGTGCCGAGGCATTTTTTGCACCCCCGGCCGCGAAAGAAGGCCGTGTCCGCCGGCAGCGCGCGGTTTTTGCAAAGCACCTTGAGCAGCGCTTCGTTCGGCTCGGCCGGCTCTTTGCAGTGCTCGCAAATCGACCGCAACAGCCGCTGGGCGATTGAGCCGAGCAGCGCGCCGCCGACCTTGAACGAGTCGATGCCCAAGTCGTTCAGTCGCGCGACCGCGCCGGTGGCGTCGTTGGTGTGCAGCGTGCTAATGAGCAAGTGGCCGGTCAGCGCGGCTTGCACGGCGGTGGCGGCCGTCTCGAGGTCGCGGATTTCGCCGACCATGATCACGTCCGGGTCTTGCCGCATCATGTACTTCAGCGCGTTGGCGAAGCCCAGCCCGTGGTCGTTGTCGGAGTTGACCTGGTTAATGCCCGGCAGACGGTACTCGACCGGGTCTTCGACGGTGACGATGTTGCGCGAGACGCCATTGAGCTTCGAGAGCAGCGCGTACATGGTCGTGCTCTTGCCTGACCCGGTGGGTCCGGTGATGACGAGCATGCCGTGCGGCTTGTCGATGAGCGACTGGATGCGCTGCCGATCGTGCGCGCTCAGCCCCAGGTGGTCCATATCAAAGACCTTGTTCCCCTCGTCGAGCAGTCGCAACACGACCTTCTCGCCCGACACCGTGGGAATCGTGCTCACGCGGAAATTGGCCTTCGTGCCTGCCTCTTGCAGCGACAGATGCCCGTCCTGCGGACGGCGGCTTTCGGTGGTGTCCATGTCGCCCATGACTTTGATGCGGGCGACGACCGCCTCCTCGATGTGGTTGGGGATCGTCATCACCGCTTGCAATTCGCCATCGACGCGGTAGCGGACCCGCATTTCGGGCGTGTGCGGCTCAAGATGAATGTCGCTCGCGTTGGCGTTGATCGCCCCCATCAAAATCGCGCGCACGAGCCGCACGACCGGGGCGAGTTCCTCCTCGGCCGGCTCATCGACGAGTTCGGCGTCAATCGCCTGCTCGGCCTGTTCGAGATCGGCCATTTTCATGTCCACGATCGTCTGCCGCGCGACGATGCGATCGTCATAGCCACGGTCGAGCGCCGCCTGCACGTCCGGCTCAAGCGACACGACCGGCGCGACGCGGTAGCCAGCGATCAGTTCCGCCTCGGAGATGGTTTCAATATCGTCGGGCGCGACCATCGCCAGGGTCATCTGCCCGCCGGCAATTTCGACCGGCACCACCGCCCGCTCGCGGGCCAGGCTTTCGGGCAGAAGCCGCACGACTTGCGGATTGATCGCTTCGGGCACGATCTCGCGAAACGGCACCTCATACTGCTCGGCCAGCGCCGCCCCCAGCTGATCGACGGTAATCAGCCCCCGCCGCAGCAGAATCGCGCCGAGCATGCCGCGCTCAGAGCCTTGCGCTTTGAGCGCACTTTCGACCTGGCTCTCGGTCAGATAGCCGTGCCGTACCAGGATGTCGCCGAGTCTGCCGGCCATGGGG
>CAYZVT010000189.1:0-9035 GCA_964481585.1 uncultured Pirellulales bacterium
ACTGCATTCGTTTCCCCCCGCGCAGTCTGGGCGTCGGATCTGTCTGCTATAGATGTCGGCTGCTGATTGCAGCGGAAGGGAGTATTTTTTCGATTTTGCCGGTCTTTGCGCAGAAGGCGAGACTGCCAGCGCTGGGGCCGAGGCCGTAAAGCTCCCCTATACTTCCGAGCCTGCCAACAGTGCGAGGCCGGAGCAGGGGGAGCCGCTAGCGAAGCGGCCGGAGGGCGAATTTTAGAGATTGGCCAGCGGTGCAGCCGCCGTGGAGTGAGGACTGCGAAACTCGCAGGTTCCAGCCACGGCCATGATCGAAAAGGTCATCCCGGCGGGAAGCCAGGTGCCGCCGACTAAGAGCGAGGCGATAATTCCACTCCCGACCGCAGCCAGCAGGGCCATAAAGAGGCGTTGGCAATGCCGACAGCCCTCGCGGCGACGGACCAGCCAGGTGCTCGCCAGCCCCAGAGTTTGCAGCACCGCCAGCACGTACCACCCGAGCGAAACCTCAAGCCCAGCCATCGACATCTTCTCCCGGGGAGTCCATTCCCCATCCGAGTCACCTGCGGCGGGCCGGCAGTTCCTTCCACCTCGCCTCAAGAGCCGCAGGAGTTGCCGCAGCAGGAGCGACTGGCGTGCCAAAACCAAGCGCCAGCGGCCGAACAGCCGCTCCCAATCCGCGAAAGGTCCGTTCCTCGCAGCAGTTAGGCGGCGAAACTTTAAGGGCTTTTGCCAAGGCAAGATGGGGAAGGGCTGGTGTTTTTGCAGATTTTACAACGGCGATTTTACATCCCGCACCCAGAGCGGCTGGAACGGATGCCCACCGGAGGTAGTGTCTGGCACGGGCTTTGCATCTCCTCAAGAGACAAGTCTTTGTTGCCTGCGCTGACGAGCGCCAGCCTGGGACGTGAAACCCAGAGCGCCGTCAGGCTTGGAACCTGCTGGCTAAATCGGAGACGAGCAGCCAACGCCGAGGGCGGAAGACGATCCGCCGCGTCCGATGTTGCGAGTCCCCAGCCGCTAGAGCGAGCGCTAATGCAGCGTCTATAAATCCGAACTTCGGCGTTGCAGGTCGTGCTGCACGTGTCGAGTCGTCGGATTCCAGGACTCTTTGCGCAACCTCTTTCGCCGGCCAATCTTGCCGGCGATCCCTCTCTACTCATGCAGCAAGAGTCATCTCGGCTTCCGAGGCGCTCGCGCGTCCGCATGTGCCCGTAGTGCATGGTCGTCAACGCCCGAGCGGGCCGCTTCCGCGCGCCTGGGTCTGAACCGTGCGCATGCGCTGCGCGTATGCTTGCGCAGCCGGTTCGCACGAGCGCGATTCCGGGGGCCGACCAGCGTGGTAACCGCTGCTGAGCGGCGCGCCGAGGGGAAAACTGCGCCCCGCCCACCCCCACAGGCTTTCACCAAAATAGTGAAACCGCCCTCACTATTTCTGTGAACTGCTGTGCAAAGCGTTTCTGAACAACGCTTTAGCTTCTCATGATCGGCCACGCCCGCGCCGCACGCGCACTCATCGAAGCCAGGCCGTTCGGCCGCAATGCCCATCGGCACAAGAGGTTAGACCAACTCGCCGGCCGCTTCACCAGCTTGGTGATGAGGCGGCTTGTCCGCCGAGTGAGCAGCCGGAGAGGGTGAAGAAACTGCGAGAAAGTTTTCTCGTGGTTTTCGGCTGCAATTTGCCGACTTCGGCACGCGCGGCCGCTGCCGCCGTCGCCGTTTTGGCTGCGGAGAGGGCAGCGGCACATTGCTTGCTTTTAGCCGGGCACGTTCAACGAAGCCGAACGTGTCCGCTGCCGCCCGACACGTCCGGCCTACGCTTTCCTGGTGCGGCGTTTTTTGAGGTCAGTCTAATGGTGATGGCGCTGGAATATGCTTCGGATCGCGAAGCCTACGTCTCCGACCACAGCTTCGAATTCTCCCGCCCGAGCAATCGGCCCAACTACAGCCGGCTCCGTTCCTCGCGGGCCAGCCGCAGCCGCAAACGGCCGAACTCTCCCGGCGGTATCCGCCAGCGTCGTAATCACCGTTGGAGTTGGTAAGCCCGACCCTCTGAAAGCGCGTCCGCTCGAGCCGCGGCGGTTACTGGAGCTTGCGTAGCTCGCCCTCCAGTTCGGTGACGTGGATGTTGCGGCTGACGACCTTGCCTTTTGCATCGACCAGAATCATGGTCGGCAGCGTGAGGATGCCCAGTTCGTTGGCCAGCCGACTTTCCAGCCCGCCCGGCTCGTGGAGCTGAACCCACGGGATGCGCTCTTGTTGGACGTAGCGGAGCACCTCGTCCCGCTCGTCATCCAGGCTCACGCCCACCACGACAAAGCCCTGCTTGGCGTACTGCGCTTGCAGTTCCTTGAGCCGGGCCATGTCAACCTTGCACGGCTCGCACCAGGTTGCCCAGTATTGGATCAGGACGGTCTTTCCCCGGTACTGGGCAAGATCAAACGCCGAGCCGTTGAGCGTCGAGCCGCGCAGCGCGAGCGGCTTGCCGACCGATTGCAGCCGCGTTACAGCCCCTTTCGCTTTGCGCGCCGGCATCGACTGCGGATAGCTCTTCAGAATCTGCTCGTACCAGCGCATCGCCTGTTCGTCATCGCCGGCAAATTCTTGGGCAATCGCCAGTTGCAGCAGCGCCTCGGCGCCGTCGGGACTCGACGGGTGGGCTTTGACAAAGCTCTCCAAGTCTTCCAGCCACTTCGCCTGAATCTTGGCGAAGTCGGCCTGCGGCGCTTGTAGATCTTGACTGTACGCGGCCGAGAGCCGGCGGAACTTTACGTACGCCTGGAGCGGCTCGTCCGCCTCTTTCTTCGAGAGCGATTCTTCCAGGGCCTGTAGCCGCTCGATTCCTTTCGGAAAATTGCCGGTCTGCACGGCGGCGCTGACGGTGTCGGCCAGTTGACGAATCCACTGCGCGCGCTGCGTCGCATCGCCAGCTTCCTCGGCCAGTCGCTTGAGCAGATCGTAGCGGCGCTCGTTGAGCAGTTCGCGCTGCTTGCCCGTGCTGGTGGCGATCGCCTGATCGAGCTTTTCCAACTCGCCAAGCATTTGCTGCACTTCTTGACTGGGGCTGCCTTCGGTCGGCGGCGCCTCCAGTTCGGCCGGCCGCGCGAGCGAGGCGCGGAAGAAGTAACCACCGGCGGCGATTTCGTTGTCGGCCGCCACTTGGGGCAGGTCGATCAAGCGCCAGATGTTCCCCTTGCGAATCAGCGTTCCCACGTAGACCTGCTGGTGCTGCCCCTCGGTCTCCACGAGCGCCGCCACGTTCTCATACACCACCAAATCCCGCGTCGAGCCGCCCGTGCCGGCCGGCACGATCCCTGGGCGGGTGCCGCCGAAATTGACAAAGTTCGTCTGCGCGGTGACGACCTTTTGCCGCGAGGCGAGATCGCGGAATTGACTTTGCGCGGCGGCGAGTTTGGCTTTCACCTCGGCGCTCTGCTGCTCGCCCAGCCCCAGCTTTTTTAGCTCCTCGGCCGTGAGCAGAAGCCGGGCAAAGCGGGCCGAGTCGCGGTCGCGGAGCGCTGCGACGACCTCCGCCGCGACTTCCTCGGCCGAGATAATCCGCCAGCTATCAATCCGGCCGTCTTCGTTTTCGTCCACGCCCCAGCGCGTGCCGCCGAAGTGGAACCAGCGGTACTGATCGGCCTTGCCGTTGTAGTTGGAGTCGATATCGCGATAGACCTCCAGCCCGTCGCGGAAGTAGCTCCACTGGTCGACGACGTTGTCGCTATTGATGTCGGTAAAGCGGCGGAGCACTTGTCCAGCAGGCCCGCGCACCACCCAGCCGGTGTGGCCGGCCTCTTTTTCGGCTTTGATCGAGCACTGCTTGGCCTCGGCGGCCGAGGGCCGATCGTACTCGATATCCTGCTGAATGGGCGTCAGCCGCAAGGCCTGTTCGGCCGAGGGCGACGCGGCCAGCGCCGGACGGGCGGCCGGCATCGCCGTCAGGCCAAGAGCGAACAGCAACCAGCAGAGGCGAGTCTCGCATCGCATAGAAAAACCTCGTCGTCGAGTGTCGAACCGGGCCGTCCCAGCAGCGCTTGCGCAGGGTCGTCGGAGCCCCGGCGGCAGGCCGCTTTACCCTATTCTTCGGACCCGGCGCGGGGGCCGCATGATCGTTTTGGGGCCAGAATCGGGTCTGGCGCGAAGAACGGGACGAGAGCAAATCTGGCGGCAACTTCCGCCGAAAATTAGAATTGCTGCCCAAAAAGTCGCCCCTGGCAGCCAAGAGCCGGGGCACAGCAAACCGATAGACTACCAGCCCCGGCCGTTCCGCCCGGCCCGCCCCATGCCTTTGTCACGGCGGTCGCGCCGGCTTGGTGCGGCGGCAAAAAAAACCGGCTCCTCGGCCCGTTTGACAGCCCGGCGGCGGTCTTTACAATAACTCGTCTTGCCCCGGCCGCACGCCACTCCGCCGCATGCGGCCCAACGGGTGCGTAGCTCAGTTGGTTAGAGCGCAGCCCTGATAAGGCTGAGGTCCCAGGTTCGAATCCTGGCGCACCCACTCTCCCTTTCTAGGACCTCTGGTTCACTTTCAGCCGCTTGCCAGTCGGGGTTTTCCCGCCTGGCTTCTTAGGTATCGCGGCGGTGCGGCACTTCTTCGGAGCCGGGCGGGATGAGGTCAAGTTCCAGCGGCGCCAGCCGCGCGGCGCGGCCGTCGCATTGGCCGCAGCGGTTGTAGCTTTCGGTGTAGGCCGTTGCGGCGGCGAGGCTGAACGGGCGGGGCACCGTGCGGACGTAGCGCCCCTGGTGGTAGAGGTGGACCAGGTGTAACGTCAGGCGATTGCCCCTCATCCGTAAGCTCCCTCTTTGGCGCAAGCGTGAGTGGAAAACGGTCCACGCGATGCAAAAACGGCCGGCAGCACGCGGAAAGCGGCTGCCGGCAACAGGTCCGATTAGCTCCAGGCGACGGCTGTAAGAATAGTGTAATTTTGTACAGATACAAGCTACTAGATATGGGGCGTCCACAGAGGGGGAGACCCTGCCGAAGGTAGGCACTGCTAGCAGCTATCACATCTGCCGCCGCGCCCGCTGAATCGACTAGGCGTAGTTTTGACAGATCACGCGCCAGTGGTTGCCGAACAGTTTTCTTGAGGTGCTAACGATCGTCCACACGACCGCCTCCCCGTCGGTGAGCGTGTCGCCATTTTGGGGCAAATAGCCGTCAAGCGCCTCGTCGGAAAAATGCCAGACCACATCGTCGAGCTTCAGACCGATGGAGTCGTTCAGCAGATTCACCTCTTGCTGGGTCGGAGGGCGTCGTAGCGCCCGCAGCAGCTGGGTGGGGCTGCCATCGAGCGGCGTGAGCGTTACCTCCTCCAGCCCATCGACCACCTGCTGAAAATCGTCTTGCGGATCGAACAGTTGCGTCATTGCGTGTACCCGGTGGTTTGGATTTCAAACGGCTGCGCGGCCTGAATCGCCTGGTTGAGCTTTTCGAGGCGATCGCTGAGCGCCTTGAAGTGCGTGTCCCAATCGACCCATTGGTCATCGACGCTGTAGGAGGGTTTGGGGTTGGCCGTGATTTCGGCAAGCTGCGCGGCAACGTTGTCGCGCGTCGCGAGCAGATCTTGCAGATAGTCGCCGACGCTACCAGTGCCCGAGCCGGCCGATCCTGTCGCCAGGGCACTGATCGCGGCGTCGAGAAAGAAGCCAAACGTGCCGGCCGTGGTATGAGCGGCTTGCGGCTCGTCCCAAATCGCGCTAATCGCGGCGGCCGAAAGACTGGCGACCGC
Organism: uncultured Pirellulales bacterium; assembly: GCA_964481585.1. GTDB lineage: Bacteria > Planctomycetota > Planctomycetia > Pirellulales > CAYZVT01 > CAYZVT01. The sequence goes on from CAYZVT010000189.1 coordinate 5,724, forward strand.
GATGGCGTTGTCGGCATCGGCCGTTGGCAGACCGCCTGCCGTGCCTGGGGCCGCCGTGGGGAGTTGCACGAAAGAAAGCCGGACCGGCACGAGCACCACGCCGCTGGTGCTGCTCGTGCCGTGCAGAGTTCCAGCGTTGCAATCGGTTTCGGCGGCGGAGAGGGTGAGCGCGTACTCGCCGTCGGAGAGCTCAGTTACCGTGCCCGACGCGGGCGCTTCGACGCCGTCTTTGATCCAGGTGAGCGTGTGGTTGGCCGCGTCGCCCGTCTGCGGCGCGGCGAGCGTCGTGTTCCACGCCGTATAGCTGATCGTGAGAGCTTGGCTGCGTACTGCCATTAGAGCACAACTCCACTTTGCAAAAGGAGAGGAAGAGGCACGCCCGCGCGCTGAAAGGCAACCACCACTTCATCGAGCGACGGCGAGGTGCCAGCCGCTGGCGACTGAAGCAGCAATCGGTAGTAGAAAGAATCGGTCAGAGCCAACGCCGCCAGCGAAAGCGTCTGCTCGGTCGGCTGACGTGGCGCGGGACGAAAGGCCTCCTGCACCGCTGCCGGGCCGCTGTAGGTTCCGTGGTGCGCGCCACGCTCCCCGAATGCGGTGGAGCCAGCACTTTCGCCGAGCGGCCAGCATTCGATGAGGTTGGCGTCGCCGAGATCGACGTAGCCTTGTCCATATTCAGCTTCGATTTCGGCGGCGGTGCGCACATCGGACCACACGGCGACGCCCGCGACGCGCATTCGCGCGTGGGCGGCGAACGATGATCCGAGGAACGATGCGCCGACGCGCACCTGCCCTGCCGTGTTTCGCATGCGGAGGTACGTGCCGACCGTGCTGCCTGCGGAGGGGATCTCCGCGCCGTCGCGGTAGAGTTTAAGGCCGGCGGCGGAGCCGCTGCCGTCGTAGGTGCAGGCGTAGTGGTGCCACTGGTGTAGATCGCCATCGAGCGTGCCGTTCGAAATGCGACGGATCTGGTTGTTGCCGGAGTCATCGTAGAGATGCAGACCCAACTCGCCGTTCGGCCCAAACCACAAGAGCCATTCGTTGTCCGCTCCGGCCGAGGCGCCTAACGAAGTTTTTCCAATGATCGGACACGAGCTTGCTTCGCGGAAAACCCACGCCGAGAGCGAGAACGGAAGATCCGCCGCGCCGTTTGTAAAAGAAAAGGCATCGGCGTCGCCGATGTCGATCCGGTCATCGACGCCATCGAACGCGCGCACCTCGCGTGCGCCCAGCGCAACGCCGAGTTGGGGCAGTTCGCGCCAGTCGCTCATCGCCGTGGCACCTTGCACCGTTCCGTGGTGGCCGTTGCCGCTTGCGTCCGTGGCATCGCCATCGAAATGCCAGCGGCCCACCAGGGCGCTGCTGTCCGGCTCCGTGCCGTCGAGTTCGAGCGCGGCAATCTCCGCTGCGGTGAGTTGCCGGCTGTAAGCCCACACTTCGCCGATCGCGCCGCCAAAGTAGCCGGTGCCGGCTTTGCCCAGAATGAAATCCGTGGCATCGACGCTCGTGGCACTCGTGAGGGCAATAAGCTGCCAGCGCGTATGGACCTGCCGCGCGCCGGCGATGGCGCCGTGGTAGTAGCTGGGGCTGGTCCATCCGACGCCGGCAATTTGCCCGCTGGAATTGATCTCGACATGGACCGATGCGCTAAGCTGCAAAACCTTCTGCGCGGCCGTGGATGAAGGTTTCAACCGCACGAGGAGACTTTTTACGGTGCCGATCGCGCCGAAGGCGATGCTGTCGTTCAGTTGGTCATAGGAATAGGCACCTCGACCGGTCAGGTCATCTCCGCTCGCGCTGCGCCAGGCGCTGCCGTCGGCGGAGAACTGAAGCCGCAGCCCGCTTCCGCCAGGCCGCTTGGCAAGCGTGTAGCCGAGGCTCTGCGCGGCGCTGCTCGCCTCGCTCGCCAGCAAATCACCCGTCGTTGTGCGGCTGACGGTGTAGGCGGCTGCCGTGCGCAGCGCTCCGGCGTGAAGCTCGGATTGCAGCAGCTCGGCGAGCTGGCTGGTGTCGGAAAAAGTTTCTTGCACCGTGGGCATTAGAAGCGGTCCTCATCCGTACGGTCCCAGCCGTTGGCGCGCGCGGCGATGTACATGGGATTGCCGGCCTCGTCCTGGTGGTACTGCCGCCACAGCGCCGGTCGCACGGCCAAGAGCAGCGACGGAGCAGAGCCGAGCGGCTGTTCCAGGTCGATCAGCGCGTAGCCGTCGGAAGGCGCGAGCGCGGCAGCCGCCGCCTGTGCGTCGGCGAGCGAGTCAAACACCGTCTCCGATGGCGCGGTCTCGCCGAGCACGCGAAGCAAGGCTTTACTGCCAGGCCGCAGTGCATCGGCTCCGCTCCCGGCCTGGTAGCCGATGATGCGGTAGCCGTCATCGGTGAAGCCGTTTTGCGCGACAAAGACAACCGCCTCATCGCGCACGGTGAACTCCACGTGTACGTCGTCCGCCCGATTGGGCCGGGTGATTTCTGCAAGGTAGATCATAGGTTCGCTGGCTTAGGAGGATCGGGAATGCGCCTCGCGGCGCTGCATCCGCTCTTCGAGCGACGGTTTGCGTGCGAAGGTCACGCCCGGCGGCGGCTCGCGCTGCAGGTGGATCACCCCGCACACCACGCGCGGCCGATAGCCGCGGCGGGCCAGGTCTTCGAGTTGAGAGTGCTTGTACACGGCAATACTCCGAGTCGGGGTGAGCAAAGAAAAAAAGGGGAGGGCGGGCAGCGCAGGCGGCGCGCCGGCGCGGTCCGCCGCCGCAGCGCATGCGGCGCAAGGGAGACGCAGCTGCCGGATGCCTCGCCCTCCGCCGGCGCCGCGCAAGCGGGCCTGTCGCTGCGCCGTGCCGGGCGAACCGCCCTCGATCGGCAACGCACGCAGTCGGCCCCGCTCCGCGGACCGGGATGGAAACGCTAAGCGGCCGTGTTTTTCACCACGGCGCGCGGCTCGATCACGGCCGCCGCGCCGCGTTCGCTCGCCTTGAACCGCAGGACGATGTCCTGGCTAAAGTCGGCCTCGCTGTTTTGCGGTGCTTGGGTCACGGTGATCGGCCAGTTCTCCATGTATGCGAACGCGCGGCGGAAGTCGCCGGCGAACCAGGTGTCGGTGGCAAGCCCTGCCGCCGCCAGTCGTGCCTTGAGCAGCCGGCTCGACTCGACCTGGTAGTTGCTCACCGGGTTGGCCGAGACGGTCGTGACGCCCGAACCGCTGGCAAGATCGCCCATCCGCACCTGCGTGGCCCCAATCACGCGCAGGGCCGTCGCCCGCAGCGCTGGCGGAACGAGCAGCGTGTTGCCGCGAATCAAGATCGGCTCGCCCGTGTT
>CAYZVT010000190.1:0-9011 GCA_964481585.1 uncultured Pirellulales bacterium
GAACCTGATTCTCGACGACTTCCCCGTCACGAAAGAAGAACTTTACCAGTACGACACCATCATCGGCTTCGACCCCGATTGGAAGGCGCTCAACGCGGCGCAAGTGAAACTGCTCGAAGACTGGGTGGCCGAGGAGGCCGGAGGGCTGATTGTCGCGGCGGGGCCGATTCACACCGACGCCTGGGTGCGCGAGCCGGCGATGGCGCCGATTCGCAATCTCTACCCCGTCGAGTTCCACCGCCGGCTGACGCTGCTGACCGACGCCGAGTACGGCTCGACCACGGCTTGGCCGATCGAGTTCACCCGCGAGGGACTCGAAGCGGAGTTCCTCTGGATCAATGACAGCCTCAGCCAAAGCCAACTCGCCTGGGAGAGCTTCCCCGGCGTCTACGGCTATTTTGCCGTAAAGGGGGCTAAGCCCGGCGCAACGGTCTACGGCCGCTATTCCGATCCCGAGGCGAGTCTGGGCGAGGAACTGCCCGTTTACATGGCCGGCCATTTTTACGGTTCGGGGCGGGTGTTCTATCTCGGCAGCGGCGAGATGTGGCGGCTGCGGGCACTTGACCCCGGTTACTTTGAGCAGTTCTACACCAAACTCGTGCGGCATGTCTCGCAAGGCCGGCTACTGCGCGGCTCGAACCAAGGCGTGCTGCTGGTCGAGCGCGATCGCTATCTGCTTGGCAACACGGTCGTCGTGCGTGCTCAGCTTTCCAACGCCCAGCACGAACCGCTCGATGTGGCCGGCGTGACGCTGCAAGTCACCCAGCCCGACAGCACCACCCAAACCGTGATGCTCAAGCCCGACGCCGCCCGCAAGGGCATGTACAACGGCCAGTTCACAGCGCTGCAGGAAGGCGTGTTCCGCCTCGATCTGCCGGTGCCGGAAACGGTCGACGAGCAGCTTACGCGGCGCGTGCAAGTGCGCGTGCCGGACCTGGAGCGCGAAAACCCGCAGCGCAACGACGCGCTGCTGAGTGAAATCAGCACCGGCACCGGCGGCCGCTATTATGTCGGCTTTCCGGCCGCGCTCGGCGAGCGCGGCGTCGCGCCGCTGGCGAGCCAACTTCGCGACCGCACCGAGACGACGATCCTCTCCGGCGCGCCCGACCGGGATTTTGAAAAGTCGATGATGAGCCTTCTGCTCGGCGTGATCGCCGGAGCACTTTGCCTCGAATGGCTCGTGCGCCGCCTGAGCAAGCTCGCCTGACGATGGGAAAAGCACCCGCCACTAACATGAACGATCCACGGACACAACTTGATCCCGAAATCCAGTCGCTGCTGGCCCGCTTGCGACGGCTGATTCGGCTCTATGTCTGGACCGAGGGCATCGCGGCGCTGGTCGCGCTCGTCGGGCTGGCCTTCTGGATCGGCTTGGCGCTCGACTGGCTGTTCGAGCCGCCGCCAGCGGTGCGCGTCGCGGGGTTGGTGGCGCTGGCGGTCGCCGTGCTCGTGGTCGCTTACCGTTTCATCCTCGCGCGGACGTTCGTGCGGCTTTCTGACTCCAATATGGCGCTGCTCTTGGAGCGACACGCCGGCCGTTTTGACGATAGTCTGCTGACCGCCGTCGAGCTGCGCGAGGGGGAAGCCTATGATGCGGAAATGCTCAGCCACACGCGAGCACAGGCTCGTGCAAAGCTGCCCGAAGCTCGCCTGAGCAATGTCTTTAACCCCCGTCCGCTGCTGCGAAAGCTCGGACTGGCGCTGTTGCTGTTGGTGTCGATCTGCCTGTTCGGCTACTGGGCCAGCGACGTCTTTGCGTTCTTCGTCCAGGAGCGGATGATCGCGCTGGCCGACGTGCGCTGGCCGCGCAGCACCCGGCTTTCGGTCGAAGGGTTTCCGGCCGGCGCGGATGGCGTCCGCACGCAAAAGGTGGCGCGCGGCGGCACGTTCGAGTTGCAGATTCGCGCCGACAACCGACTTCCCGCTCCGCCGCCCAAGCGGGTCGAGGTTCGCTATTGGATCGACGATGGCAGCCGTGGTCGGGCCGACGCGCGGCGGATCGGCGAAGCCACGCCCGGCCGCGACGATTTTCAGGAGTACATCTTCACGTTCAAGGACGTTTTTCAGTCGCACACGTTCGATGTGATCGGCGGCGACGACCGTATTTCGGGGCTACGGCTGCAAGTCGTCGAAAGCCCTGAAATTACTTCGATGGTCCTGCACTGCGAATACCCCGCCTACATGAACCGCGCCCCGCGCGACCTGAACGTGACCGGCGCGATGCGGATTCCGCAGGGAACGAAGGTTTCGCTCCGCGCGACGGCGAACAAGGATCTAGTGTGGGTGTCGGTGCTAGATGGCGCTGGCAGCCAGCCCGACGTGATTCAAATCGCGGAATCCGCCAGTGACCGCAAGACATTTGCATACCGGCTGCCGGCACTACAAAGCGACCAGTTGCTCCGCTTCACGCTGCACGATCACGACGGGATCGAGAATCAAGAACCGTACCGGCTCAGCCTTTCGGCGACGTCTGATGAGCCGCCCCAGGTCAATGTGGCGCTGCGCGGCATCGGCAGCGCGATCACGCCCGAGGCGCGCATCCCGATCGCGGGAAAGGTTGCCGACGACTACGGCCTCGCCCGCGTATGGTTTGAGCACACGATTGGCGAAGACGCGCCCGGCGAAACCGGTCTCGCGGCGAGCGTACAAGGCGCGACCGAGAGCGAGATTGCCGAAGCGCTCGACGCGCGGGCATTGAAGCTCGAACCGAAGCAAAAGCTGCTGCTGGCGGTAAAGGCCGCCGATCATTACGACCTCGGTGAGCAGGTGAACGTCGGCAGCAGCCAGCGGTTCGTGCTCGATGTGGTCACGCCCGACCAGCTTCGCTCGATGCTCGAAAGCCGGGAACTGATGCTCCGCCGCCGGTTTGAGACGATTTACGCGGAACTGACCGAAACGCGCGACCTGATGGCCCGCGTCGAGTTTTCCTCGGCTACCGAAGCCGAGGCGGACGACGAAGCGGGCGACGAGGCGGAGGCAGCCGACGAACAACCAGAGGGGGCCGAGTCGGAAGCGCAGCGTCAGCTGGCGCGGCGGCAGGTCCGCCTCGTCCGCGCGCTGCAGAACGTGCAGCGCAGCGCCCATGAAACGCTCGCCGTCGCCACGGCTTTTGATGACATCTACGCCGAAATGGTCAACAACCGCATCGACACCGAAGATCTGAAGACGCGGCTGCAGGATACGATTTCCGCCCCGCTCAAAGAAGTCGGTGGGCCGAAGATGCAGCAGCTTACCGAAACGCTCGAAAAGCTGAACAAGCAGGCGGGCGACGAGGAGGCGGGGCCACAAACGCAGCGCGCGGCGCTGGCCCAGGCCGACGAAGTGCTTGTTGAAATGAAGCAAATTCTCGATCGGATGCTCGAACTGGAAAGCTACAACGAAGTGATGGAAATGCTGCGAGCTATCCTGAACGAACAAGATGAACTGAACGAAAAAACGGACCAGAAGCGCAAGAGCAAGCTTCGCAACCTGCTCGAAGACTAGCGTCGATGTTCGATAAAGCGTGCTAAAATCACTAGGCGCTAGGCCGAACTTGAGGAACCGCCAAATGAAACTCCTGCCCAGCCTCGCCGGCGTGCTGTTGCTCTTGGCCTTTGCCGCGCCTCAAGCTCGTGGGCAAGAAGATGCCGCGGCCGAGCCGCAGCCGACCCCAGCCGCGCAGGAGGCCGAGCCGGATCTGGCGGTGGATCAAGCGAAGCTGGCGGATCGGTTTACGCGGCTGCAAGCGGTGATGCTCAAGCTGGCGGAACTCTCGGCCTCGACCGATCCGCGCCGCGCGGCGGTGCTGCGACGCGCGGTGGCGGAAAGCAACGAGCAAGAGCTGGCCGTGCGGTTTGAGTCGGTGGTTAAACTGCTCGAAGACGAGCAGCTTTCACTCGCCCTCCGCAATCAGCAAGAACTTAGGAACGACCTGCAAAAGTTGCTCGATCTGCTCATCAAGGAAGACCGAGCCAATCGCGTGGAGTCCGAGAAGCGGCGAATTGGCCGGCTCGTCAAGGAAGTCGGCCGCATCATCAAAGAGCAGCGTGGCATCAAGGCGCGCACCGAAGGCGGAGACGAACTCGACCGCGTAGCCGATGCTCAAGAGCGCGTGACCGAGAAGACGCAACAGTTGGAAAAAGAACTCCAGCCCGAAGGCGAGCCGACCCCAGCACAAGGAAGCGAAAAGCAGAATAGCGACAGCGACCAGGACGGCGGCGAACAAGCAGACGAGAAACAGGAAGGCGAGAAGGAGTCCAAGGGCGAGGGCGATCCACAAGAACAGAAGCAAGAGGGGCAACAAGGGGAGCCTAAAGCCGGCGAACAACAGGACGGCCAAAAGGGTCAACAGGGCGACCAACAAGATCAGCAGAGCGAACAACATCAGCAAGGCCAACAACAGGGTCAACAAGGCCAGCAGGGGGACCAGAACCAGCCCGAAAAATCGCCGCAGGAGCAACAGGAAGATTCCGTACGAAAGCGGATCGAGGCGGCTCGCAAGAACATGCAGCAGGCTCGTGAAAAGCTACAACAGGCCCAGCGGGAGGGGGCGAAGGAGGATCAGCAGAAGGCAATCGAGCAACTCGAACAGGCGAAGGCCGAACTGGAAAAAATCCTCCGCCAGCTCCGCGAGGAGGAGATGGAGCGCGTGCTGGCGATGCTCGAAGCCCGGTTCCGCAAAATGCTCGAAATGCAAATCGAGGTCCATGAGGGGACGCTACGGCTCGACCAGTTAGCTGCCGAAAAGCGGGGCCGGGACGACGAAATCGAGGCCGGCCGGCTCAGCCGCAAGGAGGCCGCGATTGTCCGCGAGGCCGATGTCGCCCTAAACTTGTTGCGGGAGGAAGGCTCCTCGCTTGCCTTCCCCGAAGCGGTGGGGCAAATGCGGGACGACATGGAGCAGATCACGATCCGCCTGGCCCAAGTCAAGACTGACGAGATCACCCAAGGCCTGGAGGAAGACGTCATCGCGGCCCTGGAAGAAATGGTCGAGGCGCTGAAAAAGGCCCAAAAGGATCTTGAGAAGAAGAAAAACCAACAGCCGCCGCAGGAGGGCATGCCGACCGATATGCCGCTGGTCGATGCGATTGCGGAACTGAAGATGATCCGCGCGCTGCAAATGCGCGTCAACACGCGGACCGAGCGCTATTCACAGATGATCGAAGGCGAACAAGCCCAACGGCCGGAACTGCTCAGCGCGCTGGAGCGGCTCGCCGAGCGGCAGCAGCGCATTTTTCGCGTGACCCGCGACCTGCATCTGGGGAAGAACCGATGAAGCCCATTTTGTTCCTGCTGCTCGGTCTCGCCGCGCTGGCCTCTGGTTCGCGCGCGGCAGCGCTCGATGAATTTGGTCCACGGCCGACGTGGAACGCGCCGCGTGTGGCTGAGGTGCGCGCAAAGGTACTCGATTGGATGGAGCGCAAGGCCTCCGAGTCCCGTGCCGGGGCCATCTCCGCCCTCTGGCCACAAGGAGAAGGAGAGGTTGACTCCGCAGCCCTGCTCGACCGCGTGGCGGAAAGCATTGCGCTAGCCGATCCGGCGGCGCGCGAGCTAACCGAGCTTTGCAGCGGTCCGCGCACGGAGCCGGTCCTACCCGACTTCCCCTGGCTGATGGAGAAGGCGACGCCAAAGTTCGTGCGGCACAATCTCCGGCTTTACTATGGACGCTGGCTTGTGCAGGAGTCGCTCTACGATGAAGCGGACGCGGTGCTGGCGGGACTGGAGCCGGAGGACGTGGTCGATCCGGCGGCGCTGCTGTTTTACCAAACGCTCGTTCACCAGCGGCTCCTGAACGCCGAGCAGAGCCAGCAGACGGCGCTGCGGCTGTTGGAACGCGAGGAAGAACTGCCCGACCGTTACCAATATCTCGCGCGGCTGGTGCGGGATGATATGCAGGCGCTGAAGGAAGACTCGCTCGACCACATTTCGCGGCGGATGGAGGACATTCGCCGCCGGCTCGACCTGGGGCGTGCGGGCAAAAAGGTACGCGAAGTCGAGGACGGCGTGATCGCCTCGCTCGACAAGCTCATCAAGCAGCTTGAAGAGCAGCAGCAACAGCAGCAGATGGCCTCCTCCAGCGGCGGATCGCCCTCGGGCAAGCCGGCCGAGGAAAGCCGCATCATGACCCAAAAAGGCCCCGGCAAAGTCGATAAAAAAGAAATTGGCGATACCGCCGGCTGGGGCGATCTGCCGCCGAAAGAGCGGGAAGCGGCCCTACAGCAGATCGGCCAGGAATTTCCCTCCCACTATCGCGATGCGATTGACCAATACTTCCGTAAAATCGCCAGCGAAGAAGAACCGCCCGCCGAGTAGAACCAGGTGCCCCCGATGCTAGTCCGCACGCTCCTCGTCGCCGCCGTCGTCACGACGCTCGCCGCGCTCTCCGCCCAGGCTGCGCAGGTGGAAGTCGAAACGCTCGACGGGCAAACGGTCGTCGGCGAGCTGTCCGGCTGGACCGCCGACTCGCTCACGCTCCAAGCGGCCGACGGCGAGCAGACGATCGCGCGCGATCAGCTTCTCGCGCTGCGGCCGGCGTCACCCAGCGAGCAGGAGGCCGCGCCGCCGCAAGTGTGGGTGGAATTGATCGACGGTAGCGAACTGGCGGCGGCAAGCTTTTCGGCCGCTGCGGGAACGAGCGAGATCGAACTCGTAGGAGGCCAAAAGCTCAGCACGCCCACGCGCTCAATGGTCGCCGTGCGGTTCAAGGAGCAAGACGAAAAAATCGCCGGGCAGTGGGAACAAATCCGCCGGCTTAAGATCACCGGCGATGTGATTGTGATTCGCAAGAAAGACGCCATCGACTATCTCGAAGGGGTTCTAGGCGACGTGACGGCCGATAAGGTGCATTTTGAACTCGACGGCGAAATGATTCCCGTGAGCCGCGAAAAGGTCGAAGGCATTCTTTACTACAGCGCCGCGGGCCGCGAATTGCCCCCAGCGGTGTGTATCGTTAGAGGCCCCGGAGCCACGCGCGTGCAAGCGCAAGACGTGACGCTCGCGGAGGAGACGGTCGAACTGGTCAGCGTGACGGGCGTAAAGCTCCGCTTTCCGCTTGAGGCGATTGAGGAACTCGACTTCTCGCTCGGCAAGATTCAGTATCTCAGCGATCTGCAGCCCACGCTTGCGCGGTGGACGCCATACTTCGGCATCTTTGAGCAGCTTGCGGCCGCGCAGGCGCTGTTTCAGCCGCGCTCGAACCGGGCGCTGGCAGGCGGGCCGCTCCGACTGGGCGGCAAAAGTTACCGCAAAGGGCTGGCCCTCCGCAGCGGCAGCCTTCTTCGCTACCGCCTGCCCGACGGCTACCGGCGGTTGACGGCCGTGGTCGGCATCGACGACCGCGTGGCAGCCGGGGGAGCCGCGACGCTGGTGATTCGCGGCGACGATCGTGAGCTTTTTACGGCTTCTCTGCGCGGCGGTGAGGAGCCGCAGACGATTGACCTGGACGTTTCAGGCGTGCGTACTTTGACGATTTCGACGGACTACGGGGCCGATCTCGACATCGCCGACCACGTGGACCTGTGCGACGCAAGGATCTCCAAATGAGCAAGACGCCGCTAACCAGCCTAGCCCTGCTGCTTCTTTTCGTAACGACCGCCCAGGCGATGCCGCCGGTGGCGGTGCTGGAAGCCGAGCAGGAGCGGATCGAGACGATGCGCCGCGCGAGCGAAGCGTTCGTCGCCGTCTTTGCCGACGCGGGGCAGGGGGGCGGCTCGGGCGTGGTGATCTCGCCCGATGGCTATGCGCTGTCGAACTTCCACGTCACCAAGCCCGCCGGCAACTCGATGAAATGCGGTATGCCCGACGGCAAGCTCTACGATGCGGTCATCGTCGGCGTCGATCCCACCGGCGACGTGGCGCTCATAAAACTGCTCGGCCGTGACGATTTCCCCTTCGCCACGCTCGGCGACAGCGACGAGGTGCGCGTGGGGGATTGGTGCTTCGCGGTCGGCAATCCGTTTCTGCTGGCGAACGATTTTACCCCGTCGGTTAGCTACGGAGTCGTGTCGGGAGTGCATCGTTATCAGTACCCAGCCGGCACGCTGCTCGAATATGCCGACTGCATCCAGACCGATGCCGCAATCAACCCCGGCAACTCCGGCGGGCCGCTGTTCAACGCACAGGGCGAGTTGATCGGCATCAACGGTCGCGGCTCATTTGAAAAGCGCGGCCGGGTGAACGTCGGCGTCGGCTACGCCATTTCGATCAACCAAATCAAAAACTTCCTCGGCTACATGAAAAGCGGGCGGATTGTCGATCACGCCACGCTCGGCGCGACGGTCTCGACCGACTCCGATGGCCGCGTGGTGGTCGATCAGATTTTGGAAGACAGCGACGCCTATCGCCGGGGTTTGCGGTATGATGACGAGATTGTTCGCTTCGGCGACCGCGAAATCTCGACCGTCAACGGCTTCAAGAACGCCCTCGGCATTTACCCGCGCGACTGGCGCGTTCCACTGACCTATCGCCGCGACGGTCGCACGTATGAGACGCTCGTGCGTCTGCTCGGCGTGCATCACGAGAGCGAGCTAGAAGCCGCTGTCCACGGCCCCGCACGGCCACAGCCGCAAGAGACGCCCGAGCAAGAGGACCAGCCGCAGCCCGGCGAGCAGCCGACTCCGGTGCCGGACTTCCAAAAGCTGCACAAGCCAAAAGCAGCCATGCCGAAGGCGGTGGCCGAGCATTTTGAGGCGCGCTCTGGGTACGCCAACTATCACTTCAACCGGCTGCACCAGGATCGCGTCTGGAACGCGCTGCTGCGCCGCGGCGACTTTCTGGGGAGTAGCCAGGACTGGACGATGGTCGGCAAGCTCGTCGGCGGAGGCGATGTGACGATTCATCTGACGCCCGATCTGGGCACGATCACGCTGCCGGCGGGCGAGTCGAAGGCCCTCTTCACGGGCGACTTGGCCCGAAATCTCAATCCGCCCGGCAGCGGCGGGCTGCTCGCCGCGCTGCATATTTGGCAACGGCTGCTCACCGTCGGCCCAGAAAGGTTTGGCGAGGTCACGTACTGGGGCACGATGCCGATCCCG
>CAYZVT010000191.1:0-8976 GCA_964481585.1 uncultured Pirellulales bacterium
TTTCCCCTAGCGGCGTTTGGACAAGGCAAACGCCATCACGCTCCCGCCCGGCGGGACGTGCACCCTGAACGTCCGCTATGCGGCGCCCAACAACAACTCGCAGACGAACGGCTCGATCAACATCACCGAGGGCAACGTGTTCCTCCCGGTGACCGGTTCGGGCACGCTGGTCGGGCGCTCCTCGTTCACTCCGCCACCGACGACGACCAGCGGCTGATTGCGAAAGCGGGGGAGCGCTCCGTCGCAGACCGCACAGGCGCTCACCCCCCGATTTTTGAAGCGTTCTTCCGACTCCATGCCGAGATAGTTTGCCCGCGCGCCGGTGGCGACGATCACCGACTGGGTCTCAACCACCTCGCCCGAGAGGGTCTTGAGCTGAAAGGGGCGCGCGCCAAACTCGACATCGACAATGTCGTCGGTAATGATCCGCGTGCCGAAGTTCACGGCTTGCTGCCGCATGAGCTCCATCAGCTCTGGACCGCTGACGCCGTGCTTCTGGTGCGGGGCCATCATGATCCGCCGGTCCTGGTCAATGGCGTCGTCCATATACGCGCCCAGGTCGCCGGAAGGGAAGCCGGGAAAGTTTTCCACCTCGGTCGTCAGCGCCAGCTGCCCCAGCGGCAGGGTTCCCTGCAAGCGGTTTTCTTCGGTGATCGCCCCTTCGTAGACGAGCGGCCGCAATTCCGCCCGTGCGGCGTAAATCGCGGCGGTCCAGGCGGCAGGTCCGCTTCCGATGATGACGAGTTTCTCTGGCACGCGTGAGGGTCCTTCGTACTGCGCAAGGGGCGGAAAGCCGGACATTATAGGAACGCCGCCCCCGGCCGTCCACCAAACCCAATCCCACGGCCCCAACCGCGCGCCGGCGTGGCGGGGCGAGGCGAGAGCGGAAGCCCCCGGAAGGCGGAAGGCAACTGGACTGCCGCCTGCGCGAGGAGGACGCGCCAGGTATCTCTGAATACTGACGGCGGACCGCGAACTGCTGGATTCCCGCCTGCGCGGGAAGGACGTATCCGCTGGGGGCTTCGCTTCGCGTGCGCCCCCGCCACCGGCCGGCTCCACGGCCCAAACCGCGCTCAATCTTGCAGGTTAGTTGTGGGAAGGCCGAACGAGCCGCTAGAATAGCGGTGTTTATCTTCTTCCGGTGGCTCCTTTTTGGGCGGTGCGAGTTCGATGGTCACGTTGCTGGTCGCAGTTGGCTCATTCGTCGGGTTTATCGTCGCCTATCACACCTACGGCCGATGGCTGGGCCGCCGCATCTTCAGGCTCGACTCGGGGGCCGAGGTGCCGAGCCGGCAGTTGCGCGACGACATCGACTTTGTGCCGACGCCCCGGCAGATTCTGTTCGGCCACCATTTCACCAGCATCGCCGGCACCGGGCCAATCGTGGGGCCGGCCATCGCCGTCTTTTGGGGTTGGCTGCCCGCGCTCTTGTGGGTCGTGTTTGGTTCGATTTTCATCGGCGCGGTGCATGACCTCGGCTCGCTCGTCGTGTCGCTCCGCAATCGCGGACAAACGGTCGGCGAAGTGGCCGGGCGGCTGATTACGCCACGTGCGAGGGTGTTGTTTCTGCTGATTCTCTTTTTCGCGCTGACGGTCGTGCTGGCCATCTTTGGTTTGGTGATCGCCAACATTTTTGATTATTACCCAGAGTCGGTGCTGTCGGTCTGGATTGCGATGCCGCTGGCGGTGCTGGTGGGCTTCTGGGTCTATCGCTACCAAGGCGGCGTCGTGGCTCCGTCGCTTCTGGCGCTGGCGGTGCTGTACGGGGCGGTCTACGTCGGCGCGGAGTACTTACCAATCCGGCTCGATGCGCTGTTGCCGGCCAACGAATGGACAAGCCACAAAATCGTGTGGACCGTGGTGTTGTTTATTTACTGCTTCATCGCCTCGGTGCTGCCGGTCTGGCTGCTGCTGCAGCCGCGCGATTTCATCAATAGTCAGCAGTTGCTCGTGGCGCTCGTGCTGCTCGTGGCCGGCATTTTCGTGGTCAGCCTGACCGGCGAAGCGGACTTGGTTGCCAGCGCGCCGGCCGTGATGCCTGCCGCCGAGCGTCCGGCCGATGCCCCGCCGATTTGGCCGTTTCTGTTCATCACGATCGCCTGCGGCGCGGTGAGCGGTTTTCATTGCGTCGTCAGTTCGGGCACGTCGAGTAAGCAGATTGCCAGCGAGTGTGACGCCCAGTACGTCGGCTACGGAGCGATGCTGCTGGAAGGAGCGCTGGCCGTGATTGTGATCCTCGCCTGCTGCGCCGGAGTCGGCATGGGCGAGTTCGAGCGCACGTACGCCGTCGATGCCGCGCGGCCTAGTGCGATTCAGCCCTACGATTTGCACCCGAAGCTGACCGCCGACGACGAGCACTTGACCGGCCGCGAGGCCTGGCGTGCCCGTTACAACGCCGCCGAGGGCTGGGAGAAGTTCAGTCTGGCGCAGATGCTCGGTGCGTTTGTCGATGGCGGGGCGAACTTTCTCGCGGCGATCGGCATTCCGATCAAGCTGGCGGTGGCGACGATCGCGGTGCTGGTGGCCTGCTTTGCCGCCACGACGCTCGACACCGCCACGCGCTTGCAGCGCTACGTGATCCAAGAACTCGCCGCCGCCTTCCATGTGCGGCCGCTGCAAAACAAGTACGCCGCCACGATCTTGGCCGTCGCGCTGGCGCTGGCGCTGGCGCTGATGCGCGGGCCGGCGACCGTACCGGGCAAGCCGGGCGTGCCGGGCATGGGCGGCTTGTACTTGTGGCCGCTGTTCGGCGCGACGAATCAGCTTCTGGCCGGACTGGCCTTCATGGTCATCGTCTTTTATCTCTGGCGGCGCAACAAGCCGATCTGGTTCGCCGTGGTGCCGATGCTGCTGATGATCGCCATGCCCGCCTGGGGACTATGGTGGCAGATGTTCAATCCCCGCAGCGGCTGGTGGCCCACGAGCAACTACCTGCTGCTCTCGATCGGCGCGATCGTTATGGTGCTGCAAGTCTGGATGCTCATTGAGGGGCTGCTCGTCTGGCGGCGCGCGAAAGGCGTGCCCGAACCGGCACTTCCGCCGCTAGAGACAAAGCCCGCCGAGCCGCCGGCGCTGGCGACGACGCGGTAGCGGGGCCTTGTGCTTCCGCTCATTGGCCTCGGAATCTAGCCGTCAGCGGTCAGCTTTCAGCGATCAGCTTTGAGCGGTTAGCAGTCAGTCAGAAGCGTCCTTGCCGCGCAGGCGGGAAGGACAGAGAACAGACTGTCGTTCTTGGTAGCGCCAGAGCAGTTCAGGGTGCCTGGAGGCTGCGGGCGAAAAAGGTGCAGCGCACGCGCCACTGAAGCGCAATGCACGCTGACCGCTGACGGCTGAGCGCTGGATTCCCGCCTGTGTGCGAAGGACGTGTTGGGCAGGAACGCCGCTTTCGCGCCGCGTCCGCTACTCGTCGCGGGTCGGCTCGGTTTGAGGCGTGGCGACCGCTTCGAGCACCTGAATCGCCTTGCGGCCCTTTAGCGCGCCGGGCTGAGCGCCGAACTTCACCCGCCCCTGGACGCAGACCTGAAGCGGCGAGCGGATGTCTTTCTCGGTCGTGATGATGTCGCCCACCCGTAGCTCGACCAGATCCCCCATCGAAATCCGCGTCTCGGCAAGCTGCACGACCAGTTCCACGATCGAGCCTTTCAGCCGCTCGCTCATCATTTCGATGCTTTCGGGCGAGGCGGGCCTGCGGCTGTAGGTCACCCAACTATTGCTGCTGAGTTTGCCGCCGATCCGTTCGATCGAGTTGAACGGAATGCAGAGATTCATCATGCCCCGCACGTCGCCGATCGTCAGCTCAAAGCTGATGAGCACGACAACTTCGTTCGGCGGCACAATCTGAACCAGTTGCGGATTGCTTTCCACGCGCTCGACGGCGAGCTTCAGGTCGAGCACGTTTTCCCAAGCCCGCCGCAACTCCTCCAAAAACAGCCGCGTAATCCGCGACACGAGCCGTAGCTCGATCTCGGTCAGCGGCCGCCGCGCGGGCGGGCCGGCTTCGCGTCCACCGCCGAGCAGGCGGTCGATGATCGGATAGAGGATCGAAGGGTTGATGTCGAGAATCAAATTCCCTTCGAGCGGCTCGGCGCTGACGAGATTGAAGCAAGTCGGGTTTTCCAGGCTAAAAACGAACTCGCTATAGGTGAGTTGGTCGACGCTCGTGAGCTTCACCTCGACGATCGACCGCAGCAGCCCCGAAAGCGCCGCGCCGAAGTTGCGTCCAAAACCTTCGTGCAACGTCTGCAAGGCGCGCATCTGCTCCTTGCCGACGCGCTCGGGGCGTTTGAAGTCGTAGGGAGCGACCTTTTCGCGGACGCGTGCGCCCGCCGACTTGCCCTTGCTCCGTGTGACGCTCGACGCCAGCGCGCCGCCGCTTGCGGCGCCGGCCGTCGTGCTTTCCATCGCACTGAGCAGGCTCTCGACTTCCGCCTGACTGAGCACGTCGCCGCTCATCGAGGACTCCCTTCCACGAGGCGCTAAGGCTAGTTTCGCGGCCGCTACGGCACTACTGGCGAATTTGGCCGTTGCCGTAAACGAGATACTTGTAGCTGGTCAGTTCCTTCAGTCCACACGGCCCGCGCGCATGGAATTTATCGGTGCTGATGCCGATCTCCGCGCCGAGTCCAAACTCCCCCCCGTCGTTAAAACGGGTGCTGGCGTTCACCATCACCGCCGAGCTATCGACCTGCGCCAGAAAAGCCCGTGCCGCAAGCAGATTGGTCGTGACAATGGCGTCGGTATGTTTCGAGCCGTAGCGATTGATGTGCTCGATCGCTTCCTCCAGCGAATCCACCACCTTCGCCGAAAGGATCGGCCCCAGGAACTCCGTGGCGTAATCTTCATCCGTCGCCGCTTTGGCGTTCGGCACCAGTTCGCACGTCCGCGCACAACCGCGCAGTTCGACGCCGCGCTTCGCAAGCGCGGCCGCCGCTTCGGGCAAGAACGCTTTGGCCGCCTCGGCATGCACCAGCAGCGATTCGGCCGCGTTGCAAACGCCCATCCGCTGGGTCTTGGCGTTTACGAGAATCGACTGGGCCATCGCCAGGTCGGCGTCACGATCGACATAGACATGGCAATTGCCCGTAAAATGTTTGATGACCGGCATGCGTGCTTCGGCCGCGACGCGGCGGATCAATCCTTCGCCGCCGCGCGGGATCGCCACGTCGAGCAGCTCATCCATCGCCAAAAAGTGCCCCACCGCCGCGCGGTCGGTCGTATTGACGAGTTGCACGGCATCGGCCGGCACGCCCGTGCCTTCGGCCGCTTCGGCGAGGATGTCGACAATTGCCTGGCTTGAATGGATCGCTTCTTTGCCGCCGCGCAGAATCACGGCGTTGCCGCTTTTGACGCAGATCGCCGCGGCATCGGCCGTCACGTTCGGCCGTGACTCGTAGATAAAAAACACCACGCCGAGCGGCACGCGGACTTTCAGAATCTCCAGCCCGTTGGGCCGCACCGTCGATTCGATCACTTCGCCCACCGGGTCGGGGAGCATCGCCACTTCTTCCAGCGCGTGGGCGATCGACTCAATCCGCTCGGGCGTGAGCCGCAGCCGGTCGATCTGCGCGGCGGTCAGCCCATAGCCGGGGGCTGCGTCGAGATCCTTGGCGTTGGCCGCCGTCAATTCTTCCAGCCGATCGCGCAAGATCGCGGCCGACGTACGCAGCCAAGCATTTTTCGTTTCGCCGCGCACCTGCGCCAGCGCCACCGACGCCCGCTTGGCGCGCCGCGCCACTTCGAGGCAGTAGTCTTTCAGTTCCGTGTTTTCAGCAACCGCCATGACGAGCTTGGGATGAAGGAATGAGACGAGAACCGTGGCGCGGCAGCATGCTCCGCCATCGGCGCAAGTATCGGGGAAAAGGCAAGCCGAGTCAACGCCGAACGGTGCTCGCCGACGGCAGCAATTACGCTCTAAGCTCCTTGCCCGCAGCCGTTTAGCCGGCGAGCAACGCTCGCCGTTCCCGCGCGGCGCGGACCGGATGGGACCGGATGGCATTGCCATCCGGCTAGGGGAGCACGGGGGACATCGAAAGGAAAACGGCGGCTAAAGTTGCAACTCCTGGCCATCAATCCCGCCCACCGCCTCGTACAGCAACAGGGCTTGCCGCACCGGCGCGACATCATGCACGCGGAGCAGTTGCACGCCTTGGCTCGCCAGCGCGCAGGCCACGCCGATTGTGCCCGGCGTGCGGTCGGCTTCGTTGTCGCCGAGCACCTTGCCGATGTATCCTTTGCGCGAATGACCGACCAACAGTGGCTGGCCGAGCGTGTGGAATTGGTCGCAGTGGGCCAGCAGCGTCAGGTTGTGCTGATGCGTCTTGCCGAACCCAATGCCGGGGTCGAGACAGATGCGGCGGCGCTCGATGCCGGCGGCGAGCAGCGATTCTAGCCGCCGCTTGAGGTAGAGCTGAATTTCGCCGACGACATTCCCGTAGCGCGGATCGTCCTGCATCGTTTGCGGCGTGCCTTGCATGTGCATGGCGCAGATGCCCGCCCGGCTGTCGCAGGCCACGCCGAGCATTTCCGGGTCACCTGCCAGGCCGGTTACATCGTTAATGATCTCGGCACCCGCCGCGAGCGCTTCGCGCGCGACGCGGGCTTTGGAGGTGTCGATCGAGATCGGCAGATCGGTCTGTTGGCAGAGGGCTTCAAGGACCGGCAGCACGCGGCGCAGTTCTTCGTCCTCGGAAACCGGCTCGGCATAGGGCCGTGTGCTCTCGCCCCCCACGTCGATCAGATCCGCCCCGTCGGCGGCCATGCGTAGCGCCTGCTCGACCGCCCGCGACGAAGAAAAATAACGCCCGCCGTCGGAAAAACTATCAGGCGTGACGTTCACAATGCCCATCAGCAGCGGCCGGCGCGCGAAGTGTAGCATCCGCGTGCGGAGTTGCCACTGCGAAGCCCGCATCGGGTAAGCGCGCTGGAGCGTCTGAGATTCGGTTCGCGTCATCGCTGGGCAGGACTGGGGAGCAAGGGGAAGCAGGATTTCTCCGCGCAGTTTACCCCCGCCTGGGCGGTCGAGCAAATCGGCGGCCGCCCGCGCGCGTGCGCAACCTACCAGGGGATTTCCATCATTTCGACGATCCGCGTGGCAAGATTTTCGATCGCTTCCTGCTGCGCGGTGACGCTCGACTGACCTCCCTCGGGCGCGTAGGTCGCCGTGTCTTGCATCCTCACCAGCGGCGCGGGCATCGGCATCAAGCGGGGATCGCGGATCAGGTCGCCGCGCCGATTGACCCAGTTCACTTCGACCACCAGGGCGGTTTCCAACTGACGCGGCTGATCGTCGCTGTTTTCCACCAGCACGCTTTTGACGTCTTGGATAATCCGCCCCGAGAGAACGCTGTCGGCCTGATCGGCGCTGCCGACGACTTTGTAGGGCGTTTTGAGTTCGACTTCTTTAATCACCGCCTCGGTCAGCCGCTCGCCGAGATCGCGGCGGAAGCTGAGCGACTCGAACATCGGCACGTAGACGGTTTCCACGTCCGGCGCGTAGAGCGAGCGAACGCCCATCTGATAGCCCGCGCAGCCCGTGGCGACGAGCAGCAGCGCCAGACAGGACCGCAGAGGGCGAAGGTTCATCGTGAGCATCCTGTGAGATTCCGCGCGAGGTTAGCGGCGCGTCTCATCCTCGACTGGCTGGGCGAGCATGATCGTCTCGCTCTCGTTCGTCGGCAGCACGTCTTCGAGCCACTGAAAGTAATTCGGCGGCACCGCCGGCTGATCGGCATAGGCCGTCAGCCGCTCTTTGGCCTGCTCGGCGAGCTTGGTCGTCGGGTAGTCGCGCACCAGTTGCTCGTAGTAGTAGCGCGCCGAGCCGTACTCGCGTTTGCCGGCGTAGAACTCGGCCAGGCTCCAGTCCCGCAGCGCGAGCGAAGCGGCGATTTGTTGTCGTGTTTCCACAATCCGCTGCCGCTGGTCGCCAAGCTCCGTCGGGAACTGCGTCAACAGCGTCTCGGCGATCTGCCGGGCTTCCACGAGCGGCGTTTGATCGTAGTCGGGACCTTGGTAACAGCGCAGTTTGCACTGCAAGCCGAGTAGATGGGCTTGGAACTGGTAGTCGCTCTCAGGGTACTCCTTGCGCAACTCGCCATAATAGTAGTCGGCGTCGCCGTAGCGTCCCGAAAGGAAATGAGCGTTGGCCGTCGCCATCAGCGCATCGTCGGCCAGCGGGCCGGTCGGGTCGTTCAGCCGGATGTTTTCATAGGTCTTCAGCGCGTGGCCGTGGGTGTCGAACAGGTAGCGCGTCTTGTCGGTCAGGTTCGGCGTGACGGGCCAATGCGGCTCGGCGCGGTGGTGCTGCTCCCAATAGCGCCCGATGGCGAACTGCCGCTGCACGACTTTGTCGAGGAACTGCGTGTTGATGTATTTTTTGACCAGCGCGTTGTAGCCGTCGTTGGCATCCGGGTAGCGGTCATCGAAGAAGTACGCTTCGGCCTCCATGAACATCGCCCGCTCTTCGAGCGGCGAGTCGGGCCAGCGGCGGGCCGCCTCGCGGAACTTGTCCGCCGCCGCCGCGTACTGTTTGCCGCGGAAATGCGTCTCCCCCTCGCTGTAGAGCTTTTCGGCCGCCTGCACGTTCTTCGGCGGGCCGAGCCGCTCCTTCACCGCCGCGACCGGCGAGGTAGAGAAGACTCCGCCCAAGAGGCCCTTTTCTTCTTTCAGCGGATCGTCGAACGTCGCCAGCGTCGAATGATCGGCGACCGAGGGATCGAGTCCACCGTCGATCGGCCGGCCAAACTCGTCGAAGAAGCCCTCCACGCCGGCCACGGCGTAGCCTTGTCCGGGGACAAAGGTGGCTTCGCTCTGATTTTCTTTCCACCACGCGCGCGATCCAACCTGAGCGGCGGCGGCGGGGCTTTCGCCGAAGGCGGTTTGGCCGAGCGTCGAGCAGCCACTGAGGCCGCCCAGCAACAACAGCGCCAGGGTCAGTCGCGGTTGGCTTGTCTGCATCCGAGAACTTCCTTGTCCTTCCAC
>CAYZVT010000192.1:0-8970 GCA_964481585.1 uncultured Pirellulales bacterium
CGACCAGCACCGCGCCAAGGCGCTGCTGACGCACGCCATCGCCCGCAACGGCGACAAGCCGCGCGCGGCGCGGCTGCTGGGCACGATGCTGGCCCAGGTGGCCGATCTGGACAACAATGCGAACAACTACGTTGCTTGGACGCTCGACGATCTGCTTGCCGCCCAAGCCGCCGCGACGAAAGAGGCAGCCAGCGCGGCCGTCGTGCTGGAGCGCGCGAAGCAGGCCGAAAAGCCCAATCCCGAGGCGGTGAAGACCGCCCAGACGCAGCACGACCAAGCCGCCGCGAAGAAGCAAGCCGCCGACAAAGCGGTAGCCGACGCGCTGGCCGAGGCGGAAAAGGTGCTCCGCGCGGCCATCGCGGCCAGCGCCAACCCCCGCGCGGAGCTTTACGCCCGCTATGCCCTCGCCTTCAGCCTGCTGCGCGATCGCGCGCAGAACAACGAAAAGCTGGTCCCGGTGCTCCGCGAGTCGGCGCTGAAACTGACGGTCGGCGACGACGCTGGTTTTCAGCTCATCTACCATCTGCTGCTGCACCAGCCGGTGGGCGAACAGTTCAAGCACGACGTGACGGCGCTCTTAAAGATGCGCCGCGATCATCTCGACCTGGGGCATTACCGCCAGTACATCGCCCGCGCGATCGCCGCGCTGGCGAAGGACAAGCAGCACGCGGAGAAAGGCAAAGTGGCCGAAGCCCTGCTGCAAGCGGCGGATCGCGATCCGGCCGTCGTGGCGGCGATGAAATACCACGTCTGGCAGCAGCATCCCGAAGAAGGCTCGGCGGCGCGGAGCAAAGCGCTCGAGCCGGAGGTGCTCAAGACGCTCTCGCTGGGGACCGCGCAGTACATCGCGGGGGTGCAGGCCGACCACTACACGCACCGCGCGCGGCAGTGGGAGCCGGCCGACGAGATGTACACGCGGCTGCGGCAGCAGTTTTCTGACGCGCATGCTCTGCTCGTGCGTCAGCTCGGCGTGGCGGTCGATCTTCGCCAGACCGAGGCGATGAAAAAGTACGCCCAGCAGTTGCTCCAGACGCCGCTCCATGCAAATCCCGAGGCGCAGCGGCGACTGTTCGACGTGGTCCACCTGACCGGAGACGCCGAACTCGGCAAGCAGGCGTATGCCTGGGCCAAGGACCAAATACACCCGGAGCAAGCCGAATACGCCGGTGAGGTGCTCTGGCAGCGGGGCCTGCACCAGGAGTCGATCGCCTTGCAGAAGATCGTGGCTCTAGGCCCCTACAGCAATACCGGCCGCGCCTGCGCGCTGCGGCTCATGTGGCGCCTGAAGGATGCGGAACTACAGGCATTCCTCGACCACGTTTTCAACTACTATCCCGAACTGCAGACGCGCTACCCGATGCTCCTGGCTCATCAGGCTCTCTACAACGAGGCGGACCTGGCCAAGTTCGAGCAGCACGTTGCCGAAGCGGTCGAGTTGTCGAAGCAACAGCCATTCGTGCCGAAGCACTGGAACGATCTGGTGCCGCAGTGGCGCGGGCACGCCCAGGACCAAAAGTGGACCGAGCAGCAGCGCTGGCGAATCGAGCGCGTGATCGCCGACATGAAGTGGAGCGTGGAATCGGCCTACGCCGAACTGTCCGCGCTGGAACGCACGCCCGAAGGACAACTCACGGCGATCGAGCGGCTACGTCGCATCGCCGAGGCCACGCGTGTTGTTCCCAACGCTCAAGGGCATTGGAACGTGTTGATGCAGTACGTGGACGCGGCGCTGCACCGCAAAGCGTATCTCGACGCGGCCACGCTCTTGACCGGCATGATGGCCAACATCACGAATATCAACGATGCTTCCCGCGCCGAGGGGCGTGAGCGGATTGCTCAGGCCTACTCTCGGCTCGGGTCGGTCGGCTTGACGATCGACGAGAACAGCCCCCTGGCTCCGCTGCTAAAGGGGATGCTCTATCTGCGGCTGGGGGATGAGAAGCTGGCGTTCGAGGCCTACCAGGAGAACGAAAAGCTGTTTGCCGAGCACCGCGACGATCTGCCGGCCGAGTATTTGACGTTCATCTGCGAAACGCTCATGGCCGCCGGCGGCGAAGAAAATTTTCAGCAGGTCGAGGACACTCTCCGCAGTTGGCTCATCAAAAACAGCGAGTCCAAAACGCTTGAACCGACGGTCAAGGCCGAGATTCAGCTCCTGCTAGCCAAAAACTTCTTCAAGGCCCAGCGCTACGAGATCGCCCGTAGCGAGTACACGACCGTCATCAACCGTTATCCCGACACGCCGCAAGCAGTCGAGGCCCGGTTTGGCATCGGCGAGACGTTCATGGCCCAGAAGGTCTACGATCAAGCCGAACAGATCTTTCAGCAGTTGGCGACGGGCCACAAGGCTGAGATTGTCGTCCGCGCGGAGTTCTTGCGGGGCGTGCTGGCGATGCGTCGCGGCGATACGGACGACGCGCGCGAGATTTTTGAGAACGTGCTCCAGCGCGTGCCGGACGTGGAACTTGCGAATCAGGCGCTCTTTAGCCTTTCGGAAATCTACGGCACCGAACAGCGCTATCTCGATCAGCTCAACTTGCTCCGCACGGTTGGCCGGCTGGGGCAACGCAGCAAGCGTCAGCACGAGCCGGGCGAACCGCTGTCGATCGTCGTGCATGATAGCGATCTGGGCATTAGCCGTGGCCATCAGCGCATCCCCGTGCTCGTGACCACCAAGCCCGGCGGCGATTCGGAGTTGGTCTACCTCAGCAGCAGCGGAGCGGGCAAGGGCCTGTTCCGCGTCGATCTCGACACCACACTCGGCAGCGCCACGCCGAATGATCGCGTGCTGCAACTGACCGGCGAGGACGTGATCTACAGCGACTATCCCGAGCTGTTCAAGAGCGAGTTCCGCAGCGTGCCGCTCTCGGACGTGGAAATCCAGGTGGCGGCCGACGCGACGTTTGAAATTTCCAGCAGCGAAATCATCGACGCTGAGAAAGAAACGTTCAGCGAACGGCTCCAGCGCGAAGCCCGCGAGCGCGAAGCGGCCGATCGCCGCGTCTCGCAGGGCCGGCCAGCCAACCAGATCAAGCCGGGCAACCCGATTTATCTGCGCGTCAAAGATGCCGACCGCGACGTGTCGAACGAGCCGGATCAAGTCGTGGTGAAGCTGGCGGCCAACAGCGGTGATCAAGTGCAAGCGAAGCTCACCGAAACGGGCCCGCACACCGGCGTGTTTGTGGGCACCGTCAACACGGGTGAACTGCCGGCCGGGGCTTTGGCGAGCGACACCTCGATTAATCACAATCCGCTGATGGCGATCGACCGCGATCCGGCGAGCTACTGGCTCAGCGAGCCGAACGGCACGGTGCCGAAGTGGTTGACGGTCGATATGAAGCAGCTTGAGACGCTGTCCTTCGCCGAAATCTCCACGCCCGAGCAAGCGACCGGCAAGGTCGTGCGCGGCCGGCTGCTCGGCAGCAATGACGGGCATTTCTGGTTCCGCCTGGCCAGTTACCCTGAGCCGAAAAAGGCGGAGGCCGTCGCGCCGGAGTATGGGGCGATGACGCTGCGCGTCTACGAGGGCCGGTTCCCTGACAATCTTACCTGGACGCGGATCGCGGCGCATGCGCGCAACCACAAGCCGATCGTCGAGCAGAAGGTCGAGGGTCCGCTCCAGTGGCGGCGGCCCGAGAACGCTCCCAACCTCAACCAACCCTACGGCGTGTTCTGGCACGGCAAGCTCGTGCAGCAACAGAGCGGCGCGATGCGCTTGGAGGTCGACGGCGACCTGACGGCGATCGTCGTCGATGGCGTTCTCGAACTGCCGCCGGGCCAAGGGAAGCGCTCGGTCGATCTCTGGCTGGAGGCGGGGCAGCACGATCTGACGGTCTTCGCCGCCGTCGAACGCGGCAACCGCGCGGTGGCCGCGCGGCGCGTCCGGGCCAGCAACCATGCGCGGCAAACCGAACTGGAACCGTTCACGGCCGACGACTTCAATCTCCAACTCGCCGCCGCCCCGCAGCCCGCGGCCGATGAAGCGAAAGACGCCGAGGGAGCCGAAAAGCCCGCCGAGGTTCCCGCTGCCGATGCGCAAGCGGCCGCCGGCGAAAAGAAACCGGAAGGCGAGCAGCCGCCGGCCAGCGAGAAGCTGCGGCAATTCCGCTTCCGGCCGATCGAGGTCCGCTATGTCCGCTATGTGGCGGACGAGTATGTGGGCGAGGCCGTGGCGGTGAGCCACATGGAGCTTGCCGAAAGCGAAACCGGCCAGGTTTTCATTCCCACCGAGACCGATGTGCTCACGCTGGCGCAGAACGAGAGCCTCGAAATGGCCGGCGGCGACCGGGTCGAGGCGATCTACTCCGACGACCGCAACCGCAGCCAAGCCGGCACGAGCCGACTGCTGACCGGCTCGCTCGCGGCAACCTACTTCGACGCCAAAGTCACGCCGATTACCTACGAGTTCCACCGCAGCGGAAACGGGCAGGTCCACACCACTCCGGTTGATCTGTTCCGCATCGACGCCGGCGAGCGGATCGTGGTGGAGATCACCGACTACGACCAAGACCGCACCGCAGAAATCGACACCGTGACGTTCACCGCCTCGGTCAACGACGGCGAGCCGATCGAACTGACGGCGACCGAAACGGGCGCGTTTACCGGCGTCTTCACCAAGGAGATCGACACCAGCGCCACCGAATCGCAAGGCAAGCTCGTCGTCCAGCCGGGCGACCGCGTGATCTGCCGGTATACGGACCTGGAAAACACGTTCCCCGGCCATGCGGTGCCACGCGAGACGGCGGTGCTCGTCAATCAGCCCACCGAAGCGCAGGTTCGGGTGCTCCAAACGCGCATCACTCCGGCGAACGACGGCAGCGGGCGCGTGAGCATTAGCCACGAGCTGCCGGCCGAAGGCGTCACCGTCAGCGGCATCTCGCTCGCCGCACCGATGACGATTGAAGTCGTCGATCCCGATGCGGCAAAACATCTGGGGAGCAAGGTGCAGGTTGAAATCGAATCGACCGACGGTGCCCAGGTTTCCGTCGAGTGCGTGCTGCCGAACCACGAGGCACTGAAAGAAGGACGTTTCACCGGACAGGTGATTTTGCAACTGGGCGGAAAGGACAGCCCCGCGATGGTTCCGCTGACGGCGAACATGCCCCGCAATTTGATCGGCGGGCCGAAATTCGAGCGGCAGGAATCGTTCGGCCAAGGTTTGGTGGCCCGTGTCCTGAACCTCACCGGCAAGGACACCGCCACGGCCACGTACCGCGACGAGCGCCGCCCCGATGGCAAGCCCGCGACGCTCTCGGCGCAGGGGCGGCTGATGACCACCGGCACGCTCGCCTGTCTCGACGCGGAGTACGAGAACGAGGTCAGTCAGCTCCACGTCGGCGAGCGCATTTATCTGCGCGTCGTCGACCCGGACCAGGACACTTCCGCCGAGCGTGATCGGATCGAGCTTGAAGTAACAACCGTGGCGGGCGAAAAGGAAACGCTGACGCTGGAAGAAACACTCATTCACAGCGGCGTCTTCACCGGCTCGGCCCGGCTCGTTCCCGCCGAAAGCCCCACGGCCGGCAATCTGCAAGCAACCGAGCCGAGCGTCGAGACGTACTTTGGCGATAAGCTCCAAGTGCGATACCTCGACGCGATGGCAGCCAGCGAGAGCGGCCAGTACGAGGCGCTGCTTGAACTACCGATCGTCGTGGGCACCGATGGCCTGTTGACCGCTTTCACAAAGAACTTCAACAATGAGAAGCTGGCCGTGGAGACGAAGTTCTACGTCGCCGAGAGCTACTTTGAGTTGTTCAAGAGCCACAAAGCGCTCGGCCGCGAAGCCGAGCAGAAGGCCGATCTCGAAGCCGGCCGCCGCGTGCTCCGCGAAGTGCTGGAAGATTACCCCGATCCGCAGTACGCCCCCCGCGTGGCGTATCTGCTCGGGCAGTTCGCTCAGGAACTCGAACAGTGGCAGGAGGCGATCGACTCCTACGAACTGATCCTGCGGCAATACGCCGATCACACGCTCGCGCCCGACGCGCAGTACAAGCTAGCCCAATGCCACGAGGAGGCGGGCAACTTTGACGAAGCGCTCGAAGCCTACGTCACGCTCGCCGCCACCTATCCCCAAAGCCCGCTCATCGCCAGCGTCATGATCCGCATCTCCGACCATTTCTACAAGCAGGAGACGTACGACGTGGCGGGCGAAGTCGGGCTGAAGTTCCTCGAAAAATTCCCGGGGCATGAGTACGCTCCACGGATGGCCTTCCGCGTCGGACAGTGCGGCTACAAAGCCGAGGAGTTTGCCAAGGCGGGCGCGGCCTTCGACCGTTTCGTGAAGCAGTATCCCGACGACCAGCTCTGCGCCGACGCGCTCTTCTGGTCGGGCGAAAGCTACCGCATGGCCCGCGACCCGGCCACCGCCTTCCAACGCTACAACCGCTGCCGGTGGGACTTCCCTTCCAGCGACGCGGCCAAGTACGCCCGGGGCCGGCTCGCGCTGCCCGAAATGCTCAAACAGTTCGAGACGCAAGCCAGCAATCTGGACGAATAACCTTCCGATCCTCTTTCACTTTTCCCGAGTGCCTACCATGCGAAGTTTCCTCGTTCTCCTGGTGCTGTTGAGCGGCGCGCCGGCTCTGGCTCAAGACGCGCCTCCCGCGAACGGGCCAGCAGCGGCCGCGCAACCCATGGAAGCGCCTCCCGCCCAGCCGGCCGAAGGCGAGACGCAAGCCCCGGCCGAAGCGCAAGCCGAACCGGCCGCCGCCGAGGAAGAATCCTCCGCCGCGACGGGGGTGCTGAGCGAAATGCTGGACTCCGGCGCGATCGGCATGATGCGCGAGGGGGGGATCTTCATGTGGCCGATCCTGCTGCTGGGCATCCTCGCCGCCGGTGTGATCATCGAGCGCTACCGCAGCCTCAAAATGCTTACCACCGACACCGGCGCGCTGCGCAGCCGCGTGCAACAACTGCTGCACGACGATCAGGTCGAGGACGCCCTGCAATTGTGCGACGGCGAGCAGGGACCGGTCCCCGCCGTCCTCACCGTGGGGCTGCGGAAGTTCCTGGTACTCAAGCGACTGAATTACGATCCGGGCCGCATCGAAGAACAAGTCGTCAAGTCGATGGACGACTACAGCGTGCATATCGTCGCCGCGCTAGAGCGGCACTTGCCCGTGCTGGCGACCGTTTCCAGCGCCGCGCCGATGCTCGGCTTCCTCGGCACCGTGCAAGGCATGATCCTCGCCTTCGGCGACATCGTGGCGAAGATGGGCGAGACGAACATCGTCGAGGCCGCCGCCGCCGGTATTCAAACCGCGCTGCTGACGACCTGCCTCGGTCTCGTCGTCGGGATTCCGGCCTTCATCGCTTATAACTACTTCACCAGCGTCATCAACCGCTTTGTGCTGGAGGTCGAGGAGTCGGCGACGGAACTGATCGAGGCGGTGACGCTGCAGACCGCGCTCGAGTCGCAGCAGGCTGAAAACCTGGCGATCGAGTCTTAGTCTTTCCTTACCCTAACCTGCGTGTGTTATGCGAGTTCGTCGTTCCACCCGTCTGATTGCCGAGCCGCCTTCGAGCGCGACGGGGGACATTGCCTTCAACCTGATCGTGTTCTTCCTCGTCTGCGCGTCGGTTCAGCCCGATAGCGGACGAAAGCAGACGATCCCGCGCAGCGAGCAACAGCAACAAGAGCAGCAGGAAGACAAGAACCTGGAAGTCCAGCTCACGCGGACGGCGGTGACGCTCAACGGCAATGCCCTGCGGCTGGACGAACTGGGTCCGCGCCTGAAAGAGCTGTTCAAAACCCGTCCCCGCCCGGAAGACAAAGTCGTGGTTGTCAAAAGCCAGCCCGACGCCCCGTACTCGCACTGGATCGCCGTCACCGCGCGGATCGAGCAAGCCGGCGGCATCATCACGATCCAGACCGAAGAAGAACGTGAAATTCAAGTTCCGTAAATGAAGATTCAACGCCGGACCGCGAGCGCTGAAGTACCCAGCATGGCGATGGGCGACATTGCCTTCAACCTGCTGATTTTCTTCGTGATTCTCGCCCAAGCCAACGACGACAGCCATCTGCAGTGGCAACCGGCCGCCGCGCCGGAGTTGCAAAGCGCCGGCGCTTCGCGCGTCAGCGTCGTCGTCGATAACCAGGACAAGCTGTATCTCAACGGCCAGCAGATCGGCGAAGCGCAGCTTGCCACGAGCATCGGCGCGATCCTCGGCGATGCGCCGGCGGGCGAGCGCACGGTGCTGTTGAAGGTCCACAAAGAATCGACCGCCCTCCGCTTCGAGCCGGTGATCGAGGCAATCAGCGAAGCGGGCGGCGATTTGGTCCATATTCTTGAATCCGAGCCGAAGTAGCGCGGTTCGGAGGCGTCCACGGCGAACGCGCGGCTTTTACTAACTTTTGAGGATAAGCGAATGAATCTTTCCAACACTCCCGGCGGCTTCGGCAAAGACCTGCGGCGGCTCAAGACCGAGGGGACCGCTTCGGCCGGCGAGCTGCGCGAGTTCCTCTCGCAACTGCGCGGCAAGAGCACCCAGGAGGTGCTCGGCGTCGTCGCCCAGAGCCAGCTCACGCGGAGCCTCGTGCTCGCCACGGTCGGATGTGCCGTGCTGCTGGTCGTGTTCACGGTCATTCCTTATCTGCTCCGCGACACCGAGACGGCCCACGCCCAGCCTGCCCAGCCCGCCGCTGCGGCGGCCGAGCCGGCTGCCGCGACGCCCGACGCAGCGGCTACGACCGCCGCCCGTGCCGGCGATGCCCAAGCGGCCCCGCCCGCCGCGCCGCCGTCGCGTGAGCATGAGGCGCTCCAGCGGATGGAAATGAGCGAAGCCCGCGAAGCGCCGCTGGACCAGAATCCGCTGGAAGACAAACTCGATGACCTGCTTGACGGCGTCGAGTAGCCATTTCCCCTGCGCACGCGGACGCTCGCGATGACCCGGTTCTCCCGATCCCCTTCCCGTCTGACCACTGCCGTCGCCGGCGCGCTGCTGGCGATCTGGGGCGTGGTGCATCTGGAC
>CAYZVT010000193.1:0-8855 GCA_964481585.1 uncultured Pirellulales bacterium
GGCCCCGGCTCGATGTGGCCCGCTCTGATCATTATTTTCGTGCTGTTTTACTTCATGCTGATTCGCCCCGAGCGGCAGAAGCAAAAAGAGCATAAGTCGATGCTCGAGGGCTTGAAGAAGAACGACCGCATCATCACGCTCGGCGGCGTCTATGGCGTGGTGACCAATGTCAATCGTGAGGCGGACGAAGTCACGCTGAAAGTGGACGAAGCGAACAACACTAAAATCCGCGTCACCTTCGGGTCGATCGGCCGCGTGTTGACGGCCGGGGACGAAGAAAGCAAGGCCTAACCCCCGCGATCCTGCTCGGCGATGCCACCGCCGCGGCTCTCTTTCTCCATCCAAAATGTTTTCGTCGAAAGTGAAAGTGAACACGATGTCCCGGATGAAGTCTTTCCGCTACTGGATGGCTGTCGTTAGCTGCGCGCTAGTGCTCTTGGCGAGCGGCGGCGCATTGGCGCTTGCACAAGAGGAGAATCCCGCGGCTCCGGCGGTCGCCGAGTCGGCTCCTGCCGCGAGCAATGCAGTGGCCGCACCGGCAACCGAAGCGCCGGCCGAGACTCCCGCGCCGACCGATGAAGCGTCACCTGCGGATGCCGCGCCAGCCCCGGAGCCGACCGAGGAAGCGGCTGCTCCTGAGACTGCGACGGGCGCAGCCGACGAAGCGGCCGCGCCAGCCGAGACGGCCCCGGTGAACGAGCTTCCGGCTGTTCCCGCCCCTGCCGACGAGGTTCCAGCCGGTGAGGCTCCGCTTGGCGAGGGACCGGAGCCGGAGAGCGACTTGCCGCTCGATGTGCCGGCCGAAACGGAAACGCCGGCCGAGGGCGACGCTCCGGTTGAGGCGGAAACGCCCGCTGGTGGCGCGGCAGCGGCCGAAGGCGAAGGGGGCGAAGACGAAGGCATGTCGCGGCTGTTGATCGTAGCGATTGTCATCGCGGTGATTGGGCTGCCGCTGTGGATCGGCGGCGTGCTCGCCCGCTCGCTGCGGATGCCCGACTACGGCTGGAAGATCGCTACGGCGCTGCTCACACTGACGGCCGGAGCGGTAGTCTGCTACTTCGGCTGGCCGCCGCAGTTGGGGCCGGATCTCAGTGGCGGCATTAACCTGATCTACGAAGTCTCGCCCGACTACGAGGGCGACGTCGAAATGGAAAAGCTGATCGGCTCGCTGGCGCGCCGCATCAATCCCAGCGGCGTGAAGGAAGTCATGATTCGCCCCTATGGCGAACGGCAAGTGGAAATCATTATTCCCAAAGCCGACGATGCCGAGGTGGAACTCGTCAAGAACAAGATCACCACGGCCGGTATGCTCGAATTTCGCATCGTGGCAAACCCCCAAGACCATGCGGCCGAGATCGAAGCCGCCCGACAGACCGACGAGCACGTGGTCGAGATCGGCGGCACGCCCCGCGCCAAATGGGTCAAGCTGAGCGAGGAACAATTTGACCCGCAACAGACCCAGGGTTTCATTACCCGCCAGAACGTACGCGGCGAGACGGAAGTGCTGGTGGTGCTCGACAATTACAACGTCACGGGCGAGTATCTGGATAACGCGGCCCAGACGATCGACCAGCGCGGCCGACCGGCGGTGGGGTTCAACTTCAATAGTCTCGGCGATCGGAGATTTTCGGGACTCACGACCGAGAATGCGCCCAACCCGGCCACCGGCTTCAAGCGCCTCTTGGGCATCGTGCTCGACGAGACGTTGCTCTCGGCTCCGCAGCTGAACGAACCGATCGTCGGCGGTCGCGGCGAAATCAGCGGCGATTTTACCGAACCCGAAGTCGAGTTTCTGGTCAGTATTCTCAACGCCGGTAGCTTGCCGGCGACGCTGAACGAAACGCCGATCAGCGAACAGATCACTAGCCCCACGCTTGGCGCGGACACGGTTCGCAGCGGGGCTTGGGCGATGGGTGCTTCGCTGATCGCCGTGATGATTTTCATGGTGATCTACTACCACCTCTTCGCCGGCACGGTCGCCTGTCTGGCCCTATTCTTCAATCTTGTGCTGCTGTTGGCGGTGATGATTCTCATTAACGCCGCCTTCACGCTGCCGGGCATTGCCGGTTTGGTGCTCACGATCGGGATGGCGGTCGATGCCAACGTGCTGATCTATGAGCGGATTCGGGAAGAACTCAGCCGCGGCGCCGCGCTCCGCATGGCGATTCGCAACGGCTTTGGCCGCGCGACGACCACGATTGTCGATGCGAACGTGACGACGCTCATCACGGCCATTGTGCTCTACTGGATTGGCACCGATCAGATTAAAGGCTTTGCCGTCACGTTGATCCTCGGCATCCTGATGAGCATGTACACCGCCATCTTCTTGGGACGGCTCCTCTTCGACATCGCCGAACGCAAACGTTGGATCACCAGCCTGAGCATGATGCAACTGCTCGGCAGCACGCACTACGATTTCCTCGGCAAGCGCCGTCCGGCGATGGCCCTGTCGCTGTTGATGATCCTGGTCGGCATCACGGGGGTGGTCGTTCGTGGCGAAACGGTGCTCGATATTGACTTCACCGGCGGCTCGTCCGTGACCGTGGCCTTCAACGATCCGCAAGAGGTGGGCGAAGTACGAAGCGAAGTCGCCGAAGCGGCCGACCGCCTGGAAGAGCAGGTGGCCGCCGCGCAAGCTCGCACCGGAGCGGCGGACGTGACGCCCATCGAGCAGCAGTTGGCCGAGATCAACGTGCCGATCGAGTACACCGTCGTCGGCATCGGCGAGGACGACAAGCTGTACAAAATCGACACCTCGATCCAACATGCCGAAATCGCGCAGCAAATGCTCCGCGAACAGTTCGGCGAGCGGCTCCTCACCAACCGTCTCAGCTACGAGCCGCCGCGTCTGACGGCGGCAGGCGGGCATCTACTGCAGCTTTCGGACACGCAGCCGGTGGCGCTTTTGCAGGACGCAGAAGCCGCACCGGACGCTGCCCCGGCGGACGCGCCGGAAGCATCCCCCGCCGCGCCCGAGCAAGCAGCGGCGGACGAGGCAGCCGAGCACGCTCCCGCTGCTCCCGAACCGGTAGAGCAAACCGGGCTGCCGGCCCAAGCCGCCGATGCGCCGGCGGACGCTGCCGCGAGCCGATTGGGCGGCGATGAGGGCGAACTCAAGAGCACGACGACGCTCCAGTTTGGCGAGCCGATCAAGCACGACACGCTGGTGGAAGTGATTCAAAATCTGCTGGCCGAACTGGAATTGCCGGAAGTCCCCTTCACGCTGGAAAACCCCGAGCACCTCGGCGGCAGCGATGTGGCGTGGCGGGAATGGGAATTGACGATTGAATTACCGCCAGAGCAGACCACGCGGTTGCTCGGCGCGCTGGAGACGCGGATCGAAGCCATGACCGTCTTCCCCTCGACGAGCAATATCGGCTCGCAGGTCGCCGGCGATACGCAGGTGCAAGCCGGCTACGCGCTATTTGCGAGTTTGCTGATTATCGTGGGCTACATCTGGCTCCGCTTCCAGCGGGTGATGTACGGACTGGCGGCGGTGGCGGCGCTGGTGCATGACGTGGTTATCACGCTCGGCGTGCTTGCTCTGAGCAAGTATCTCGTCGACTTTGCCGACCCCGTGGCGGCGGCGCTGTTGATCGACCCATTCAAAATCAGCCTCTCGATCGTGGCGGCGCTGTTGACGGTGGTTGGCTACTCGTTGAATGACACGATCGTCGTGTTTGACCGCATCCGTGAGATGCGGGGCAAGAGCCCGCACCTGACCGCCGAGATGATCAATGCCAGCATCAATCAGACGCTGAGCCGGACGTTGCTCACCTCGGGCACGACGTTGCTGGTGGTCATCATTCTTTATATTTGGGGCGGTCCCGGAATTCACGGCTTCGCCTTCTCGCTGCTGATCGGCATTGGAGTCGGAACGTACAGTTCGATCTTCATCGCCTCGCCGATTTTGCTCTGGATGAGCCAGCCGGGAGGCGAGAAGCCGAAGCGCGTTCCGGCCGAGCCGTTGCGGGCCTAAGCGGCCGCTCTGGTTTACAACACAGCGACGGGTGGCGCACGGCGCACCGCGACAGCGGAAGCCCCCGTCGAGCACGAAACCCGTCCTTCCCGCGCAGGCGGGAATCCAGAGCGCACGGTCCACCGTCTCGACTCCCCCGTGCGCGGGAAGGACGGCAAGGAGTGTGGGCCTTCGGGGGCTTCCGCTTTGGCGGTGCGCCCCCGCCACCCCTGCCAAATGGCCGCGATTTTTTGCTGCGGGTAAAGCAACCGGGGGCAGCGCGCCGATGATGGAAGCGGGGGATTCTCAAATCCCACTCCCGGCCCGCTAGCCCGACCCGCTACGCGGCCGAGCAGCGGCGCTTGCCAAAATGGGTGAAGACTCGTGGGACGCGGCAACAAACTTCTCATCGTGGCGATCGTGCTTAGTGTGGGATTCGGCACGGCGCTGTTGTTCCGCCGGCCGAGCGAGCCGCCCGCGCCGTCGTTGCCGGGCGCAGCGGCCGGACCGGGGCTTCAGTTGCGCGAGCCGGGAGCGATCCATCTGGGGCCGCCGCGCGAAGGCGTGGCGCCGCTGGTGCCTGAGCCAAAGGGGGAGCCAACTCCGCAGCCCGTGCCGACCGCCGTCGCCGCGCCCTTACGCCCAGCGGCACTCGTTCCGCCGGAATTGCCGGGCAATTACCTGCGCGACGCGCAGGCGGGCAGCCGACCACTGCGGCACGATTCCGCGATGCTCGATGACGCGCTGCACACGGCCCTGCCGATCGAGCCGACCCATCCGGTCGCGCGGCAGCGGACCCATCGCGTCGTCGACGGCGACACGCTTTCGCGGCTCGCGCTGCGCTACCTGGGCAGTGCCGATCGCTTCGTCGAAATCTACGAGGCGAACCGCGACGTGCTCCCCGAACCAGACGTGCTGCCGATCGGCGTGCAACTCAAGATCCCGCCCGAGACGCCGAGTTCGACGCTGAGCCAAGCGGCGCCGGCCGCTCCCACGATGCCCGTGCGGCCGCTGGTGCCGGTCTCGCCGGAGATGTAGTACCCAGCCACTGCTTTGCAGTGAGCCTCGTGAAAAGCGTCATTCCCGCGATGGGTGGCGGGGCCGCTGTGCGAATACTCACCCGGTTAGTCAAAGAGCGTCTGGCGTTCGCTCCACGGATACGGCTGGTTGACGAGCCGCAGTTGGATGAATTGGGCGATCGTGGCTGGCAC
Source organism: uncultured Pirellulales bacterium (assembly GCA_964481585.1). Lineage (GTDB taxonomy): Bacteria > Planctomycetota > Planctomycetia > Pirellulales > CAYZVT01 > CAYZVT01. Next base: position 5,170 of record CAYZVT010000193.1, read on the forward strand.
GTCCAGGCCGCGCACGGTGATGAGCTTCGTCCCCTGCAGGTTCGTTTGGAGCACTTGCAGGAACAGGTCCTTGTCCTGGCGGACGCGCTCCGGCGGCGGCTCGGGATGGTACGGCTCAAGCACGCGATGAATCCGCTGCGCTTCTTCCAACTTCGAGTTGACGGCGGCGCCGACGAAAATCAGCATCGAGACTTCGCTCCGCACGCCCGGGTGTGACAGGGCCTGATCGACCGAGATGCCCTTGAAGCTCCACTCCGGCGAGAGCAGCACTAGTGCCTTCACGTCCTGGCCTTGTTTGCCCGTCGCCAGCGGCGGGGCGCTCCAGTCGAGCAGCGTCCAGTTCAGCGCCATCGTGGCTCCCATGCCGGAGCCGATTACGCCGAGCTTGTTCAGGTTCAGCTCGCCGGCGTTGTTCTTGTCGATCAAAAAGCTCCGCAGTGCTTCCAGATCATGCCGGATGCCCGCAAAATCGGCCGCGCGACGCATCCGCGCGGCGGTGATTTCGGCCGGACGCTCGGTGCCGACCGGGAGGAAACGGGTGCTGTCGCCGTGTCCCCGTAGGTCGGGAACCAGAACCGCATGCCCGAGCGACTGGAGCATCATTGCCAGGGCGTGAAACTCATTGCGGTTGCCTTTGTAGTCATGCAGGATCACGATCGGCACCGTGTCCTTCCCCTCGGTGCCGCCGTAGTAGGTCGCTTTCAGGTCGAGCCGGTCTTTGGTCGGAAGCGAGATCAGCTCCGGCTCGGGGATTTTCTTTTCTTCCTCCTCCGCCTTCGTTTGCTCCTCGGCGGCCGCGGCCACGCCAGGGGGCGTGACGCCGATGACGACAACCGCCAGGAGCAGGAGCAGCGCAAGACGGCCCCGAAGGCCAATCTGGTACAGAGGTTGCAGAAAATCATGCGTCGCAGGATAAGACATAGCGGTTCCGCCGTGGCTGAAAAGGAACGCGATAAATAGCGATGCTGCCAGAGGTTCCTTCATGGTAAGACCCCTGGCGCGGCGGGTCAACAAACGCTCTCGTCGCCGGCCTGACCCGGCGGGCCAAGCCCGCCCTACTTTCCTGATCGCCCCGTTTGGCGGCGGGACAACGCGCCCCCCGCCGGCCCTGTTGCCAAACGCCGCCAGCGCCGCGGGGAATAATTGCCCCTCGTGCGGCCGATAACCGTTACGGCGAGTGCTCCGTGTCCTGCGGGCGGGGGGCCGCTAGCTTGCGTTTTCGCTGCGTTTTTCGCAAAATAAGGCTTCTGCACGACCGGGCTTGCCCTGCCCCACAGTCGCTGCCAAAAAAAGACCGACAGGAGATGCCGGATGAATCTGATGGAACCGCTGAGAGTCTGGTGGCAGAAGCAGACGGGCGAGGAAGAAACGCCCTTCGATGGGGATACTCCGGCATGGGTCATCAGTATGGTCGTGCACGTGGCGCTGTTGGTGATCCTGGCCGCGACCGGCCTGGCTTTGACCGGCAACGATGCCGACTTGCAGTTGGCGATCGAAAAAGTCGAGGAGCCGGAACTCGAAACGCTCCCCGAGGAGTTTTACTTCTCCGAACAGACCACCGAAGACATGGGGGCCAATAGCGTCAACGCCGAACAAGCCGCGATGGCGATGGCGGCGATCAAGTCGGACGTCTCCGACGTGCCAACGCCAGAACTTCAAGCCGAGGTCGGGACGCTCGTCGTGGAGTCTCCCACGACGATTGCCGTCGGGCCGAATGTTAGTAGCGAAATGATGGTCCGCGGCGCGGCGACCGGCGTGGGCACGACCGGCGCCATCGGAGCGATCGACCGCATCACCCACGAAATCCTGCTCTCGCTCGAACAGCGCAAGACGCTCGTCGTCTGGCTATTCGACAAGTCGGGCAGCCTTCAGCGGCAGCGCGAGGCGGTCGTCGATCGCTTCGATCAGGTGTATGAGGAACTCGGCGTGATCCGAGCGGCCGGTGATCCCGCCTTTGCCAAGCACGACGACAAGCCGCTGCTGACGACGGTCATGGCCTTCGGGCAAGACATCCAGACGCTCACGCCCGAGCCGACCGACAACCTCGACGAGATCAAAAGCGCGGTCGCGTCGATCAAGAACGACGCCAGCGGCATCGAGCGGGTCTTTAGCGCCGTCACCGAGGCGGCCAAAAAATCGTTGACCTACCGCATGGCTGAGGAATCGAAACGCCGCAACGTGATGATCGTCATTCTGACCGACGAGGCGGGGGACGATCAGGAAGGCATCGACCCGACGGTGGGCCTTTGCCGGCGCTATCAAATTCCGGTCTACGTGGTCGGCGTGCCGGCGCCGTTTGGACGGAAAGAAGTTGAAATCAAGTACGTCGATCCCAATCCCGAGTTCGACCAGACCGCGCAGTGGATTCCGGTCCATCAGGGGCCGGAGTCGTTCCTGCCGGAACGGGTGAAGCTATTTTTCAGTGGCGTGGAACGCGATGAAGCGATCGACTCGGGCTTCGGTCCCTACGCGCTGACGCGGCTGTGCTACGAAACCGGGGGCGTGTACTTCGCCGTGCATCCGAACCGCAACACCGGCCGCGAGGTGCGGCGGCATGAGACGGCCGAACTGTCGGCTCACTTCTCGTACTTCTTCGATCCGAACGTGATGCGCCGCTACGCGCCGGACTACGTTTCGGTGGCCGAGTACAAGCAACTGATCAACAGCAACAAAGCCCGCTACGCACTGGTCGAGGCGGCCATGAAGAGCGCCGCTTCGCCGATGGACTCGCCCCGGCTGAAGTTTCCCAAGGAAGGCGAAGCCGAACTGGCGAACCTGCTCACCGAAGCGCAGATGGACGCGGCGAAGCTCGCCCCGCGCATTGAAGCGATCTACCAGACGCTCGCTCTGGGCGAACGCGACCGCGCTAAGCTGACCGGTTTGCGCTGGCAGGCCGGCTACGACCTGGCGATGGGCCGCACGCTGGCCGTCATGGTCCGCACGAATGCCTACAACTCACTGTTAGCCCAGGCCAAACAGGGCATGAAGTTCAAGAACAAGAAGAACGACACCTGGGTGCTCGAACCGTCGGACAAAGTGACGATCAGCAGCGTGCTCGAAAAGCAAGCCAAGGCGGCGAAAACCTATCTGCAGCGCGTCGTCGATGAGCATCCCGGCACGCCCTGGGCGATGCTCGCTGCCCGCGAACTGGAGCAGTCGCTCGGTTGGGAGTGGAAAGAAATCCACACCGGCGTGCAAGCCCGCAAGATGGGGATGGGCGGCGATGGCAACGCCAATCCGCAGGACGACAAGCGCAAGATGCTCGTCAAGCCAAAGCCCAAGCGGACGCCGAAGCTGTAGCGGCGCATTCCCGTTAAGCGTAGCGCCCGTGGCCTCCTTCTCGCCCCAACGGAGCGATGCTCGACAGCCCAGGGCGCAGCCCTGGGGAAGCGGGACGCGACAATTTGTAGAAAAACCAACAGCGCCAAGGAAGGCCCAAAGGGCCGCCACTGCCGGCGCTAGTTCCGTGAATGGAAACTTTGCGTGACGGCCCGTTGGGCCTTCCTCAATTCCAGCGCGCTCTCACCACTTCTACTCTTGCGCCAGCCGTTTCCCAGGGCTGCGCCCTGGGCTGTCGAGTTCGGCCCCGTTGGGGCCATGAGAAGATAGCTTGCCCAAGTGTCGAGTGCGGCAGGGGCGCTACCGGCAAACGAGAACTGCTCGAACGCATCGTAAAGCGCCGCACG
>CAYZVT010000194.1:0-8818 GCA_964481585.1 uncultured Pirellulales bacterium
TGTTGCGCGCAGGTTCGGATCAACACGATCGCGTTGTCATCACCGGCATCGGCATGATCGCCGCAGTCGGACGGGATCGAGAGACCGTCTGGCGTGCCGTCCGTGAAGGCCGCAGCGGCATGCGGCGTCTGACGGGCATCCCCTCGATCCCCGATGGGCTGCTGGTCGGGGCGCCGGTCGATCTTGAGCCGGAAGTGCCGGGAGGCCTAAAGGTGACCGCGCTGTGTCAGCATGCGGCGATGGAGGCGATCGAAGACGGCGGCAGCGTCCTCGCCCAGACGGCCCCCGAACGCTTCGGCTGTGCGATTAGCGGCCACATTGGCGATTTGGACTGGATCGTGGAGCAGGCCGGCCGGCACGAACTGCTGCCCTGTCGCGACAAACCCTGGCATGAACAGTGGCTCCCCAATAGCACCTGTGCCCAAGTCGCCTCCCGTTATGGGCTGCTTGGGCCGCGCATCAGCCACTCCACCGCCTGCGCGAGCGGGCTGATCGAAATTCTCTCGGCGATCCGCGCCATTCAGGATGGGCAAAGCGATGTGATGCTCGCCGGCAGCGGCGAAGCGATTCACCCGCTCTTTGCCGCGGGCTTTCATCAGATGCGCGTGCTCGCTTACCACGACAACCCCGCGCAGGCCTGCCGCCCATTCGACGCCCGCCGCAACGGCTTTGTGATGGGCGAAGGGGCGGCGATGTTCGTTCTGGAACGGCTCAGCCACGCCCAGCGCCGCGGTGCGAAGATTTACGCCGAAGTGCTCGCCGGCAAGTCGCTCGCCGAGGCGCACCACGTCACGGGCCTCGACGCCGAGAGCGGATCGCTTGCCGAACTGATCGCGATCACGCTGCGCCGCGCCCGGCTCGCGCCGCACGATCTGGCTTATATCAACGCCCACGGCACGGGCACCGAGCAGAACGACGTGATGGAAACGCGCGGCATTCGCCGCGCGCTCGGTTCCGCCGCGGACAAGATTTGTCTCAGCTCGAACAAGGCCGTGCTCGGCCACCTGGTCAATGCCGCCGGCAGCGTGGAGTTGGCGATCACGGCGCTGGCGCTCCGCGATGGCTTTGCCCCGCCGACGGTGAATCTGACCGAGCCGGACCCGGAATGTGATCTGGACTGCATCCCGCTTGTGGGACGTGCTTACCAGTTCGAGCACGCGCTAAAAATTTCCGTCGCCTTCGGTGGACACTTGGCTGCCGTGGCGTTGCGCCGCTGGGACGAAGCTCAGTTGGGCGTTACGGCGCGTAAGTTCCGCCGCGCGGCCTAGCCGTTTTCATCTATTGGATACGCGTTTTCGCCGGGCGCCTCGCGCCCGAGCAGTCATTCAGCCCCGGTCGTTATCAGCATGGCTTTACGATATTCGTCTCGGATTGTGGCGCTCGCCCCGGCCGCATTGTTGCTCTTGGCGGCGGCTCCGACGATGGCCCAGGTCGTGCCCGGCACGGGCATGCATTTGGCCGAGGTGGGGGACGATTTCGAAGATCCCGAGTGGGCTTGGGAGCCGAACGAGCCGAAGAGTAGCCGGCACATCGACGGCCAATTGCGTCAGCCGCTCGGGGCTTCCAAAAACGACCGCTGGCACGAGAGCGCCTATCGCGGACAGCCGGACCACATCAAGATCGTGCCGACGCCCGAGGGTGGAATCGAAGGGAGCGAAAAGTCGCTCTTGATCCAGACCTATTTTTCCGCCATCCCCGGCCACACCAGCGCGGCCGAAGAAGCGAACCAAGACGATCTGATGCTCAACGTCAGCCAGCGGCTCGGCGGCTACTTGCCGGTCTCGCGCACGCCAAGCTGCGTGGTGCGGGTCTACCTGCCGCCGTTCGATCGTTGGCAACAGACGCGCGGAGCGACGTTCGCCCTCCGCACGAGCGTCGTCGGCACCCGTCGCGGCAAGAGCGAAGAATCGTGGCCGGGCATGTTCATTTCGTACACGCCGGCGAACCTGACCCGCGACGGCCAGCCCGCCGCGCATTGGGTGATTCGCGGCCGCGAAAGCGGCGACTACATGGGGCCGAAAATCACGCAAACCGGCTGGTGGACGATCGGCATGAGCTACACGCCCGACGGCCGCTGTCATTACTACGCCAGCCCGGGGAGCGACGATCTGACCGAGCGGGACCGGATCGCTTCGCATTACCCATACAGCTTCCGCATCCTGCGGTTCAACAGTTTTTACTTCAATGTCTTTAATCAGCAGAACGGCCGGGCTTGGTCGACCGGCTGGATCATCGACGACCCGGCCCTGTACGTCGTCGGCGAGCAGGGCGTCTCCCGCTAAAAAATGGGCGGCCAATAGCGCGGCGATAATTTTCTAGGTCTGAGGGTTCCGGCTTACCATTCCGGGAATTTCTGCTGCTCGTCCAGTCCTGCTCCCTGGTCGCCGCACCGGCCGAGCGTGGAGTTCGCGCTGCCATTGCTGCCAGCCCGGCGTCTCGGGCGGAACTTCGCTGCCGCTTCTGATGCTCCTGGCACAGCACGTGCAGGTTCCGTTGAGGGGCGGCGACCGACGAGTGTAGCGGCAGAGGGAATCTTCTGTTCGCCTGCGGCGTCCACGCCGGAGAAGGCGTAGACGCTACTCTTAATCGTGATGCGCGCCAGGACCATGACACCACCGCGTCTGCGGTGGCCAGAGGCAAACCAAAACTCCGTGCGGATAGCGATGGCCGAGAAGCGGCGTGGCAGCGCGGTTTCCTTTCGCTGCGATCTGCGTGGTCCGCCGACGCCGCTGCCGCACTTCTGGGAGCACACCGTGGGAAGCGGGTACGCCCCGCTTACGCTCCGCGCCGATTGGCAGACTCAGCTTTATGCCTGCCGGGGCGATTTGGGGTTCCGCCACGTCCGCTTTCACGGCTTGCTCTCGGACGATCTGTACACGCTCACGCGGAACGCCGGAGAGCTTGACTATTGCTTCTTTAACATCGACCGGATCTTCGACTTTCTGCTCTCGATCGGCATGCGGCCGTTCGTCGAGTTGAGTTTCATGCCGACCGCGATTGCCTCCGGCGAGCAAACCGTCTTCGCCTATCGCGCCAATGTCACTCCGCCGACGGACCAAGAAGCATGGCGCGAGTTGATTCGGCGCTTGATCGTGCATCTGGTCGACCGCTACGGGACCGAGGAACTGCGGCACTGGTATTTTGAAGTCTGGAACGAGCCGAACCAGCCGGAGTTCTGGTCGGGCACCCAGGAAGACTATTTCGCGCTCTACCGGACGACTGCCGAAACGATTAAGGCAATCGACTCTCAGTTTCGCGTCGGCGGACCCGCGACCTCGAAAAACGCCTGGATCGAAGCGTTTCTCGGCGACTGCGCGCGGCGTGGAACGCCTGTCGATTTCGTGAGCACCCATCACTACCCCGACGACCGCCGCGTGGCTTCGTCGAGCAGTGAATGCCAAGTGGCGGGCAACGCCTCGGACGCCGGCGCGCTTGAGCAGCAGGACCGCAGGAACCGCGCTCGCGCCGGTGGCGTGCCGGTCTTGGTGACCGAGTGGAACTGCGCCGCCGAAGCCGGTGCCGAGCTGCACGATGAGCCATACGCCGCCGCATTTATCATCAAAACGGTTTTGGAAACGGCGGGGCAGGTGGAATGTTACAGCTTTTGGACGTTCAGCGATATTTTTGCCGAGCGGGGCTTTCCCACAAAACCGTTTCACGGCGGGTTCGGGCTGGTCAATCTCTACGGCGTACCCAAGCCGAGCTACCGCGCCTTTCGACTGCTCCATCAGTTGGGCGAGGAGAAGCTCCTGGTCGAGGGAACTCACGAGACGGCGCGCGCGTGGGTGGTTCGCAAGCCGAGATCCGCCACGGCGCTGCTCGTCAATCATTCCCCGCCCGAGGTGCCGATTGAGACGGTGGCGGTCGAACTGGTGCTCGACTCTTGCCCCGCTCCGCATCGGGTGCAGATGGAACGCATCGACGAGCAGCACGCGCACGCGAAGCGCGCTTGGCAGGCGATGGGCGAGCCGGAGTATCTCGTGCCGCAGCAAGTCGGGCAACTCCAGATCGCCTCGCAGTTGGTGCGCGAGACTTGCCCTTGGCAGCGCGCGGGGGAACGGCTGCTGCTGCAGATTGAACTGCCGCCGCAGTCGGTGGCGGCGGTGACACTTGAGTTCGCACAAGACGAGCACCACGCGGAGCCGTAGCCGAGCTTCTCCGCGATGCTCCGGCACACGACATTCCCGCGCCGGCACGTCCTGCAACGCATGGCGGGGGCGCGCCGCGAGGAGCGGAAGCCCCCGGGAGTTTTGCCGGCCTGTCCGCGCAAGCACGTCTTTCCCGCGGAGGCGGTTAATCGAGCGCCCCGGTCCCCGATCCGCCGAGCGCCTGGCGTTTCCTTGTACCGCCAGAGTGGCTAACGGCGTGGACGCCGTGGCGGAAAGCGCCTCCAGCCTCGTAGCCCGAAGCTCCTAGCCTAAAGCTCGACGTGATGCGCTTCCATCTCCGCCAAATCCACAATCGCCAGCGTGTGCGGGCGGGCGCGGTAGAGCGCGCCGGGGTTGAGGACGAGCGTAGGGCCTTGGTGGTGTTGCTCGGCGCGGTGGGTGTGGCCGTAGCAGACGAGATCCCACCGGCCGCTACGGCAGGTTTTGCGAAAGAGCGGCTCGTCGTCGCTGTGCAGGAGCGCGATCCGCCTGCCGGCTAGCTTAAGCTGGCCGAACCGCTCGTGGTTGAACTGCCCTGCCGCTTCCATCGCCACGGCAAGCTCGCGGGCGTTGAAGTCGACATTGCCCAAGACAAAATGCGTCGGCCAGGGTGCAAAGAGCGGCACAATGTCTATCGAGCCGACGTCGCCGCAGTGCAGCACGTGCTCCACTTCGAGGCTTTCGAGCATCCGCACGGCGGCGCGGGTAAATTCGATCTGTCCGTGCGTGTCGCTGACTACGCCGATGCGCATCGCAAATTGGCTCCTCGTCTTTGCGGTTGGCGTCGTGGAGCGTGCCAATGTACCATGCCGTTTTCGGCAGTGCTAACCCGCCCGCCCTCGCAGCCACCGAGTCGGCCGCCCGCGAGTGAACCCATGTCCGGCGAGACTACCCAGCTCGTTTCGGCGCTCCTGCTCCTGGCGACGGGCGTCTTTCTGCTGGCCTTGGCGCTGCACAACGCCCGGCGGAAGGGCTTCACATTCCCGCAATACCTCGTGCTCCTCTTCGGCCGCACGATAGCCCGCTGGCTGTGGCGCGTCGAGATCGTCGGGCAAATGCCGTTGCCGCCGCGCGCCGGGGCGGTCGTCGTTTGTAACCATCGCGGCCCCTACGATCAGGCGTTTATCCAGGTAGCCGCCGACCGCACCGTGCATTTGATGGTAGCGCGCGAGTACTGCGAGCATCCGCTGCTCTCTTGGCTATTCCGTTCCGTGCGAGCGATTCCCGTCGGACGCGGCGGCATCGACACTGCCGCCACGAAGCTCGCTATCCGCTACGCGCAGTCGGGCGAGTTGGTCGGCATGTTCCCCGAGGGGCGGATCAACACGACCGACGAACTGCTTCTGCCCGGCCGCCCCGGCGCGGCGCTCGTGGCCTTGCGTGCCCGCGTGCCGATCGTTCCCTGCTACATCACCGGCTCGCCAATGGGGCAGAGCGTCTACGGCTCGCTCTTTCTGCCCGCCAAGGCCCGGCTTGTGATCGGGCCGCTGCTCGACGTTTCCGACTTCTACGACCGCGCCAAAGACCGCGAGGCCCTGGAACAAGTCACCGTTCGCCTCCTCCACGAAATCGCCCGCCTCGCCGGCCAAGAAAACTACCAGCCGCAACTAGCCGGCCGCCACTGGAAGCCGGAAGCGTGAGGGGGAGGACCGGGCTGGGGATCAGCGGTCAGAAAGATTTCCGCCATCGGCATCAGCCCGGCTTTCCGCTTTCCGCTTTTTCTTTCCCCCTTCCGCCCTCCGCCTTACCCACCGAGCCGTTCTTCCCACTCTCGCACGGCCTGCCTCAGCTCTGCCTCAACTTTGCTCCGCGCTTTCCCTTCGGCAAAGAGCGTGAGCACGGGGCTTTGGGCTGCGATCGGGGTGCCGGGGGCGGGAATGTCAGCCACGGTGGGCCACGTGCGGCCGCGCTGGGCGGCGAGTATCTGGCGGCAGAGTTCGTCGCGGGGCGGAATTTTTTGACGGGCGTAAAGAATCGCTTTGCCGGCTAGGTGAGACGGGGGCTGGGGCCGCCATTGGATAGAGTCGCCGGTGCAGGCGGCGCGGTGCAGCGCAAGCGCGGGTGCATCGAGCGTGCGTTCGAGGATTTCGACCGAAGCGGTGTAACGCGGATTGATTTCGACGGTCGTAAAAACGCCGTCGGCGAGGATGCCATCGACGCCAAACAGGCCCGCTAGTTCAAACTCGGCGCTGAGGACGTTTCCCAGCCGAGCCAGTTCTTTCTCCTCCGCATCCGAGAACGGCAGCGGCCCGATCGAGCCGCAATAGTGGAACGGCGCGGCCCCGGCCCAGGCTGCGCCGCAAAGCTGCTCCGTCACGCCGAGCAGCGCGGCCCGACCTGCCGATGCCACAAAAATCGCGGCGCAGGGCGTGCCTTCGCAATAGCGCTGAAAGCAGTAGCCGGCCGCCGCTCCGCTCGGCCCGCCATCCCAGAAGGCGATGCCCATGCCCCCGCTCGACCGGCGCGGCTTGCGGAGCCAGCGGCCACGGTCGCCGTCTTCCGGCGGCGCGGAGCGCGTCTCGGGATAGGCAAAGCCGTGCCGCGCGAGCGCGTGCGCCAGCTCTAGCGGGTCGCGCACGCGGCAGAGCGTTTCGCCGCGATTGCCCCACAGTGGTCGCCGCGCCGCGAGGTCTTCGACCAGCTCCGGGTAATTTTCGAGCGCGCCGGTATACATCCACGGCGACGGCGGCGCCGCCGTGGCGGCCGCGAGCAGATCGTCAGGGTAGTCCTCGACGCGCTCGGCCGCGCAGCAGGCGCGCAAGTCGGCATCGCCAAACAGATCGACCGCCCGCGGCACTAGCCCCGCACGCAAGGCCGACTGCGCGGCCGCGCGGACACTCGCACCCAAGATCAGCAGTGGCGTCGTCATGCCCGGCAAACTACGGTGCGACGGCTGTTTAGCTGTTAGCTATTAAGCTGTTAGCTGTTTAGCTGACGGCGATCAGCAATGCCCGTCATTCCCGCGCAGGCGGGAATCTTGGGGGAGAACCCGAATATCTGGATTTCCCGCCTGCGCGGGAAGGACGCGCTAACAGCTTAATAGCTAACAGCTTAACAGCTTAATAGCTAACAGCTACTACACGGCGCGCGCCTAGTGCAAAAACTGCTGGCACCAGTAGACCGTGCCGTCACTGGCGACGTAGGCGGCAACGCCGAGCCGCTGGTAGCCGGGATTGAGCATGTTGGCGCGGTGCCCGGGGGAGGTCATCCAGGACTGAATCGCCTCGCCCGCGCTGCGCTGGCCCATGGCGATGTTTTCCGCAACTGCGGCGCTGGTATGTTGCAGCGCATGGTTGTTTGCCATCCAGTAGGCGTGTTGGCGAGCCGACTGAATCAGCTGCGGATCGACTGCCAAGGGCTGTAGTCCGTAGCGTGCCCGTTCTGCGTTCGTGGCGGCGGCGAGTTGCGCCTCGATCGGGAAGAGCGCGAAGGCCGCTTGCTTTGGCTCGTCGGAGCCGGCGGGCGGATCGAGAACGGGGGCCAGCATCAGCATGGCGGAGAGAAGAACACCCATTGAGGCACTCCTTGCGGGTGGGGCCGCGCCGGGCAGTCAGCGGTCGCAGCAAAAGGTGGGAGATCGGTGGAAAGGTCGCCCGCCCCCGCACCTTTACCGACTGCCGAGGATGGGAGCGCTGCGGCGACTTTGCCGTCGATTGGCTCCCAACATACCCGCTCACAAGGTAAAGACAACCCTGTAGCGTGAGGTAAAACGGGGGACGCGGCCGAAGGGGACGGGCTGTTGGCTGCAGGCTCACGCCCTTTTCGCCCCTCCCCCGCCTCCCGGCTTGATTTTGACTGGCACTCTGCTATTTTTGCCCTTCTCGGCTCTGACCGGAGCGAGAGCTTATAAAGACCTACTTATCAGTGCGACTGGCTGTCGTCCGTGGCGGACGGCCTCCCGCAGTCGCCCCCCGGCGGGGCGAAATCTCGCTACGCACTGGTCCAACTGCGGTTTGCGTTTGAGAGGGAGACGGATTCTATGTCGATGTACATCGGTGAGGCGCTGGCAGGCGACGGCAATGAAGTGGCTCACATCGACCTGCTGATCGGCGACAAGGAAGGCCCGGTCGGCGTGGCGTTCGCCAACGCCCTGGCCCGCCAGAGCGAAGGGCACAACAATCTGCTGGCGGTGCTGACGCCGAATCTGGCGGTCAAGCCGGCCACGGTCATGGTCACCAAGGTCACGATCAAAGGCATGAAGCAAGCCGTGCAGATGTTCGGCCCGGCGCAAGCCGCCGTGGCCAAGGCAGTGGCCGACTCGGTGGCCGACGGCGTGATTCCGCAGGCCGACGCCGAGAAGCTGGTGATCGTCTGCGGCGTGTTCATCCACCCGGCCGCCGACGACGATAAGAAAATTTACGAGTACAACTACAAGGCCACCAAAGACGCCATTTCCAACGCCATGAGCAACAAGCCCACGGTCGAAGAAATGCTCAAGGGCAAAGAAGAAGCCGCTCATCCGTTCCGCGGCTTCTAGTGCTTCCATCGCTCGACGCGAGAGCCTACGGGTGTCACCGCCCGTGGGCTTTTTTTGACTCACGCTTTGTCTGCGCTAACCGCCGCCGTGCGAGGCGCGGCCGCGCGGCCGGAGGAGGCCCACCATGAGCAAGAAAAGAATTCTTGTCCAACTCGACACCGACCCGCAGCCGAGCGTCTTCGACAGTGTCGTG